>JAYEJF010000032.1:0-49300 GCA_034660455.1 Campylobacterota bacterium | reverse complement strand
ATTAAACGCAAGGGTATCGTACGCGTGATTTGTAAAAATCCAAAACATAAACAAAGACAAGGATAAACATGGCACGTATTGCAGGTGTTGATTTACCACAAAAGAAGAGAATGGAGTATGCACTTACATACATTTTCGGTATCGGATTAACAACGTCAAGAAAGATTCTTGACAGAACAGGAATTGACTATAACATTAGAGTTCATGAACTGACGGATGCGCAAGCAGCAATAATCCGTAATGATATTCAAGAGAACGTTATGGTTGAGGGTGATCTTAGAAAAAAAGTAACTTTAGACATTAAAGCACTTATGGACCTAGGTTCGTATAGAGGTCTTAGACATAGAAGAGGTTTACCTTGTCGTGGACAAAAAACAAAGACAAATGCACGTACTCGTAAGGGTAAACGTAAAACTGTCGGCGCAGCATAAGGAGTAACATAAATATGGCTAAGAAAAAAGCAAAAAAAAGTATTGCTAAAGGTGTGGTTTACGTAGCTGCAACCTTCAATAACACTGTAATTACAGTGACAGATGAAATGGGAAATGTAATCTCTTGGAGCAGTGCAGGTGCACTTGGTTTCAAAGGAAGTAAAAAATCCACTCCTTTTGCAGCAACGGAAGCTGTAGCGGATGCAATGGCAAAGGCAATGGAAAACGGTATCAAAGAAGTAGGAATCAAAGTACAAGGTCCTGGTTCTGGTAGAGATACGGCTGTGAAAGCTATTGGTGCAACTGAAGGGATTCGTGTAACATTCTTAAAAGATATTACACCACTTCCTCACAATGGTTGTAGACCACCGAAAAAACGTAGAGTGTAAGGATAAGAAATGGCAAGATATAGAGGTCCGGTAGAGAGACTAGAAAGAAGACTTGGCGTTGATTTAGGATTAAAAGGTGAGCGAAGACTCGCTGGTAAATCTGCATTAGAAAAACGTCCATATGCTCCAGGGCAACATGGTCAAAGAAGAACAAAAATTTCTGAGTATGGTCTTCAATTACAAGAGAAGCAAAAAGCAAAATTTATGTACGGTGTAAGTGAAAAACAATTTAGAGCACTTTACAAAGAAGCAAACTCAAAAGATGGGAATACAGGTTCTATCCTGATTCAACTTCTTGAGCAGAGACTTGATAACGTTGTGTATAGAATGGGCTTTGCGACAACAAGAGCATCTGCAAGACAATTCGTAAATCACGGACATGTCCTTGTTGATGGCAAAAGAGTTGATATCCCTTCATATAGAGTAAAAGCAGGTGACAAAATTGAGATCAGAGAGAAAAGTAAAACAAATCCTCAGATTATTAGAGCAGTAGAATTAACCAATCAAACAGGGATGGTTGAATGGGTTGATATGGATAAAGAAAAACTTTTTGGACTCTTTACAAGAATCCCTGAAAGAGCTGAAATAGCAATCCCGGTTGAAGAGCGTCTAATCGTCGAACTTTACTCTAAATAATACATAAGTAAAGGCTATTAATGAGAAAAATTAAAATTGCACCATTTATGCCAACAGAGGTAGAAGTTAATGAGGTAAGCACAAATCGTGCTGAGATCATTGCTTATCCTTTTGAGAGCGGTTATGCCGTTACGCTTGCACACCCATTGAGAAGATTGATTTTAGGCTCTTCTATCGGTTATGCACCCATTTCGATTAAGGTTGAAGGTGCAGCGCATGAGTTTGACAACATTAGAGGTATGCACGAAGATGTTGCTGTATTTATTATCAATCTTAAAAATATTCGTTTTAAAATTAAAGATGAGAGTGATAGAATTGAACTAAAATACAGTTTCTCCGGACACAAAGAAGTGACGGCAGAAGATCTTAACAATGATCAAATTGAAGTAGTGAACGGTAATTTACCTTTAGCAACTTTAAATGAAGATGCAGAGCTTAACTTTACCGTTGTAATCTCAAAAGGTATCGGTTATGTACCAAGTGAAGATTTAAGAGATGATGTTGAGAGTGATTGTATTGCTTTAGATGCTTTTTTTACTCCGGTAAGGAAAGCGAATTATAAGATTGAACCTGTACTTGTTGAGGATAATCCTAACTTTGAGAAGATTACTTTTGATATTGAAACAGATGGTCAGATTGGTCCTGTTGAAGCGTTTACCAATGCATTGGAAGTGATGAATAAACAACTCTCTGTATTTAATACGGTACTTGATTTGGATATCAGTACGGCACCGATAAAAAGAAACAGTGATGACAATGAGCTTAAACCTTTTATGATGACAGTAGACTCTCTTGGACTAAGTGCAAGATCATTTAATTCACTCGACAGAGCCGGTATGAAGTTCCTTGCAGAATTGGTACTTATGAGTGAGAATGAAATTAAAAATATTAAGAATCTTGGTAAAAAATCTTTAGATGAAATCAACGAATGTCTTGTAGAGCATGGATTTGGTCCGGAGTTTGAACTCGCAGATACTACAAGAATCAATCTTGTAAAGAAAATAGAGCAACTAAAAGTATAAGGGTTGCATTTTAATAAGCTATCGATTCAACGGTGAGCTTTACGAAGTGGAATTATGAATGAGATTGCCTTGTTCATAAGGAGACTTATAACAATGAAAAAGGAATATTATGAGACATAAGCATGGTTACCGTAAATTAAACAGAACGTCTTCTCACAGAGCAGCGCTTCTTAAAAACCTTTCTATTGCTTTAACAAAAGAGGGTAGAATAGAGACTACATTGCCAAAAGCCAAAGAGCTTAGATCGTATTATGAAAAGCTTATTACTAAAGCTTCTTCAGGCGATTTTAATGCACATAGAGCAATTTTTGCAATGTTACAGGACAAAGAGTGTACAAACACTATTGTCAATGAAACTGCACCAAAGTATGCAGAGAGAAACGGTGGATACACACGTATCATTAAAACACGTATGAGAAAAGGTGATGCAGCACCAATGGCAATTATAGAACTCGTATAATTGTTACTGTACTTCTAGTTTCCGGGATTTATCTTGGAAACTCTATTTAAAATTTATCAAAACATCTCTTCACCATTGACAAAGAAATACTTTTACTGTATAACACAGATAAAGCAAAGCATAGAAAAATTTACTATGGTTTCGCTATAATACTATGAATAAGACATCTATTGACTGATGTAAACCAAGGATATGAATTGATACCATTTTCAGATGAAGAATTAGAACCCGCAGTACTTAGTGTCATAGAAAAGGTTAGACCTTCTATTAAACTAGATGGTGGGGATATCACATTGATTGCGATTAAAGATGGGAAAGTATATGTACAACTTCAGGGTGCATGTGTAGGGTGCGGTTCTTCCGGTACTACCATTAAATTTGGTGTAGAGAGACAAATACAGACATTGATACATCCAGAGATTACCGTTCAAAATGTACCGGCAGGATTTGAAGATAAATTGGATCAGTTGGGATAAAGTATGAGCAAGATAAGTCAAAATCTATTACTTAAGAGAGCCGAAAATGAATTTCTCAAAGGGGATTATGTCAATGCGCTAAGAAGTTATGGACTCATTTTAAAAGATTACCCTGCGCTAGATGAAGCTAAAGTGGGTGTTTATTTAAGTGATTTGGGCATAGAGAGTGAAGAAGAGGCACAGGCACTGTTTGATTATTATCAGCTCATTAAGAGTGAGAAAGAGAATGCTGTAGATATTATAGATGGACTTATAGAGACCTTGGACACATCTAAATATCAATTAGATGAACTTTTAGTCAAACCCGTTGAAGAGCAGATTGAATATGCCGACGGCATCCGTTATAGCGATTTTATGGACCTGGTGAAGAGTAGAGGATCTTTTAAAAAAGCATTTGAAGATATTATGTTCTCCACCAAAGTGGTAATTACCAATAAAGAGGAGTTTATAGATTTTGTGAAACTTCTCTCTAAAGAGGGATTTGATGAAATGGTTTTAAGCTATCTTGATGCTTCATCAAAATTGTTTGGGAATGATCAGGAGATTCTTGCACTCTATCATGTTGTCCGTGGTAGTAAAGAGTGAAATTAGATTTTCAAAAAGGGTCATATCGTTTTCTTAGTGATGATACAAGCAAGCTTGACCATGAGACACTGTTTTTAAAAACTGTACAAAACACGCCTTACTATGATAGGCTAGAAATCAAACCTGAAACACTATCCGTTGAAGCACTTATTGCCTACTGGGGGCTTCAAGAGATGAAAGTTGTTGGTGTAACGGGAACGAACGGTAAAACAACGGTGACTGCTGCGATATACTCTTTTTTACTCGATCTCAATGAAAAACCGGCCTTGCAAGGTACTCGGGGTCTCTTTGCGCATGAGAAACGCATAGAAGAGAAGAGTATGACCACCCCTTCTATTTTGGAAACGCTGCATAATATGAAACAAACTCTGGATATGGGATGTAATTATTTTATCATGGAAGTGAGTTCTCACGCTATTGACCAAGAGCGTATTGAGGGGCTTCATTTTGCATTGAAAGTGCATACCAATGTCACTTCCGATCATTTGGATTATCACGGTACGGTAGAAGAGTATAGACGGGTTAAAAGTCTATTTTTTGCAGATGATTCTCCCAAACTTTTAAATAAAGATGATATCAATAACATTACATACAACCCTATAGGTGCACAGAGTTATGGTGTAGATGAACCCGCAACGTTTAAGGTACAGGCCTTTTCTCTCCTTCACGGGATTACTGCAGGTATCAAACATTTACGTACAGAGGCAACATTTCACTCTCCCATGGTAGGGCTCTTTAACCTTTTTAATCTCATGGCTGCTATCGGTTCGGTACAAATGCTTACAGGTAAAAATATTGAAGAGGTTTGTGAGGTGGTAGAATATTTTGCCGGTGTTTCAGGTCGCATGGAAGTTGTCTCTCGTACTCCTCTTGTTATTGTAGATTTTGCACACACGGATGATGGTATGCATGCTGTTTTGGAGTCTATGAAAGATAGAGATATCTCTCTTGTCTTTGGTGCAGGTGGCAATAGAGACAAAGAGAAGCGGCCACGCATGGGTGCTGTTGCAGGAAGGTATGCAAATAAAATCTATGTGACCAGTGATAATCCCAGAGATGAAGTACCTGAGATGATCCTTGAAGATATCTTATCGGGATTACATGGAAAAGAGCATGTGACTGCTTGTCCAGATAGACGACTTGCTATAAAGTTGGCACTTGATGCCCTTGAAGAGAATGAAGTACTGCTTATTTTGGGAAAAGGTGATGAAGATTATCAGGAGATTAAAGGGATAAAACACCCTTTTGATGATAGGGTAGTGGTACGTGAATTGTTAGATGTAGGAGACATTGACTAATCTAGGCTTAAGTAAATAAGAGTAAAATACTCTCAATTAAACTTACAAAGGATTAGATGATGATGCCAGGTATACCACAACCCGCCTTTTTCATATTTAAATGTCAGCAGTCGGCACCTCCAGGGATGCCAAAACCCTCTTGTGTGAAAGCAGACGATCAAGAATCACAGGAACTCTTCCAGCACCTTGCCCAAAGATTGATGGAAAAAGGCATTATAGGTACGGTTACACCAATCCAAACAGGATGTTTAAACCGTTGTGCAAATGGACCGGTGATGATGGTAGAACCGGGACATGTCATGTATGTCAACTTAACAAAAGAGAAGATTAACACTATCATTGATGAGCATATCATCGGTGGAAATGTTGTCTCTGAATTTGTCATTCCTGATTTGATGTGGGGCGAACCAATATCTCCAGCATCTATAGCGAAATAGTAGTCTCTCTACTATACATAGCAATTCTATCCAATTTTTAGGATTGCTTTCTCAAATTCCTCATAATTTTTAGTATAATATACATATTGTTAGGATTTTGATATAATTCCAATCATTTTATATAATAAAGGACACCTCTAATAATAGGTAATGCTCACAATGGGCTTTGCAAATGTAAGATGTTGCAAGAGACTTTCAAATCCTAGCCATAGCTAAGACGAAGTAAGTATCTTGTGACAGATTGCGTTTGCAAAGCCCACCCTGCGGGCACTTACAGCTTTAGCCTATGCGTCGTTACTCTTTCTCACCTTAGCTAAGGCTAGGGTTTTAAAAGAGTGCCTAGCCTAGACTAAAGCTGTAAGTGTTGTGAGTATCACCTATTATTAGAGGTGTCCTGAACAGGATTCATTATGAATATTACTATGTTGTACAGTAAGCTTCACAGAGCAACTGTTACAGATGCAAACCTTAATTATGTAGGGTCTATTACGATTGATCAAGATCTTTTGGATGCTGCAGATATGCGTGTTGGTCAAAAGATTGATATTGTCAATATAAACAACGGTGAACGTTTTTCTACTTATATTATACCCGGGGAAGCGGGGAAAGGTGATATTTGTCTAAACGGAGCGGCAGCGAGAAAGGTTCATAAAGGGGATAAAATTATTATTATCGCCTATGCAACGATGAATAAAGAAGAAGCAGATACACATCTACCTAAAATCGTCATACTTGAGGATGATAACAGTATTGCCGAAGCATTTGAAGGCTTAGAGTAATGTTTGAAGGTTTAGATTTGGGTAACATGGGCAAAATGATTGAAGAGATGCAAGGCAAAGCCAAAGAGATACAAGAGCAGGCGAAGAACGTACAGTTTACTGCAAAAGCAGGCGGGGGACTTGTTGAACTTACAGCCAATGGTGCAGGCGAAGTGATAGACTTGACCATAGATGACTCGCTGCTGGATGATAAAGCATATTTACAAATTTTGCTTATCTCTGCAATGAATGAAGCCAATAAAATGGCAGAAGAGAATAAAAAGTCTCAGGCTATGGGGATGATGGGTGGGATGAACCCTTTTGGAAAATAGTACAAAGAAGTAGGTGTCAGAAAAGACTTTAAAATGCTTTTCGTCTCTTCATTATAACTTACATATATTTTCTTGATTAAAATTATTACAGAATTGTTACCATAATGTAATAGTTCTGTAATTTAAATTTGCTAAAATTCTGCAAACAGAACCTATGATGGTTTAAATTATGTTTAAGGAATTCAAAATGACAAATTTAAAGAATATTGCACTCTCCGCAGCAGTGATTGCCGCAATCTCAGGGTGTGGAGACACAACAGTAAACCAGACACCATCAAATGTAATAATTGATAACAGCGTTACTGATAGTAATAATGTTACATCAACCACAACAGACCCAACAGATCCAACGGATCCAACAAATCCAACTAATCCTGAAGTTGAAGATTTAATAGAAGCAGCAGCTTCTTTGCCGCGTGAATCATTGGTCGGTAATCTTAGTGAAAATATAACTTTAACTGCAGATAAACTTTGGGTACTTGATGGTTTGGTTGTTGTAGAATCGGGTGCGACCCTTACCATAGAACCAGGTACGGTCATAGCAGGTACGAGCGGTACAGGTGATGCTACATCTTATATGATAGTTGATAAAAGCGGAACGATTATTGCTGATGCAAAAGATGCCGCGCCAATTGTGTTTACTTCTGTAGAACGTGTTGAAAATATTGACAGTAATGATGTTGGGCAGTGGGGAGGATTAACACTCATTGGACATGCAGGAAATGATCAGGTAAACCCATATGAAGTGAATACTGCATTTGAAGCAGATGATACGAATTTAGCGGATAGTTCAGGTACGTTACGCAATATACATATTTTAAATTCAGGTATTACTATGGCAGAAGATAAAGAGATTAATGGTCTCTCTTTTGTTGGAGTAGGTTCGGGAACGATTGTTGAAGACATTATCGTTGATTACTCTGATGATGATGGTATTGAGATTTGGGGAGGAACAGTGAACCTTACCAATGTAACAATTACCAATTGTACAGATGACTATTTTGATATTGATGACGGTTATGCCGGAACTGTAAAAAATCTTGTAATCAATACTACGACGGGTAATGCAGGGATTGAAATGTCAGGTGTGACTGCCGCGACATTTGACGGGTTCTCAATTACAACGGGTGCTACTCAGGACAAAGAGGGTGGAATCTTCTTCAAAAAAGATGGTATCGGAGGACACTTTAAAAACGGTACAATTGTTCATAACGGTGGTTTGATTACGCCAGATGGTGCAATTCACTCTCAAGGTATAGCAGATATCGCCAATGTGTCATTTGAAAATGTTTCGATTACGGCTCCTGATAACCTTTTATTTACAGGTGACTCGGCAGATGCACTTGAAACAAAGTTTTATGAAGGTACGGGTAATTCTACAGGGTGTACTATTCCAGATACAACAACATTGGCGGGTGACTTAACCGGATGTACGATTCTTACGGCTGATAAGATATGGGAACTTAGTGGTCTTGTCGTGGTGACTCCAGGGGCACAACTTAGAATTTTAGAGGGAACAACGGTTGTAGGACTTCCTGGTACAGGAGATTCCACTTCGTATATGATTGTAGATAAAGGGGCTGAAATCTTTGCGCTTGGTACGGAAGCGAATCCTATTATCTTTACTTCAGAAGAGAGAGATGCACAAGAAGTAGGGCTATGGGGAGGATTAACACTTATCGGACATGCAGGAAATGATCAGGTAAATCCATATGAAGTCAATACTGCATTTGAAGCGGATGATACAGATTTAGAGGACAGTTCAGGTATCTTAAGACATGTAAAGATACTCAACTCAGGTATTACTATGGCAGAAGATAAAGAGATTAACGGTCTCTCTTTTGTCGGAGTGGGTTCAGGAACGATTGTTGAAGATATTACGGTTGATTACTCTGATGATGATGGTATTGAGATTTGGGGTGGAACAGTGAACCTTACCAATGTCAAAATTACCAATTGTACAGATGACTATTTTGATATTGATGATGGTTATGCCGGAACTGTAAAAAATCTTGTAATCAATACTACGACGGGTAATGCAGGGATTGAAATGTCAGGTGTAACTGCCGCGACATTTGACGGGTTCGAGATAACAACGGGTGTTACTCAGGATAAAGAGGGTGGAATCTTCTTCAAAAAAGATGGTATCGGAGGACACTTTAAAAACGGTACAATTGTTCATAACGGTGGTTTGATTACGCCAGATGGTGCAATCCATACTCAAGGTATAGCGGATATCGCCAATATATCATTTGAAGATGTTGCCATAACTACAGGAGTAGATTTAGACTTTACAGGTGACTCAGCAGATGCACTTGAAGCTACATTTAATGCAGGAACGGGAAATAGCGTTACCTTCAACTAAAATGCATAAGGGAGGAAATCTTTCTCCTTATGATGTACATGCACTTATAATTCATAACAAAATTATTACATAAATGTTTCCGTTTTGTAATGAATTTTAGGCACAATTTCACAACTCAAAATCCATACCGATTTTTTAATAACAAATAAGGAAAAAAAATGGGCAATTTTACAAAGTTGATCTTCTTATCAACAGCGATATCTCTCTCTGGGACAGCTCTATTTGCAGAGAACAATTCAGAGATGGTTAAGTCAATCATGAAGCTTAGAGCAGATGTAGAAGGGCTTTATACACAAATAGATGATAATAAAGATGCATACAAAGCACAAATGAAGTCTTTTGCAATGCAAGTGGCAGACAATGAAGCGCAGATCAATAGAAAAGAGACCGCACTAAAAGTATCTGAAGCTGAGGGAAAAAAACTTGAGATAGAAATTGCCAAAAAGGGTTCCACTGCAAATGACATGACGCCTCTGTTGATGGCAGCAATCGGTAACTTAGAGCAAATCATTAAGGGTGGTATTCCTTTTAAAACCGAAGAGAGATTGGCAGATCTTACAAAGATAAAATCTGATTTGGAAAAAGGAAATATTACACAGGAAAAAGCACTTACTTTTGTATGGGCAAGTTATGATGATGCTTTAAGATTAACCAAAGAGATTGGCTTGTTTAAACAGCATATTACGATTGGGGAGACGCAAAAACTTGCAAAAGTTGCAAAAATTGGTACGGCAATGATGTTTTTTTTGACACCTGATGATCAGGTAGGGTATGTCAAACATGAGAATGAGACTTACACTTATACGCTTGTAAAAGATGAAAAGAGTAAAAAACAGATACATACACTTTTTGACGCATTACAAAAACAGATTAGAACAGGCTATTTCAGTCTGCCAAATGCACTACTTGTAGCAGGAGTTAAATAGATGAAAAAATTAAAATTAATCATAATGGCTGCATTGTTTGTCACTTCCCTTAATGCAAGTGAATTGAGTGATGCGTATAAAAAAGAGTATACCTTTTTAAAAGCACAAAAAAGTGAATTGCAAAGTAGATTAATCAAGGAAGATAACAATCATAAAGAGGCAATTACTGCAGCTGGGGAAAAGCTTAACGGTTTACAAGAAGAACTTATTAAAGTTTCTGAAAACCTTAAGGTATCTCAGGAGAAACTGGAAGAACTCAATAAAAAAGCAAATGAAGTTGCAGAAAATAGTGATATGACGTCTGTAGTGACGATGCAAGCCATTAGCGCACTTGGTGAATATGGGATTGTTCTAGACGATAGCAATAAAACAAGTAATCTTAAAAAATTGACACTTGCATTTGCAGAATCGGCAAAACTCTATGACACTCTATCTTCTCTAAGAGTAGAAAAAGGAAAATTTTACCTTCCAAATGGTAACCCTGTGAAAGCCGATATTGTCAAAGTAGGTAATATTATGGCCTTTGGTATAGCTAAAGAAGCTGCAGGGGCATTGGCACCTGCGGGTGAGGGTAAATATAAGTTATGGAACTCTGCTAACGCTTCAGATGATGCAAAAGCACTCTATGCTGGGGAGAGACTTGAAAAGATAGATTTTTTCATGTATGAAAATTTAGATAAAGAGGTAGAGTTTACAAAAGAGAAGACGGTAGAGGATACTGTAAAAGCAGGTGGTGTCATTGGGTATATTATTTTAGGATTGGGTGTATTTGGTCTTCTCCTTATTTTACTTAGGGTGATACTCTTATCAAAATCAGGATCAAACGTAGAGAAGTTGACAAAAACAGTTGTAGACAAATTAAATACAACTGGTGTAGAAGCGGCACAGGAATCGATTAAAAATTATAAAGGCTCAACGGCTAGGGTACTGAAGGCGACGTTAAGAAATATTACTAGAGACAGAGAACATATAGAAGATATTGTGACTGAGAATATTTTGAATGAGAGTTCTTCGATTGATAAGTTTGGCTCCTTTGTACTCGTGATTGCTGCAGTAGCACCACTTCTTGGTCTTTTAGGTACGGTAACAGGTATGATTGCAACATTTGATATTATTACAGAGCATGGTACGGGCGATCCTAAACTACTATCGGGTGGTATTTCTGAAGCACTTGTTACAACGATGTTAGGTCTTATTGTCGCGATTCCACTATTGTTACTTGGAAACCTTCTGTCGGGTTGGGCACAAAAGATCAAAGACTCAATGGAACAAAGTGCGCTTCATGTGATCAATGTCTTTGAGAAAAACCGTTCAGTGAGATAGAGATGTTTGCGCCTATTGGAGACTTTATCTCCCTAATGAATGCCGGGGGAGCAGTAATGTGGCTACTTTTTGGACTGAATCTGGCACTCTGGTATGGGCTTGGGTACAGGTATCTGATCTTGCGACGGGGAACCAAAGGAAATGTGAGAAGATTGGTCTCCAAGCATGAGAAGAGAGGTGAGACTCAAGCAATGAGAGGGCTTCTTGATTATGCTACATCGGATGCACTGGATGCAGCTAGAGAAGCGAAAAAACTGGGAATAAACAGTAGAAATTTTGTCATGGATGCACTCTCTCCTTATATGATGGAAATTGGAAGCTACTCTACATTGGTAAAGACCATCGTTATTTTGGCTCCATTGGTAGGATTGCTTGGAACGGTGATTGGTATGATTGAGACTTTTGATGCCTTGCAGTCAAGCTCTATGTTCTCACAGGGAAACAGTATTTCCGGTGGTATCTCCAAAGCGCTTTTTACGACAGAACTAGGACTTGTTGTAGCAGTGCCGGGGCTTATTATGGGAAGAATACTTGATAAACAAGAAGAGCGATATGAGTTAGAGTTTGAACAGATCGCAGATGTAATATGTACAAAGGATGATTTATGAGATTTAGACCAAGGAAACAGAATATAGACAATATTGATGTATCACCATTGATTGATATGGTATTTATCTTGTTAATATTTTTTATGGTAACCACGACATTTGTAAAGGATATGAAGCTTGATCTCAATCGTCCTTCAGCGGCTTCAGCAAGTAAAGCTTCTTCAAAAGTGGTACGTGTATATATTGACAATACCAATGAGATCTATATTGATAACCAACCTGTAAAGCTTTGGGCGGTACAGAGTAAACTAAGAGATCTACTTAGAGGGAACAATGAGAAATCTGTTTTGGTTATTTCAGATACGACAATCCCTGTTGAGAGATTGATTGATGTAGTGGATGAGTGTCGTTTAAGCGGTGCTAAAGATGTAGCTGTTTCAACGACTAAAGAGATGGGTTAAGTCTTATGTATCGCGATAATCGTATGAAGCAAAGAAGAGTGCTTACGGCCCTTTTGTCTATGCTTTTTGGTGCTGTCTTAATGATGGTTCTGGTAATCTCATTTAACAAAAATGTAAAGAAGAAAGAGGAAGTGAAGAAAGACCCTCTGCGTTACATGAAGGTTAAAAAGGTAAAACAGAAGATTAAAAAACCAAAACCAAAGCCAAAACCAAAAAAGAAGAGCACACCTAAAGCACCTATGCCTAATCTAAGTTCAATGATGGGTGGTATTGCCATGGATATTCCTGAGTTTGATTTAGGGAATATTGCAGGCAATCCTAATAACCTTTTGGGAGAGATCGCTAAGAATGCGGCGATGAGTGAAGGAACAGTGGATACAAAGCCTAAGGTTTTGTCACGCTCACCTATGACATATCCTAAAAGTGCTATGAAAAAACGTATCAAAGGGTATGTCGTGATAAATCTACTTATTGACACGGATGGAAGCATTGAAGCGGCAAAAGTATTACAGTCCTCACCTCCGGGTGTGTTTGACTCAGCGGCACTTAGTGGTATTAGGTCTTGGAGATTTGCTCCGGGAAAATATAAAGGAAGACCTGTGAAAGTATGGGCAAAACAAAAAGTCAGATTTGATTTTAACTAAGGAGAAGAGATGCAAAATGGTTTAAAAATAGCATTATATGCCTTGATAATCTCTACCTTGGTAGAGGCAAAAACTGAGGAAGTAGCAGATGTTGACCATATGTCGTTAGCCTCTATGATGGTGTATGACGGAAAGTTTGATAAAGCCAATGCTGAACTTGCATTAGCTAAACAATATGACAAAAATATGGATACCTCCAAATATTATACCATTAAGGGTGTCATAGCAATACACCAGGAAAAACATCATGAGGCAATAGGGTATTTAAAAAGAGCAGTAGCGGCAACAAAGGCAAAAGTCTATAAGGCACCTGAGCCTGTGAAAGTGAAACCAAAATACTTGTTTAGCCTTGCCAGTTCACCCGAGCCTGTGGCAAGGGTGACGACCCCTGCCTTTGATGGTGAACAACTTAGAGAAGATGAACTTAAAAAACTCTACAGTCAACTTAGTCAAGAGTCTTATAAGGTGAAGGATTATGCTGCAACAATTAAGTATCTTGATCTTCAAGGACCTTCGGGAAGAGACCAGGCGGAAGAGTATATGTTGAGAGCAGATTGTTACTGGAAAATGAATGATAAAGCATCGGCAGTTGCAATATTAACAACAGGAGCAAAGGCATTTCCGCAAGATCAGTCTCTCTTGAAACAGAAGTTTTACTATTTTACGGAACTTGGTCTTTACCAAGAAGCGATAGTCAGTGCAAAAGCCTACATGAAACGATCTGTACCCACAGCAAAAGAGTATATCTCTTTAGCACAAATGCTACTCTCCGGGGGACAAAGAGAAGAGGCTATAAAAGTGCTTGAAGAGACAAAAATGCTTTTCCCGACGGATGCAAAAGTGAATATGTTACTGGGACATCTCTATATGAAAAGGGGGATGGAATATACAACGGCACAGCTTTTTGAAGAGGGTTCATATTATGAACACAAGTATGTTAAAGAAGCAGCAGAACTCTATAGAAGAGTAGGTTTAATACCTCATGCTTTATATCTCAATTCACAAGTAAGCGATAAGCAAGAGAAGCTAAAACAAAAAATAGCAATTTATGTTGATCGTGGAGAGTATGAAATGATTTTAGGGCTTATCGATGCACTCAAACGATATAAGATGCTTGATGATGATAATATCAGATATGCAGTTGCTTATGCTTACTATATGTCCAAAGATTATGAAGAGGCAGAAGTGCATTTAAAACAGATTACAGACAATGAGTTGTTTTCAAAAGCAACGATTATTAGAAAAAACATCGAAAAATGTCAAGATAACAGTATGGAGTGTATTTAAACATGAAAAAGATTTTAAGACTTTTCTTGCTACTTACTGTAATAACGGTAGCTTGGGGTGAAAATCAAAAAACAGGAACTTTGAGTGTTTTTGTATTCAAAAACCAGACACCACTGCAGGCAAGTGTTGTGACGATTGACGGTAAACGCTTATTTAAGAGTGATATTGACGGAGCACTTAAAGCAACACTTTCAGTCGGTACACATACGGTAGAAATCGTAGGACGTGGTTTAAATAGAGAGAACTTGGGGTATTATAAAAAAAGTGTGAGTATTAAAGAGGATCGTGACACTCAAGTGGTTGCGACTTTTTCACGTAACACTAAAACTCCTGTAGTGACTGTCGATACGCCAGTGGGTAAACTTACACAAGCAAAAAGTGCAGAACCCGTAAATGTTACAGGAAAAGGCCGCCTTGTAGGTACTGTACTTTCTGCTGAAGGGAAAACACCTATTTCAGGTGCTAGGGTCTTTGTTAAAGGTACTGCCGTCGATGCAAGAACAGATAGTGCAGGTCGGTTTTCCGTTGAAGTGCCTTCCGGTGTGGCATTAAGTATCTCTGTTGTACATACTGCATACAGTGCAGAGACGATAGGAGGCTTGAAAGTGGCTAAAGATGGGACTATTTCACGTAAGATCACTTTAACACCGGCAAGTATGGAACTAGAAGAGTATGTCGTGTTGGCACCACAAATTGAGGGCTCATTGACCGATATTATCGCTGAAGAGAAAAATTCAAATGCAATTGCCAATATACTCGGTTCAGAAGAGTTGTCAAAAAAAGGTGACTCTACGGCAGCTGCAGCACTTCGTAGAGTGACAGGGGTTACTTTGGTTGATGGAAGAAATATCTATGTAAGAGGTCTTGGTGAAAGATATTCAAATATTGAGATGAATGGATTGCCATTACCCTCACCAAACCCTTTAAAACGGACAGTACCATTAGATATCTTTCCCTCTTCTATTATTGGTTCGATGAAGATACAGAAGAGTGCCTCTGCAGATATTCCAAGCTCTTTTGGTGGTGGATATATAGATATCAGAACAAAAGAACGGTTCGATAAAGACTTTATTAAAATATCTTTGGGTGCTAAGGTGAACAATTATACTGGAGAAGGTCAGATAGATTATGTCGGTTCCGGATCTGACTGGACAGGGTATGATCATAGTTATAGAGGCATCCCCCAACCAATTTTAGATGCAACACAGGTGAATGTAGGGGAGAGAACACCTACGTTTACGACAAGAGATTTTACCGAAGAGGAGTTGTCTGAATTTACAAGAATGTATCCTAACAGAAACTATGGGGTGTATGAATCGACACTTAAACCGGGATTTGGCGGTTCTATTGAAGGTGCAAAGAGCTTTGATATTGACGATGACCATCATATTACCGTCTATGGAAATTATGGTTATACACAAGATAGCAACTATGTACCTGAAGAGTTTTACGGGTATGATTATGATGCAGATGGAAATCAAAAACCCGATGCAACAAAATATGGTACGATTGACCAGACTTCTATGAGTGTGGCCCATGGAGGTATGTTAAATATCGGATATAATTATTTGGATGTTTTACGTATGAAATATACAAAACTCTATACCAATAATGCCGTGAAGTCAACACGTGTGACCGATGGAATTATCGGATCGAATTATTCACACTTGACCTATTATAATTTAAACTGGGAAGAGAGAGAACTGGATGTGAATCAATTTTCTGGAGATTTTGATTATCAACTCTATGATATGAAATCTAATCTAGAATTTGGACTTCAAAACAGTACAGCATCATTTTTTCAGCCAAATAATTATCAGTATATCTATATTACAGAGGGTGGGTTAACTTTTAATGATAATACTAAAAGTAACCATTTGGCTAACCGTGTAACTTCGGATGATACACTCAATGCAATGTATCTTAAAAACAAACATGAAGTTGATATTTTCAATCCGGATGAATTTATCGAGTATGGAATTAATATTTCATCAAAAGAGAGAGTTTCAAGACAGCAGAAGTATTATCTTGATAAGACAAACAATCTACCTGTGACCGATCGTGATTTAGTTGGAGAAATTGACAGTATTTATAACAACTTTGTCCTGCCTGCCTATCCATATGAGTATAGACTCTTTCAAGTGGCTACGCTCTTTAAGGCAGAAGACTCTTTTGATGGATATGTAGATGAAACTAGTCCATTTGTCTCATGGATGAGCAGACCTATGGAAGAGTTGGAAGTTGTCGTGGGTGTAAGATATGTTGATTTGGAACAGAATATTGATCAGTTTAAACTTGATAGTAGCAATCCTGACTTTGCACTAAGAAATAATGTTATCTTAGTACGTGACTCATTGGTCATTGATGATTATTTTCCCTCTATCTCTGTGAAGTATAAACACAGTGAAAAGCAGTATTTTGATTTTGCTGCATCCAAAACCTATATCATGCCTGATATGAGGGAGTTTACAGAAGGTGAATATTTTCACCCCTTTGATGTTGCGACCATTGTCGGTAATCCTGAATTGGTAAATACACTTATCTATAATGTTGATTTTAAATATAGCTATTTTTTCTCCGATACAGAGAATATAAAGTTGGGACTATTTTATAAATATATGGATAAACCAATAGAAGATGTGATGTTGCCATCTACATCATTACCTATTTACTCTTTTGCAAATACAGATTTTGCAACACTGTATGGTTTTGAAATTGATGGAAGAAAGAATTTTGACTTTATTGATCCAAAATGGTCTAACTATTATGTATCGGGTAACTTCTCTTATAACTCTTCTGAGGTGACATTAACAGAGGAACAAACAGAAATCTTTACATCTGACAGTAGAGCCTTGCAGGGGTTATCCCCTTTTGTGGTAAACCTTACACTTGGGTATGAAACAGAAAAGAGATCCGCACTTTTAAACCTGAACCATATGGATGAACGTATTCGTAAAGTTGGTGTTATCGATGGTCCGGATAGAGAATTGGATCAGTATGAAGCCCCTGCAACACTCTTGGACTTTGTATGGATAGAGAAATTCAAATATGAGTATGATTTTGAACTCAAAATGAAAATAGGTAACATCCTTGATGAGGAGATTATCTGGAGACAGGGTGAAGGTGTGACAAGAAAATTTAAAAATGGACGCTCAATGAGTATGAAAATATCTGCTGAGTTTTAAGTAAGTCTCACTTAGCATCCTCAATTATGATCGATATCATGTCGATCATCTTCTTAAATATCCTCCTCTTCGATAAGTATTATAATTTAGCAAAAATGGTATACTTCTTTTTTTATCCCAAAATTTGTCTTGATGAGGAAGTAGAATGAATAACAGTATCAAAATAGTACTGGGTGCAGCTTTTGCACTGGCTGTGGCTTTTTATGCCAACACTATTATTGGGCAAGCATCCCACGGGGGATTTTTAGTACTTTCCGCAGTTTTTGGTGCGTATATGGCGATGAATATCGGGGCAAATGATGTTGCCAATAATGTTGGCCCTGCAGTGGGTTCGGGGGCATTGACTATAGGCGGGGCTATTGTACTCGCTTCCATATTTGAAGCGGCAGGTGCTTTGATTGCAGGTGGTGAGGTTGTAGGAACCATTAAAAAAGGGATTATAGACCCTGCAGCATTTGGCGGAGATCCTATGGTTTTTGTCTATGCGATGTCGGCAGCACTTTTAGCTGCAGCACTTTGGCTCAATCTGGCAACATGGCTGAAAGCACCAGTATCTACAACCCACACAATTGTTGGAGGTGTACTCGGTGGAGGTATTGCAGCAGGTGGTTTTGCCATCGTCTCCTGGGGAACCATGGGTAAGATCGCTGCATCTTGGCTTATCTCTCCCTTGCTTGGCGGTGTCATTGCTGCTATTTTTCTTTATGTCATTAAGTCTCAAGTTTTGTACAAAGAAGATAAGTTATCTGCAGCTAAAAAGATTGTACCTATCTTGGTTGCATTGATGACAGCAGCGTTCGTGACTTACCTGACACTCAAGGGGCTTAAAAAAGTATGGCCTGCAATTGTTGAGACATTGTATTTTTTACCACAAACGGATAAACCCTCTTTTTTAGTCGCATTGCTCTTTGGTGGGATTGGGGGAGTAGTGACCTATATCATAGTAAAACCTAAGATTGTAAAAAAAATAGTTGATATGACGGCTACTAGAGAGACGATCAATGCTCTTTTTAATATTCCTCTGGTGTTTGCAGCCGTACTTTTAAGTTTTGCACATGGTGCCAATGACGTTGCCAATGCAGTAGGTCCTTTGGCAGCAATCTATGATGCACTGACCAATTTAGAGGTTTCACAAAAAGCAGCTATACCTCTATGGGTGATGGTTGTAGGCGGTTTAGGTATTTCAATCGGTCTGGCACTTTTTGGACCGAGGCTCATACGCACTGTCGGATCTGAAATCACGGAACTCGATCAGGTGAGGGCATTCTCAATCATGATGGCTGCAGCGATTACTGTCGTTATCGCTTCACAACTTGGGCTACCTGTATCCTCTACACATATTGCAGTGGGTGCAATTTTTGGGGTAGGTTTTTTGAGAGAGTGGCTTGATTTTAAAGAGATGGGTACCAAAGAGGGAAAACTACAAAGAGAAGTGACAAAACAATATACATTAAAGTCTGAGCTGATCTCCCTTGAGCGATCTGGTGACTTTGAAAAACAAGCCGCAGCATTAGATGCATTGAAGCGTCAAAAGAAAAAAGTAAAAAGCTTAAAGCGTGCATTACGAGAAAATTATGTCAAACGTGGCATGGTGAAAAAGATTGTAGCAGCGTGGGTGATTACGGTACCCGCTGCAGCACTTCTCTCTGCAGCTATATTTGTCATACTTATGCGTGTGGAAATGTAGTATTTGTAATCAAATTGTTATCAATAGATACTATGATTCCATATGGAAAATAAAGATATAGAAATTGTTGTTATTGAAGATGAACAGGATATTTTAGAGCTTCTTGAATATCATCTTGAAAAAGAGGGCTACTCTGTGACAGGCTTCCTCTCTGCAGAAAATGTCGAGCGCTTTCTTGAAGAAGAGAATCCTGCATTGATGATTGTGGATAGAAATTTACCCGGTGTGGAAGGCAGTGAATTTGTAACACAGATGAGAGAACACGGTTATGATATGCCCGTTATGTTTCTCACAGCAAGAGATAAAGAGAGTGATTTGATAGAGGGCTTTACTTCCGGCGGTGATGATTATATGACAAAGCCTTTTAGTGCCAAAGAGTTACTTTTACGTATTGCATCACTTTTGAAACGAAGCGGTGCTAGATCAACGGACAAAGTAAAATACAGAGATCTAATTTTAGACTTACAAAAACGGCAGCTTTCTGTCGAAGATCATTGTATAGAGTTGACCAATTTGGAATTTAAATTGCTTTATACCTTTGTGAAGAACCCGCACCAGCCGCTTGATAGAGACTTTCTTCGTGATGAAGTATGGGGAGATGACAGTACAAATTTCCATGACAAAACGATTAATGTTGCGATGAATAGATTGAAGAAAAAGATTGATCCGACAGCCTCAAAAGAGTATTTTGCACCCGTGTGGGGTGTTGGATATAAATTAGTTTAAAAGATCAGACATTAAAAAAAATATTTTTTTCAATTTCTGTTTGGGTATATAGGGAGCATTAGGTATCCGGAGTAGACTCTTTATTGGCAAAACCTGCACCTTTTTTCGTTTTTGTTTTTAGTTCAAGTGCTTCAATAAGTGCACGGTAATCTTCTCCGTTTCGATGCATATGGGCAAAACATGTTGCGACTACGGCAATTGCATTGGGGACCTCACCTTTCTTTTTATAAGATTGCAAATTTTTCTCACTTACTTTAATCAATCTTGAAAATTTAGGCAAACTTATTTCAGCATCAAGTAATAGTTTTTTAAAGTCTATAAATGTCATAATAATCCTTTTTTTCATCCTAATGAGCAATAGAATAATACCATATATTATAGATAAAATATATTTTATTTAAAATTAAGACTAAATAGACTATAATCTCTATAATTTATTACTAATAGTTAGTAATAAAGAAATTATATAAAGGAGCCACCCATGGCAAAAGTATTAAAGAAAAAAGCAGTAGCAAAAGTTGCAAACAAAGCGACTAAAAAAGCAGTCGCTAAAAAAGTTGTAGCGAAGAAAAATAAAAAAGCAGTCGCAAAAAAAGTTACAAAACTTGTTTTGAAAAAGAAACCTGCAAATAAAAAAGCTGCAAAAAAAGTTGCAAAAAAAGCACTAAGCAAAGCGGCATAAGCCTAAGAGACGGATAGTATCCGTCTTGATTTATTTTTATTTATAATATTAAATAACTATAAGGCTGTTATGTTTTTTTAATGTTATTAAAATGATACCATCTTCTCCTATACTTCATAGAGACATCTCTTATCAAGATATACCAACCATTGTTTTTATATTTTATTCCTCCATTAAATAATAATAGTTCTATTCGCTACCTATAGAGATGTCTTATTCTGTAATACAAATGTTATCACTTTGGCTTATACTCTAATATCCATTATTATATAAGGAACCAAAGGTTATGAAAGAAGAAATGTATATATCGGAAAAGAAGATAGAAAAACTCTCTAAAAGAGTTTCTAAAAGTTTAAGTTTATCTGAGGAAGAAGCGTTGAGTGTTATTTATGAAGAGTGGGATATTGTAGAGAGTCTTTTTCATGCTTATGGGAAAGTGAAAGCGGTACACACACATTTTATTGAAGAGATCAATCATACATACAGGATTGCATAATGCAACTTAGCGTTGAAGACTACATGCTGCATCACTACCCTGCAATAGAGACATTTCCAAATATTGCAAAGAAACTCTTATTCTCTTCGATGAAAAAACTGTTTCACGAAACACAAATTAATACATTTATGGTAGAAAATGCCCATAAAGATACTTTCTCTTATATTGAATCAATCTTGGATTATTTTGATATTTCCATAGGCTTAAAGAGCAATGAGATGACCCGTATCCCTGCCTATGGGCGGACAGTGATTATTGCCAATCATCCTTTGGGTGCTTTGGATGCAATGGCACTTTTATATCTTCTCAAAGATGTACGTAAAGATATCAAGATTGTTGCCAACTCATTTTTATATCAGTTTGATAACATTAAAGATATTATCATTCCCGTTGACAATATTAACGGGAGAATGGACAAGGAGACGGTTAAAAGCATTTACAATGCTTTGGAAGCAGAAAAAGCGGTCATTATATTCCCCTCAGGGGAGGTAAGCAGGGCAAAACCAAACGGGGTAAAAGATACACGGTGGAAGAGTGGTTTTTTAAAGATTGCCTCTAAAACGAAATCACCTATTCTACCTATCTATATTCATGCAAAGAACTCTAAGAACTTTTATCTCCTTTCAATGCTTAACCGCTCTTTGGCAACAGCGACACTGCCACATGAAATGTTTAAGGCGAAAGGTAAAACCATTGATTTTAGAATCGGGAAAGCGATTCCCTTTGAAGCGTATGACTCGGTGAGTATCTCTTCGAAGGAGACGCTTAAACTTTTACGTAAACATTTTTATAAAGTCGCTAAAAAACACAAGCCTATTTTCAGAACGCAAAATGATATCTCCGTACCCGAAGAGAGACAAGAGTTGAAAGCAGAGTTGAAGAACGGGACACTGTTAGGAGAAACTTTTGATGGCAAAAATATCATTGTGTATGAGTCTGCCATAGAGAATTGTATTATTAAAGAGATAGGCAGGTTACGTGAAATCTCTTTTCGTCATGTGGGTGAAGGCTCCGGGAAAAAACGTGATATAGACGGGTATGATTTTTACTATAAGCATTTGATTATTTGGGATGATGAAGCACTTGAAATTGCAGGTGCGTATCGCTTAGGCATATGTCGGGAAATCATTGAGGATTTTGATCTTGAAGGACTTTATACCTCTACGTTATTTAATTTTGATAAAAAGTTTGACCCATACCTTGAACGGGGTATAGAACTCGGAAGAAGTTTTGTACAGCCAAAATATTGGAACAGTAGAGCACTTGACTATCTTTGGCAGGGCATCGGTGCCTATGCCAAGACACGGCCGGATATTCAATACCTGTTTGGTGCGGTCAGTCTAAGTGATACTTTTAATGAAAAAGCACAGGGGATGATGATCTATTTTTACCGGAAGTATTTTTCACCATTAGAAGCGTTGGCGACACACAAAGTACCTTATCATGTCTCAAAATGGGTTGAAGAGCATTGCGAAACACTCTTTACGGGCGATGACTATAAGAGTGATATGCGTCTGCTTAAAGAGGAGTTGGGCTTTATGGGCTACACCGTGCCTACACTCTTTAAACAATACGGAGAACTTTGTAAAGAGGGCGGTGTACACTTTTTAGATTTTGGATATGACAAAGATTTTAACAACTGTATTGACGGGTTTATCGTCGCAGATTTAAATTTACTTAAAGAGACAAAACGAAAGCGTTATTTTTAATTTTCCTAAAGAGTGTACGTAGACATCTGTGTTATACTATGCAGATGGAAAAAGATACAACTGACCCCACAATTGAAATTGTTATTATGGAAGATGAAATCGATATTTTAGAACTCTTGGAGTATCATCTTAGCAAAGAGGGGTATGCTGTTACGGGCTTTCTCTCTAGTGAAAAAGTGGAACAATTTTTAGAAGAAGAGTCTCCCGCGCTTATGATTGTAGATCGTAATTTACCGGGTATGGAAGGGAGTGAATTTGTTGCCCTATTGCGCCAAAAAGGTTACAATATACCGGTTATCTTTCTGACTGCCAAAGATCAGGAGTATGAATTGGAAGAGGGGTATAAATGCGGTGGAGATGACTATATCTCTAAGCCATTTAGTCCAAAAGTTTTGACTTTGAGGGTGAATGCTCTTCTTAAACGTTCAGGTAGCCTTATCAAACAAGAACGGATTAAACATAAGATGTTGACCCTAGATGTGATTAAAAAAGACCTTTATATTAAAGGAGAAGTCGTCTCCCTGACCAAGCTTGAATTTAATCTTTTGCATACTTTTGTCAAGTATGTAAATACACCTCTTACAAGAGATTTCCTTCGGGATGAGGTATGGTCCTCCAAGGGTATGGAAGTGAATGATAATGCTATTAATGTTGCCATAAATAGACTCAAACATAAAATTGATCCGCACAATGAACAAAACTATTTACAGCCTGTCAGAGGCGTGGGGTATCAGTTTTCATAAAAAGATGTCAATTTGACACCTTTCCCTTTTCTTTTACGAGATACACGCTACACTTCGAGTATGAATAAATTAAAAACCCTTGAACACTATTTTGGACATAGCGCATTTAGACCTTTGCAAGAAGAGGTTGTGGATGCTATATTAGAGAAGCAGGATGTTTTGATGATTTTGCCCACAGGCGGAGGTAAATCCCTCTGTTATCAACTCCCCACACTGCTTATGGAAGGGATAACGATTGTTGTCTCCCCTCTATTGGCATTGATGCATGATCAAGTAGTCGCTTTACGTGAAAATGATATTACTGCTGCAATGCTCTCCTCTATGCAGACATTAGAAGAGAGCCATGAGATAGAAACTCAACTGCGTGCAGGTGAGATTAAACTGCTTTATGTTGCACCTGAACGTCTTACAAATGCTTACTTTTTAAATCTTCTGCATCAACTGCCAATCAATTTTTTTGTCATTGATGAGGCACACTGTGTGAGTGAATGGGGACATGAGTTTAGAGAAAATTATAGACGGCTTTCGTTACTTAAAGAGCAGTTTGGCACGACACCTATCGCAGCATTTACCGCTACTGCAACCCACGCGGTTGAAAGTGATATCGCATCTAACCTAGGATTACAAAGTCCCAAACGTGTAAGAGGGTCACTTTTTCGTGAGAATTTGACGATTCATGCAAAACACCGCATCAAAGATGGACGTGCACAGCTGATGGAGTTTTTAAAACAGCATAGGGGAGAGTCGGGTATTATCTACACTTTATCCCGTAAATCGACCGAAGCAGTGGCACACTTTTTACAAACAAAAGGGATAGAAGCCAAGGCGTATCATGCCGGTCTCTCTACGGAAGAGAAAAATAGTACTTATGCTGATTTTGTTAAAGACAAGGTAGAGGTTGTTGTTGCAACCATCGCGTTTGGCATGGGGATTGATAAAAGTAATATCCGGTTTGTGGTACATATGACTCTGCCCAAGACACTGGAGAACTTCTATCAGGAGATTGGACGTGCAGGGCGGGATGGTGAAGCGTCCGAAACACTGTTGCTCTTCTCAGCACAAGATATCGTGCAGCAAAAATCATTTATAGAAGATCTGCCCGAAACGCCTTACAAACAGCATGCTTTCCATAAACTTGACAGTATGGTACGTTTTGCCAATTCAGAGAATTGCAGACATCAGAGTATTGCAGCCTATTTTGACGACCGCATAGAAGTGTGTGGCAGTAAGTGTGACAACTGTACTGCCCCTGAAAGTGAAAAAGTGGACATCACAACAGCATCAAGAATGCTGCTCTCTAGTATTTTAAGAACAGAACAGAACTTTGGTTTGCACTATGTGATAGATGTACTTAAAGGGAGTAAAGAGCAACGCATACTTCAAAACGGACATGATGCCCTCTCTGTCTATGGCATAGGAGATGCGTACACCAAAAACCAATGGTTGACCATAGGCGATAAACTTTTAGAGCTGGGTGCAGTCTTCATAGGGGAGTTTAAAGTCTATACCTTGACGGAGTTCGGTGTAGAGGTCATGAAAGGTGCACATACGATTGAACTCAAAAAAGAGAGACTCAGCGTACAAAAAGCCGAAGCTAAAAAAAGAGTGACCTATTTTGATGACTATGATGTAGATATGTATGATAGACTAAGAACTCTGCGGACACAAATTGCCACAGAGAAAGGCATCCCTCCGTATATTGTCTTTTCTGATAAAACACTCAAAGATTTGAGCAACAAACAACCCCAAAGTAAAGAGGAGATGTTGGAGGTGCACGGTATAGGGGAGGTAAAGTTTGAGCGGTATGGGGAAGCATTTTTGGAAGTGTTGTGTGATTGATAAACTTGACAATACATATAATTAACAATATAAAAAGGAGTTACTTATGTATAAAACAGTGAAACCAACTACATTTACATTACCTTTGACATTATTAGATGAGTTGGATGGATTAGCAAAAGAATTAGGTAAAAAAAAGACAGCTATTGTGACTGAAGCACTTGAAATGTATATGGATATGAATGACATAAAACAAGCCGAGAAACGTCTCCATGAAAAAAGTATTCCTGCGGATGAATTTTTTAAAGAGCTTGGTATATAAAAATTGTATGAACTCTCTTTTAAAAGCAGTGTCAAGAAAGACTTTAAACATATTTCAAAAGCAGATATAGGGTTTATAAGAGAGTCTCTGTATGTATTTGTAAAAGCATTTAATAGTGCGTATGAGCAAGAGCTTTTAAAGCTTGGAAAGATAAAAAAACTTCAAGGTGAAGTCGAAACACTTTATAGGTTAAAACTAAGAAGATATAGAGTGATTTATAAAAAAGAGAATGATAGCTTAGTCATATTGGTTCTTTCTGTAAAATCTCGTGAGGGTACGTATAGAAGCTAAGAGGTAATGTCTCATACTGATGTTTCAGGAAAAATATGAGGGTTTGAACGCGATGTGTATGGAGTAAAAGAATGAATCATAAAAATAAACGACCTCTTTGTGGTATAGATGAAGCTGGACGTGGCCCTTTGGCGGGGTCGCTTGTGATGGCTGGGGTTGTTTTGACAGGTGAGGTTGAGGGCTTGATGGACTCTAAAAAGCTGAGTGAAAAAAAGCGTGAGATGTTCCATTCGCTTATTGTTCAAAATAGCCTTTATCACATCGTCTCATTTTCTGCACAAGAGGTAGATGAACTGGGTATCTCTAAATGTTTACATCAGGGTTTATTGGGGATACAGAAGCATTTACAAGGATGTGACTATCTTTTTGACGGCAACAGTAGCTTTGGGGTTGAGAATATTGCTACAATGGTCAAAGCAGATGATAAGGTAGCTGAGGTAAGTGCGGCGAGTATATTGGCAAAAGTAACACGTGACAGAGAGATGGTACAGATGGCAACAGTGTATCCGAAGTATGGGTTTGAAAAACATAAAGGGTATGGAACCAAAGCACATCTTGAGGCATTAGTGAAACATGGAAGATGTGCTATCCATAGAAAAAGTTTTAGGGTGAAAGGCTTGGATGAGCCACCCCTGTTTACATAATCGGTGAGCCATTGACGCTCAGTCTGCCATCTTTTAATTCAACTTCATAGACCTTTTGTCCCTGTACCTCTTTAGGAGGGAAAAGCATCATCGCCATGATGGCTTCGGGCTGTTCTCCTATGAGACTATAGAGCCCTTCTGAAAGGCTAAGGTCTAAATGTGCGGTAAGTGCCCTAAGTGCGAGTAGGGGATTGTCTTCGATATCTACAAGATTGAGCGATTTGTCGATATTGAGCAGGGAATTTAAATGGAAGCCTTCCATGTTTTGCCCTTGATATGCAATATCGGATACGGAAAATTGAGGTATCCCTAAGATGATGCCTTTGGAGATAATTTGCTCTATTGCTTTGTTTACCTCTTTTTCATTATGAGGGTCTATTTTGCTTAAGTGTTCCAAAGCATTCATATCTAGATTGCTGGCATTCATATCTAAAATCACTGTTTTTAAGGAGAGGTTCTCTTCTTTTTTTGAGATGAGGATAGTATCTATTTTTGTTTTGAGGGCTGTGTGTGCAAGTGATTTTTCGACTGTTGTGTCTGAAAAGGCTTCAAAATGATTTGCTATAAATGTTATCACCTCTTTTTGCTGCATACTAATTTTCTCTATGGTGTACGCTGTTTTATAATCATATGCCGTAGATCCCGTAATGCTATAGTGACTTTTTAGACCATTGATGTTCAAGGCGAAGGCATTGGCTATGTTAAAATGTATGTATTTTACTGTCTGCTCAATGCTTTGTATACGGTTTTTGTTTATTTTTCCTGAAAATTCAAATTGATTCAACATTATGTTAATGGGTGTATCCCCTCTGAGTACTTCATTGATATCTTTGATATACCCTTTAAAACCATTACCGAGTTTATTCACATCACAGTGGAGAAGAAAGGTTTTTTTATCTAGCATCTGTTCTATCTGCTTTAAAATCTTTTTATCTTCAGGCGCTGCTGCATTTGTCGTAATTGTTTCAGGAAGTGCGATTGGATAGATATCAAAGGAGAGTCCGCTGTATGCATCTAAGAGATAATGTAAATCTACAGCAATTTGTAAACCTTTAAAAGGCACTGCATCTGCTACGGAGAGTTGTGCGCCGTGTTGTGTAAAGTAAGAAGCAATCTTTTTAGGGTCATGGAATGAAATGACAAGATGTTCCTGTTGCTCATCCACTGCTTCTCTTTGGACGGAAAACCCCTGTGTTTTTAGTGATGCGATTTCTGTATCGACTTGAGATTTTATTTGACTTGTCAGTTGTGCAGAACCTGTGGTCACATAGTAAATTACAGCAATCGAGATGAGTGCAAAGAGTGCTAAACTCAGTTTCTTCATGGGGTTATCCTTTGTAAATACGTGTTAAGTGGTCCATTTTTTTACCCATATTCAGCAGGGTCATGTCCGCAAGGGTCAGCGCCATCATCGCTTCGCAGACAACCGATCCTCTAATCGCCACACAAGGGTCATGGCGACCCTTGAGGTTACATTTGACTGCTTCATTTTGTGTGGTCACGGTATCTTGCTCTTGAAAAATGCTTGGTGTCGGTTTAAAGTGTGTTTTGACAATGATTGTATCACCATTTGAGATACCTCCAAGCATACCGCCGGAGTGGTTGGATTTAAAGCCAGACTCTGTAATTTCATCATTGTTTTGGCTTCCTTTAAGATGGGTACTTGCCGTGCCGTCTCCTATCTCTACTGCCTTTGCTGCATTGATGCCCATCATAGCTTCTGCAAGAATGGCGTCTAGCTTGTAGTAGAGTGGTTCTCCCAAACCTACGGGAACACCCGTTGCAGTGGTGAGTACCACACCTCCTACGGAGTCATGTTTATCTTTTGCTGCTAAGATTGCTTGCTCTTGTAATGCTTCCACTTCAGGGTCTAAGGCATAGAGTTTTGAACTTTTGGCATGCTCAAAATCTTGTACCTGACCTTTGATACCGTCAACTTCACACAATCCACTTTGGATAGTGATACCCAAGGTTTTGAGCATAAGTTTGGCTATGGCACCGCCTGCAACTCTGGCTGCAGTTTCACGTGCGGAAGAGCGTCCACCACCACGATAGTCTCTAAGTCCGTATTTGTGAAAATAGGTAAAGTCTGCATGTCCTGGTCTAAATAGCTCTTTGATATTGTCATAATCTTTGGATTTTTGATTTGTGTTGAAAATCACCATAGCAATAGGTGTTCCTGTACTTAGCCCCTCAAAGGTACCTGAGAGTATTTCAAATTTGTCATCCTCTTTTCGTCCTGTTTCAAGTTTGGATTTTCCCGGTTTTCTTCTGTCAAGTTCGGATTGTATGAATGTTTCGTCAATGACAAGTCCTGCGGGAACACCGTCAAGAATACACCCCAATGCTTTTCCATGAGACTCTCCAAAAGTGGTTAGGGTAAGTTTTTTCCCAAAACTGTTCATGATTTTAATTCCTTTAATGCCAGTTTAGCGGCTTTTTGTTGTGCTTCTTTTTTACTTTTACCTTTTGCTTTGGCGATGGTGACGTCATTTAAGATAATGGCAATTTCAAACTCTTTGTTATGATCGGGACCCGAAGAACCAAGCATTTCATAGATTGGCGTAACGCCGTGAGTGGCTTGTGTTAACTCCTGTAATGCAGTTTTGTAATCTTTTGAGAGGGAATCGAGATCAATTTTAGGGTGACACGCTTCTAGAAGGTTAATGGCAATATCTTTTGCTGTCTCTAAACCAGCTTCAAGGTAGATGGCACCGATAACGGCTTCAAAAGCGTTTGAGAGAAGTGAGGGTTTATCTCTTCCGTTGTTATTCTCCTCTGCGAGTGAAAGAAAGATATAAGAACCCAGATCAAGTGACCTTGCTAAAAGGGTAAAGCCGCTTTCATTCACAAGAGAAGCACGTATTTTGGATAATATCCCTTCAGCAGACTTGGGGAATTTTGAAAAAAGGTATTCACCGACAATGAGGTCGAGAACTGCATCTCCCAAAAATTCAAGCCGCTCATTATTGTAAGGCTTTTTGTCACTTTTATGTGTCAAAGCCTCAATAATCAATTGCTTATCTTTAAATGTATAGTTCAGCCGTTTTTCGAGTTGACTGTAATTGTTCATCTTTGTGTCCTTTATGTGGTTTTCCCTACGGCATGCTTAGGGAGTTAAAAATCGTTTTCTGATTGATTGTATTGCACTCATAATATTGCTTTGATTCTTTCTGCTTCATTACGGGCTAAGGCATCACAACGTTCATTTTCAGGATGGCCGTCATGACCGCGTACCCATGTCCCATGTACACGGTGTGGGGAAGCTGCATCCAAATAGGCTTCCCAAAGGTCTACGTTTTTGACTTTCTTAAACCCTTTTCGTATCCAACCCTCTAGCCACTCATTAATTGCTTTGACAACATAAGAACTGTCTGATACCACCTCGACACTGCAAGGTTCCTTAAGCAGTTTGAGCCCTTCAATGACCGCTTGAAGTTCCATGCGGTTGTTGGTAGTATGTGCTTCACCGCCTGCATACTCTTTTCGTTTTCCTTTAAACTCCAAAATACCGCCATAGCCACCGGGTCCTGGGTTTCCGAGACTAGAGCCGTCAGAGTAGAGAGTAATCTGTTTGTGGGCTTGATTTTGCAATTTTTTCCTCAACTTTAACGGAATTTAGTGCCATACAGTTTGGGCAGCGTTTAAAAGAAACAGGAAAACTCTGCTTACATTTTTGACAAAGATAAGAGAAGGTCAAATCACCCTCTTCAAATCCATTCTCTCTAGCCGTAGCTAACATATCCAGGCTGAAAACACCACTCTGAATAGTGGCTTTTTGTAGATATCCTTTGGCATAATACAGGGTTTTAAGCTGTTCATTGGAGTGAATTATATCTAAATCGAGTTGTGAATTGGGTAAGAACCAAAGGATGTCAATCAGCTCTTTAATGCGTGCTGGATCAATGATTTCCCAGGCACTTTTTGTATCAAGCCGTAAGAGCGCTGTTACAATTAGCCTATACATCGCCGGTGCTTCATTCAATAAGGCTTTGAGCCGGATTACTTTATCATCCGTACTTAAAGCCTTATCGGCTATAAGTATCGAAAAGTCAAGAAATTTTTCAAGTGCAACAGTCTCCTCTCCAAGCAGTTTCAGGGGGATGAGTATCTCTTTGGCTTTATCGTATTTTTGCATGGTCTCATAGACGATACCCAGTTCATGCAGCACTTTTCTATTGCGGGGTCTTTTACGCAGTATTTCTGTATAGATGGATTTGGAACGTTCTAAAAAGCCTGCATGAAGGTAGGTATTGCCTAAACGTTCCATAAGTTCAAGTTGCCCCAAGTCCTGTTCAACATGCTTGATAAGATAGAGATAGATATTGATCGATTTATGGTACTCTCCCGAGTTTTCAAATGCTTTTGCCAAAAGCGTAAGAGGCTTAAGCATATTGGGCTCATAGGGCATCTCTGCGGTATTGAGTGCACACTCTGAGCTATCAAACTTTTCTAGAAAATTGAGCAGCTTTCCTTCCTCTTTTTGTTGCCGGTAAAGACCCCATCCATAGGTGACCAATGCAACAATAAGACCAATCACAATGATGAGTAAAATACTAAAGAGGGGATCATCATAGGCGGGTAGTATCTGTTCCATAAGTTTCCTTTAGAGGTGCCATGTATTGTATAGCGTTTAATTATAGCTAATTAGATATAATTTTATAATGATAGATAACGCCTCCATAGAATCTCTTAAAAGCAGCATTGATATTGTAGATGTAATAGGTAACTTTATTGAGTTGCGTAAAGCAGGCGCAAACTACAAAGCCAACTGTCCTTTTCATGGAGAAAAAACACCCTCTTTTGTTGTGAGTCCGTCTAAACAGATATACCACTGTTTTGGTTGTGGTGCAGGTGGAGACAGTATTAAATTTGTGATGGAACTCGAAAAGCTCAGCTATCCTGAAGCCATAGAGAAACTCGCTTCAATGAACAATTTTTCATTGACCTATACCAAAGGGAGTTCGGATTATAGCGATGTAAAGCGTCTCCTTGAGTCTATAGGAGGGTGGTATGTCAAAAATCTTGACCGTCATAAACCCGCAATGCGATATTTGTTGCAAAGAGGTATCTCCCAAAGCTCCATAGAAAGATTTGAGATTGGCTATGTCCCGAGTGGGCAAGAGGTGATGGGGTTTTTGCAAAGTGCACTGCTTCCGCTTCCCAAAGCAGCAGAAGCTGGGATCATTGCACCCAGCGAGAATGCTCAAGGGTATTATGCGCGTCTGGTAGAGCGTATTACGTTTCCTATCTACTCTGCGAGTGCGTCCATTGTAGGGTTTGGGGGACGAACCATTACCGATCACCCTGCAAAGTATATTAACTCCCCTCAAACAAAACTCTTTAACAAGTCCCGACTTTTGTACGGCTATCATTTGGCCAAAGAGCATATCTATAAAAATAAAAAGATCATTATCTGTGAGGGGTATCTGGATGTAGTGATGTTTCATCAGGCAGGTTTTCAAGAAGCTGTAGCCGGGATGGGAACGGCATTGACACCGGAGCATCTTCCAATGCTCCGCAAAGGTGATCCTAAAGTGATACTTGCGTATGACGGCGATAAAGCCGGGGTGGGGGCAGCACGGAAAGCAGCGCAAATGCTCTCTGCTGCAGGATTTGACGGAGGGGTGGTGCTCTTTCCTGACGGACAGGATCCTGCAGACCTTATTGCAAGGGGACAAAGTGAAGTGGTTGCAAAATTGCTTCGTGAAGCAAAACCGCTTATCTCTTTTGTGTTGGAAAAGATTGCTTCTGAGTATAATTTGCATGATCCTAGGGCAAAAGAAGCGGCATTCGCTGAGATGAAACAGTATATGGATACGCTAAGTCCCATCATCAAAGAGGCATATATTTCTACGGCGGCAACACTTCTTGGACTCTCCCCCTCTTTTTTTGGGAAAGATACAGCACCGTCTCGAGTACGGGAAAACTTTAGTGAACAAAGAGATGATGTGGCACACTTGAGCATCTTAAAAACACTCATTGAGAAACCGGCACTCATAGACAATGTTTTATCGGTGATGAATGCAAATATGTTTGGAGGCTATCAGGGACTCTTTTTGGCACTTATCAATGGTCAAAATGAGCATCCTGGTTTAGTAGGGCTTAGTGTAGATGAGGGGTATGCCGTAATGGATGAGTCCCAACTCAATAAGATGTTATTGCAAATTTTAACCATGCACTACAGGGCAAAATTAAAAAGTATTCCAAAAGATACTACGATGGAAGCCCAAAAAAAGATGTTTTTGCTTAAAAAGATAAAAATGGATATACTTCCAAGATTAAAAAAAGGAGAGTTGGTTCCCTATGATCGAACCCTCTAACGTAAAGGAAAAACAATGGCATCAGCAAGCGCAAGACATATACTCGTAAACGACGAAGCATTCTGTAGAGAATTAAAAGAGAAGATAAATTCTGGTGAGATCACTTTTGCAGATGCAGCAAAAGAGAACTCTACTTGTCCTTCAGGTGCAAATGGTGGAGAGTTAGGTCAATTTGGACAAGGACAAATGGTTCCTGAGTTTGATAAAGTTGTATTTAACGATGAGGTAGGCGTGGTACATGGTCCGGTACAAACACAATTTGGCTATCATCTGCTTGAAATAACAGAACGTTCATAATATAAAGTTCAAGGGAGGTAAACTCTTACCTCTCTTATGATAAAATTCTATTTCCGTTACTTTTACGGGGCATTAGCTCAGCTGGGAGAGCGCTTCGCTGGCAGCGAAGAGGTCATCGGTTCGATCCCGTTATGCTCCACCATCAAAACACCCCTAAAATACGAACAATACTTCACATATAAGTTTTTCCCTTTCAAGTCATAGATATATCATCTTATGTATCATTTTTACTTCCGCTTTTTGCGCGAAGCCTGCCCTTGGGGTATAAGCATAGATCTTCTTCTAAATTAGATTAGAAAAAGACGCTAACAGATTTTTTCTGTTTTTTTATCTTTTTGCTTGTAGAACCACTCTTTTAGTACCATGTTTGACACCTAAAAGGGTGAAGATTTAATTCAATAATTTTTATATAATATAAAAAGATTATTAATTGGTTTTTTTGAATAAGAAATGAATTTTTATGTATATTAAAGGGGATCAGAAACGATGTATTTCAAGATCACAAAACTTGCTTTAACTTTTTTGGTATTTAATATTTTTATCATTCAAAATCTTATGGCAGATATGCTGTTCTATTATAATGCAGCTGTCTTACCTTCGATCATATCTTCTCAGGAAAATCCCAAGGGGATACTTGATACTTCGTTTGGTACAGAGGGTATTGTTTTAGATGATTATACTGCATGTATAAGTTGTGATGCTCAGGCAGAAGCAATGACTATTGACAGTTTTGGCAATATTTATGTGACTGGGCACAGTGGTTATTATTCTTTTTGTGATGATAGTGGCAATCAGATGGTCATTTGGAAATATACAAGTGAAGGTGTTCGTGACACTTCTTTTGGCATAGATGGTATTGTAACGTATGAAGGTGCGACAGGGATTGGTTCGAATGACATTGGGAATGATATTGCACTTGATGCTTCAGGCAATATTTATGTGATTGGGGGAAGCACGCTCTTTGGCACAGGTACAAGCATGGTTATTTGGAAATATACACCTGAAGGTCATTTGGACACTGGTTTTGGTGGTGGTGGGCTTGTGGTGGCACATGGTAATGGACTGACATCTAATAATACAGCTTATGGGCGGGGTATTACTCTTGACAGTTTGGGAAATATATATGCTGTTGGATACAGATATTTTAATGATACCTATGATGATATGATGATTTGGAAGTACACTGCTGATGGTGATCTTGATACAAGTTTTGGTATAGGAGGAATCGTAAGACATCATAATGCAGCAGGCGGAGATTCGCATGATATGGGATGGTCAATTGTACTTGATGAATCACGCAATATTTATGTAAGTGGAGAGAGTAGTAGCGATGATGATTATCGTGACATGGTAATCTGGAAATACACATCTGCAGGTGTACTGGACAGTAGTTTCGGCAGTGACGGTCTTGTGGTACACAAGAATGCTGCAGGTGGCAATTGGATGGACTTAGGAAGAAAAATTACACTTGATGTTTCGGGCAACATTTTTGTAACTGGTCATAGCTATAACGATAACAGAGATGCTGAGATGGTAATCTGGAAATATACTGCAGCAGGTGTACTCGACAATGGTTTTGGGACAAACGGTATTGTGGTGGACAATAGTATTGCAGATGGGAATGGAAAACATTTTGGATGGGATATCGTACTTGACACTTCGGGCAATATTTTTGTAGCGGGAGGTCATAACATGGATGTTACATCGGGTGGAGAGATGGTCATCTGGAAGTATAGCAGTGATGGTGATTTGGACAATAGTTTTGGTACAGGCGGGGTTGTCCTATATGATGAAGTGGAAGCGAATTCTCATCGGGGACATGGAATGACTCTTGATCATTCAGGCAATATTTATGTGACTGGGTATGGGTATTATACAGATGAATTCAACGACACTGTGTGGAATATGACCCTTTGGAAATATAAATAAGTGATTAAAAAAAAGGAAAAATTGATGCGAAATTTTTTATTAAAAAAGCTTACTATTGGTTTTCTGATAGTATTGAGTAGTACGGGGTTATTTGCCAATACAGTCAATATAGCACCGATAATTACTTATTTACTCTCAGATACAAAAGCCACTTCTACATTGAGTGCTTCGGATTTTACTATGACACTGGATGTTGATGACGCAACAGTGATGGAAAATTGGAAAATACTCTCTTCTGTAAATGATACAGAGACTACTACAAGTATTAAAACCCAGGGAGTCTATGGTATTTTTGAAGTGACAAATGATTCTCTGTCATATTTAAAAGTTACCGAGACCAATGTAACAGATAGTGGGATATTGGAGATCACAAATGGAACTGATACGATAGAAATCACCATCACGTTAGAATCACTTTACTGGAAGCAGGTCTCTACGGGTTATGGACATACAGCTGCAGTAAAGTCAGATGGAACCCTCTGGACTTGGGGAGCAAATAGTTTCGGACAATTAGGAGACAATACAATGATTGAGAAACTTGTGCCCACTCAAGAGTTTAGTAAATCTTCTAATTGGAGTTCTGTCAGTACTGGTTATGGATATACTGCCGCCATCAAATCTAATGGCACACTTTGGTCTTGGGGATAGAATTATTATGGAGAATTAGGCGATGGAACGACAGATGACAAGATTGTACCAACGCAGGAATTTACTAATGCCAATGACTGGCACTCTGTAAGTACCAGTTTCACACATACAGTCGCAATTAAGACTAACGGGACACTCTGGTCGTGGGGTGCGAATGGAAGTGGACGACTTGGGGATGGGACAACAGATAACAGGAATGTTCCTACTCAGGAGTATACAAGTACTAACGACTGGGTTTTTGCAAGTGCTGGTAACTCTCATACTGCTGCTCTTAAATCAAATGGTACTCTATGGGCATGGGGAGCTAACTGGTATGGAGAACTTGGAGATGCGACAACGACAGAGAGGCATGTCCCTACCCAAGAGAATACAAATACAATGGATTGGGGTGCTGTAAGTGCAGGTGGAGGGCATACGACAGCTATAAAATATGATGGCACTCTGTGGGCATGGGGAAAGAATTCTTATGGTCAGTTGGGAGATGATTCTACGGATGACAGGAATGTTTCTACACAGGAGTCTACTGGAGCTACTGATTGGGTTTCTGTAAATTCCGGGAGTGTTCATACGACTGCAATCAAGTCAGATGGTACACTTTGGGCATGGGGCAATAATTGGAATGGTCGGCTGGGTGATGGGACAACTGTTGAGAAACATGTTCCCACTAAGGAATCTACCAGAGCTGCTGACTGGAGCATTGTCAATGCAGGAAGCGCCCATACTGCTGCAATCAAATCTGATGGAACACTTTGGACTTGGGGGGCAAATGATAGTGGACAGTTGGGTGATGGGACAACACTAGACAGCCGTAACCCTATACAACCCCAATTAAGAGTGCCGATTATACTCAGGGCTTCGGATTTTATGATGCCGCTTTATGTAAGTCAATCTACAGCAACAGGAGACTGGAAAGTGCTCTCTTTACTGAATGATACGGAAGCCACTGCAAGTATTAAAACTCAAGGAATTTATGGAACTTTTTCCATCGAAAATGATAGACTCTTCTATATACAGACTACTGAAACCAATGCAACTGATAGTGGTGTATTGGAGATCAGTAATGAGCTAGATACTATAGAAATTATGGTTAATATAGAGGTAAGGTATTGGAAACAAGTTTCTGCCGGATATCAATTTACTGTTGCAATCAAGCCTGACGGTACACTTTGGGCATGGGGTAATAATCAATCCGGACAGTTAGGAGATGGTACAACCGTTGAGAAACATGTTCCAATTCAAGAGTTTACAGGTGCCACGGACTGGAGTCTTGTAAGTGCAGGCAGATCCCATACAGTTGCTATCAAATCTAACGGAACCCTCTGGGCTTGGGGAGATAATGATTATGGACAATTGGGAGATGGAACAACGTTAGAAAGAGACATCCCTACGCAGGAAGCAACAGGGGCTACTGATTGGAGTTCTATAAGTGCCGGAGGAAGACATACATCTGGGATAAAATCCGATGATACTCTTTGGCTTTGGGGATGGAATTATTATGGAGAATTGGGCAACGGTACAAGGATTGATAAACATCAACCTTGATAATAGTCACTATACACCCATAAGGGTGAAGATTTAAATCTTCTATTATTATATATTATAAAATTATGGATTATATAAATGGGGGAGTGTAAAATGAAACAATTTAAAGCAATAATATTGGGCATATTCATACTGCTGAGTACGGGATTATATGCCAATACAGTCAATATGGCACCCATCATTTCATATCTGTTATCTGACACAGCAACTCCTCAAGAGATCGCTATTGACAAGATAAAAGCATATGCAGATGATGAAACACAGCCTCCACCGACAGTAGAAGATTATGAAGATGCTGGGGTGATTGGTGCGACAGCAGAAAATATCGATATTATCAATAATGCTGTAGCAGCGCTTACATCCGAAGATGTAGATACGGCAGAAGAGATTCAACAGGTTCTGTATGACCTAGGTATTAATATGCCACCTACAGCAGATGCAGGAAGTGATAAATATATACAATTTGGAAATGCAGTGTATCTCAGGGGAAGCGGTAGTGATGAGGATGGCGAGATCGTTTCTTATGTTTGGACGAAAAATGGCGCAGTGATCGCAACAGAAGCAGAATTTCTTTATACACCTGCAGCAGTAGGAACAGTTACGTTGACACTTACCGTGACAGATAATGACGGGGCTACAGGATCAGACAGTATGCACGTGACTACACAAGACACGGTTGCACCAGCAATCAGCGTTCTTGGCACTAATCCAGCAAAAGCTTTAGTAGGTGAAAATTATACAGATGCAGGGGCAACAGCGGAAGACACTCACGATGGAAATCTTACCGTAGAAGTATCTGGAGAGGTAAATACAGACGTTCCTGGTATCTATACAATCACCTATAGTGCAACGGATAATGCAGGAAATACTGCAACAGCAACAAGAAGAGTGAACGTGTTTCCGATGAGAGATGGGGTTATTGTGGATAACTATACTACATGTTTAGATGTCTTAGGCTGTGAAGTGAAAGCAGAAGCAATGGCAATCGATAGTTCAGGCAATATTTATGTGACTGGGCATAGTGGTTACGAAGATTGGTTCGGTGGCAGCAGTTCGATGATTATATGGAAATATACCAGTGCAGGTGTTCAGGACACTTCTTTTGGAACAAACGGTATTGTACGCACTACTGGTGCTGCAGGCTTGGGTTATTATAATGACTACGGATATGGCATTACACTGGATAGTTCAGGTAATGTGTATGTGGCTGGGACCAGCAGCGATAATGGAGATGATTCTCACATGGTCATTTGGAAACATACTAGTACAGGTGTTCTGGACACTGCCTTTGGCACAAACGGTAGTGCAGTTCACCAAGGATCAGCAGGGGTGGATTTTGAAAATATCGGGTATGGAATAGTATTGGATAGCGCTGGTCATGTGCATGTGTTAGGTTCTACTTATAATGCGTCAGGTGAACAGTACATGGTCCTCTGGGAATATGAAGCTGTTTCAGGTGGATCAGGAATGACTTTTGAGAATACCACTAGTTTTCCAATACCTGATGGTGGAGGTGGTGGACCTGGTATAGCAATATCAGAAATTAATGTAGCAGGTGCGACTGATTCAATTACGAAAGTTACGGTAACTTTAGATATAACGCATTATTATATTTTTGATCTTGAAATTAGACTCATAAGTTCAGTAGGAACTATTATACGTTTATCTTCTCCCCCTCTATACAGCTGCTGTAATGGTCAGAACTATAGTGATACTACGTTTGATGATAGTGCAATAACATTAATTGCTGATGTCGCGCCACCATTTACTGGAACTTATAGACCATGGGAGTCATTAGCAACATTTGAGGGAGAAGATGCAAATGGTATTTGGAAATTGCAGATACATGATTATGTATTTGTACATACTGGTATTTTAAATTCATGGGGTATCACTATAGAGTAACACTGTATTAATCCATGTCAAATGCTAAGAGGTTAGTTGCAAAAGAGATTATTACCGCACTAAGTATAATCTCTTTTTCGGATTTTTAAAAAATAATCGAATCATGATTACTCAAAGTCACCTTTTTAAAAATATATTATTATATTTATATATTATATAAATATTCAATATGATATACTTAAATCTAATTTAAAATAGGAGAGATAAAATGATGATAATGCGTAAAATTTCATTAATGGTAGCTGTGGTAGGTATGAGTACATTTGCACAGGGAGATTATGTAATACAGTTGGGTGTTTATAAAAATGAAACACTTCCCCATAAGGTTGCTAAGCGTTTGGAGAGTAGATTAAAATCAGATATTAACGTGGTGAAACGTGGGGATGTCTATTGGGCATATACAAAGCCTTTTTCAAGTAAGGCTTCTAACAAAAAGAGACTTAAAGCGTATCAAAAAGTGTTTTCCGATGCATATTTTAGAGAATATACACCCCTAAAAAGTGAAAGTAAAACAGTAGCTGACACCCAAGAAGAGGGGTTTGATCCAATGGCATTTGTAAAAACGATTGTACCGCCAAAAGAGGAGGAGAAGGCTAAAGAAGAAGCTAAGCTCGAAGAGGAAGGGTTTGATCCAATGGCATTTGTAAAAACCATTGTACCACCTAAAGAGGAGGAGAAACCCAAAGAAGAAGCTAAGCCAGAAGAAGAAATCGATCCATTAGAATTTGTACGGTCACTCAATGCAAATTAAATGAGTCACCCCCATTTTGAAACTTTATTTAAGTATAATATTTGCATCAATTTAAAGGAAAATCGATGCAAAAAATTATCATGGGAACCCTGTTAACATCTACATTGGCAATTTCAGGAGGAGACATTGCTCCGATAATGGAGGATGTCAGCATAGTTCCTCAAAAAAAGACAGCTACAAGCAGTTGGAAACACAGTCTCTCTATTTATGGATGGTTACCGAGTTTGGATGGGAGAGTGAAATATACGATTCCCGGTGATCCCGGTGATCCTACTGACCCCGACAAAGACGGAGAATCATCATTGGCAGATAAAATAGACATGGTTTTCATGGGATCTTATGAGGCGAGAAAAGATCAATGGTCCTTTTTGCTAGATGCTATTTATTTGGGTATGTCCGATAATCAAGAGGTTTCTTGGGACATACCCTTAACAGATAGAAGCGTGACTGCCGGTTCCGACCAGGAACTCGCTGCTTGGTTACTGAGTGGATATGGAGGATATACTATTTTTGATATGAATCGTGCCTCTTTAGATATTATTGCCGGTGTGAGATATCTCTCTTTGGAGTTGGATATCTCGGTGTATAGTACGCTTTTAAATTCTGTACCGAAGGTTTCACCTTCTGTAGCGTTATATGACGGTGTTGTGGGAATACGGGGACATTTTGATCTGAGTGAAAATTGGTATCTGCCTTATATGGTTGATATAGGTGCAGGAGACTCTGACCTTACCTGGCAGGGAGAGGCGAGTATCGGGTATCGGTTTTCATGGGGAGATATTTTGGCAACGTATCGTTATGTCCATTATGAGAAAGAGGATTTAAGACTTTTGGATGAACTTGATTTATATGGTCCTAAAATAGGGGTAGTGTTTCACTTCTAGTGATTGAAGAAGAGTGATTTGCCACATTTGTGACATAATCTTTTGATATACTATACAGACATTTGCATGAGAAGAGATGTCTAATCAAAATAAATTTACAATACCAAAGGAAAAGAATGAAAAAAGTAGTATTAATCTCCGCAATTGTAGCAACAGGATTATTTGCAGATATGATGACAGATATGGCAACAGATGCAGTAAAATCAAAAGCAACAAGTGAAGCTAAATCAATGGCAGTGAAAGAGATTGCCGGTGGTGATGCGCTAAAAACTGAAGTAGCCAATCAAGCAGCAGATAAAGTGCTAGGAAAAGAAGACCCGGTTGATAAATTGAAATCTGATGCACTTGGATCGGTGATGGGAGGCAAAACTTCAGAGACTTCACTTCAAGATAAAGCGGTCGATATGGCAGCCGATGAGGCTTCTAAAGCTGTGGGTAAAGAGACTTTGTCTAAAGAGACTGCAAAAACTGCGATTAAATCTGTACTTTAGTACAATGTAATCTAGAGGCATAAATATTTTTATGCCTCTAGGTATTTTATGCATGGTAATATTTCTTAGAGGTGCCCTTAAAAGGTATTCTGATAAAATAAAAATCATGACACTCAAACAATATTTTTTATTTTTTCTTATCACCGTGCTCTCTTCTGGGCATGAAAACATCATACTAACACAAGATGAACAGGAGTACTTGAAGAAAAAGAAGGAGATTACGCTTTGTTTCAGCCCAAAAGGCTTACCTCTTCTAGGATATAAAGAGGGAAAAAACATTGGTATATTGCCAGAAGTGATCTCGTTAGTGGAAAAAAAGATACCTATACCATTTCGGTATGTACCTGTAAACACATGGGAAGAGTGTATAGAACTAAGTCAAAGAAAAAAAGTTGATATTGCCGCTGTCATAATAAGCTCACCGAATCAACATGTACATTTAAACCCCTCACATAAAGTCATAGATGGATTTATAGGTATAGCTACCAAAATAAATGAACCATTTTTTCACGGATTGAGTAATCTAAACACCCAAAAGGTAGCATTCATAAAGGGACAAAAAAGTGTTCAGAGCTATGTAAAACGTAAGTTTCCAAATATAACTATTGTATTGGTCGATTCTATTGAAGAGGGACTTAGGTTGGTAGCAGAGGGTAGGGTTTATGGGTATGCTGATGACACCTATTCATTGGCATATAACATTCTTAAACTTTACAATAATGAACTCAAGATTCTAGGCAGGGTTGACTCTACCCCGATAAGTGGCAGCATAGGTGTGCATAAAGATGAGACAGCACTTTTAAACATTATCAATAAAGCGGTTGATAAGGTTGATGAACAAAAGGTTAGAGATATCATCCATTCTTGGATCTCTGTGCGTGTTGAAAATAGTTTTGATTATACACTTTTGGTACAAATAGTCTCTTTTCTTTTGCTAGTTCTTATTGTAAGTTTCTACTGGGTAAGAAAACTGTTAAAAGAAGTAAGCAGAAGAAAAGTGGCAGAACAGGAACTTAAAAACTTTAATGACAATTTGGAAAAAGAGATCTCTTCAAAATTAGAAGAGATACACTATAAAGATGCCATGCTTTTAGAAAAAACAAAACTCGCAGCTATGGGTGAAATGATAGGCTCTATCGCCCATCAATGGAGACGACCGCTGAGTACTCTGCACATAAATATTGAGATGCTTGAAGAAGATTATAAAGAGAAAAAAATTGACAAGAAATTTTTAGAACAGTTTATTAGGACAAATAGTGAGATCATCCAATATATGTCCAATACCATCAATGATTTTCAACATTTTTACAAGATAGATAAAGAGAAAAGACTTTTTGATGTGATGAAAAAAATCCAAGCTGTTTCTGATCTTAAACTCAATCAGTTAGAAGAGAGTGGCATAAGTATTACAAAGGAAGGGGAGAGTTTTATGGTACTTGGTTATCCTAGTGAGTTTCAACAAGTTATTTTAAATCTTATCAGCAATGCTAAAGATGCACTCATAAAAAATAAAATTCTAAATCCAAGCATTAAAATAAATCTTTTTTCTGATGATGCTAAAGGGTACATCCAAATCTCTGATAATGCTGGAAGCATAGATAAAAAAATTCTAGAAAAAGTTTTTGAACCTTATTTTACAACGAAAGAAAAAGAGGGTGGTACGGGGCTTGGGCTTTATATGTCTAAAATGATTATAGAGAAAAACATGAACGGCAAACTCTCTATCTCTAACAGTGAAGAGGGCAGCGAAGTATTGATAATCCTACATAAGGAAGAACATGTCTAAAACAAATGAATTAACACTGCTTTATGTTGAAGATGATAAAGAGTTACGTGCACAGTTTGTACGTCTACTTAAACCAAAATTTAAAAATATTTATGAAGCCTCTAATGGATTGGAAGCACTTGATAAGTATGAAGCATTTTCTCCAGATATGATGTTGGTCGATATTAACATACCTAAAGTTGATGGGCTGGAAGTGATAGAACTGATAAGAAACAATAACAAAAGCATGCCCATTGTTATTTTAAGTGCCTACTCTGATCAGAAGAAATTACTTAGAGCAGTTACTTTAGGGTTATCACAGTATCTTATAAAACCTGTACCACAGAAGAAGCTTCTTTCACTACTTGATGAAATGGCGGAAAATTTTGAGTTAAATATTGATAAAGATGATGTTATATTACTTCAAAATGGCTACTCTTGGAAAAAAGAAGAGAAAGTGCTTTATTATGGTAACGAAATCATATCTTTAACAAAACGTGAGAGAATACTTCTTAGGTTTTTTATAGAACAACTCAATAAAGTGGTTACTGTTGAAAGTATTACGAATTTAATATGGGATGATGAAGAGTACAGTGTAGCTTACAGTTCGCTAAGTCATCTTTTAAAAAGACTGAGAAAAAAATGCCCTGAAGAGTTGATAGAAAATATTTATGGTGAGGGATATAAGATCGTATCTGTTTAGTACAGTTAAGTTACGATTTTAAAACCTATATCATAGATCAATTTTTATAGATAAGAACGCTTTCTTTTCCTTTACTCAAAAAATTTTCTAAATGACACTTTTGAGACAATGTTTTAGACTATAATGGTGTATCTCAAATTTTAAAAGGAAAAGAAGATGAAAAAAACAAGTTCAAAATTGCTTTTGGCATTAAGCCTTGGTTTCGCTGCAACAGTGGTACCTACACAGCTTATGGCTAAAAAACCAAACATTTTAGTAATGTGGGGTGATGACATTGGTTTGTGGAATACCTCTGCGTATAACCGTGGTGGTATGGGATACAAAACACCAAACATTGACTCTATCGCCAATGATGGTGCGTTATTTACAGATATGTATGCACAACAGTCATGTACTGCTGGTCGTGCTTCATTTGTATTAGGACAACAACCTTTTAGAACAGGATTATTGACTATCGGTATGCCTGGGTCTGATCATGGTATACCTGATTGGACACCAACTATTGGTGATCTTCTTAAAGAGCAGGGGTATGCCACTGGACAGTTTGGTAAAAATCACTTAGGTGACCAAGATCAGCACCTACCAACCAATCACGGCTTTGATGAGTTTTTTGGAAACCTTTATCACCTTAACGCTGAAGAAGAGCCTGAGACTTACTACTATCCAAAAGACCCAGAATTTCATAAAAAATTTGGACCACGTGGTGTGATCCACTCTCTTGCAGATGGTAAGATAGAAGATACAGGACCACTCACACGTAAAAGAATGGAAACGGTAGATGGTGAGTTTGGTGCAGCAGCTAAAGACTTTATGGAGCGTGCTGTTAAAGCAGATAAACCTTTCTTTGTATGGATGAACTTTACAAGAATGCATGTTTGGACACGTCTACAGAAAAAATACCAAGGTATTACGGGTATTGGTGAGTATGCAGATGGTATGACTGAGTTAGATGACTTGGTAGGTGGATTCCTTGACCATATTAAGAAACTTGGTGTGGAAGACAATACTATCGTTGTATTCTCTACAGATAACGGTGCAGAGAAGTTTACTTGGCCTGATGGTGGTGCTACCCCATACTATGGTGAAAAAGGTACCACATGGGAAGGTGGTATGAGAGTGCCACAAATGGTGAAATGGCCAGGGGCTATCAAACCAGGTACGGTTTACAATGACATCATGTCTCAAGAAGACTGGATGCCTACACTCTTAGGTGCAGCTGGAGTAAATGATGTAAAAGAGAAACTAGCATCAAAAGAAGGATACAAAGCCAATGGCAAAGACTTTAGAGTACACCTGGATGGATATAACTTTGCACCATACTTTAAAGGTGAAGTAGAAAAAGGACCTCGTAGAGAGATTTATTATTTTGCAGCGTCAGGTATGTTGAATGCGATTCGTGTAGATGACTGGAAAGTGGCATTTGCCATCGAAGATGGTGCTATCAATGAAGCCTACCGTAAAGTGCCGGCGTGGCCAGTGATCACCAACCTTAGAGCTGACCCGTTTGAGAGTGCTTACCGTGAATCAGCGATGTATGTAAGATGGTATGCTGATAACATGTGGATGATGGTACCAGCACAAGGGTTTGTACAAAAGTTCTTTAATACGATTGGAGACTATCCATTCCAAGCAGGGTCATCACTCAGTGCAGGGAACATCGGATATCATACGATAGAGATGCAAAAAGCTAAAGGTGGTTTAAAACGTTTAATGGATAAAGCACACATAAACTAAGTATTTCTATATTTTTCCAAAGGATTTTTCCTTTGGAAGATTGTCTAAAGTTCATGATGATGAATTTTATACAATACATGTTACTTCAAGGGAAAAGAATGAACAAAATACTACTCACGCTCATTACACTACTCACACTCACACTTCAGGCAACGGATACACTGCCATCATGGAATGAAGGGTCATCTAAACAATCTATCATCAGCTATGTGACCTCTATTACCAAAGAGGATAGTGCAGATTTTATCCCTGTGTCAGATCGTATCGCTGTGTTTGATAATGACGGGACACTTTGGGGAGAACAACCTGCGTATTTTCAACTCTTTTTTGCTATGGATAGAGTCAAAGAAATGGCTTCTGAACATCCAGCATGGAAAACAACGGAACCTTTTAAATCTGTACTTGAGAATGATATGCATGGCGTGATGAAAAGTGGAGAACATGGGTTACTTCAAATTGTAAATGCAACACACTCAGGCATGGATGTAGAGACTTTTCAAGAAGAGGTAAAAGCGTGGCTTAAAACGGCAAAACACCCTACGTTAAATCGTCCCTATACAGACTTGATATATCAACCGATGATGGAACTCATCGCATACCTTGAATCCAATGACTTTAAAGTCTATATCGTCTCTGGTGGAGGCATAGACTTTATGCGTTCTTTTGTACCCCAAAAGTATGGTATCCCTCAAGAACACATTATCGGTTCAAGTGGAAAGGTACATTATAAAGAGGGGAAGATCATGAAAGATGATGACATATATTTTATAGATGATAAAGAGACAAAACCACTTGCTATTTATAGAAATATCGGTAAACGTCCTGTGGCGGCTTTTGGAAACTCTGATGGTGACTTTGCAATGATGAAATACACAGAAGCAAATAAAAAGTACAAAACACTTCAACTCTATGTCCACCATACAGACGATAAAAGAGAAGTAGCCTATGATAGAAAGTCTCACATAGGTAAGCTTGATAAAGGTTTAGACTATGGTACAAAAAATAATTGGACAATTGTCGATATGAAAAATGAGTGGAAAGTTATTTATCCGTTTGAGTTAAAACAATAAAGAGAAACCAGTGATAAAATACAAAATAAAATACAAAGAGAGAAAAATGACGAATTTTAAAAAAATATTTGCAAGTATATTGCTCACATTAGCAATATTTTCAACCACAACCGCTTATGCTGAAGAAGCACCTGCAAAACCAACAGCAGTTACCACAGCCAATGCAGATGTTTCACCTGAAGTACTCAATCTGATGGTCAGACATATGTCCAGTGATGAACTTTTTGTTGAAGCTGACGGATGGTTGGTTCTGCTGAAAGAAGCAGCTAAAAAAGTGTACGACACTAAAATTTCAGTAAGAGAAAAGAATACTGAAATAGATGCTTTAGGTGCAAGGGACAACAACCAGACAGCAGCAGAGGAGAGAGAAGGAATTCAGCAGAAACTTACTGTTGCGAAAGAAGAGAAAGCTGCTATCCTTGAAGAACAGACAGAACTGCGTGCCCAAAGAAAGATCATCGTAAATAATCTTAATACCGTATTGGAAAATATCAATGAAAAGATCGGTACAGACGAGAATGGAAAAGAACTGGAAAAAGTACTTCCATACCGCCGTTATATCGATACCGTAAGCGGTATCTCTTTAGAAGTGACCGATGCCCACTCTGCATGGACAACTGTGTCAGGATGGCTTATGTCTGATGAAGGCGGTATTTACTGGTTGATCAATATTCTTAAATTCCTTGCTATTATTTTTGTGGCTATGTTTGTCTCTAAGCTGCTCAGTAAAGGAGCAAGAAGAGCATTGGAGCATACACCAAGTAATTCACAACTTTTGAATGATTTTATTGCCAATATTATCCATAAAGTGGTCATGCTCATTGGACTTCTTGTGGCACTGGCGGCACTTGATATCAATGTTGGGCCGATCATGGCAATGGTAGGTGCTGCAGGTTTTGTTGTTGCGTTCGCCTTGCAGGGTACACTTAGTAACTTTGCCAGTGGACTGATGATCATGCTTTACCGTCCTTATGACATAGGTGATGTGGTAGATGTTGCAGGTATAGTAGGTACGGTCGATTCTATGACACTGGTATCAACAAGCATTGTCACACCCGATAACAGAATGATGGTTGTTCCAAACAACTCGATCTGGGGTGACATCATTACCAATGTAACACACAGTGATACGCGACGTGTAGACCTTACCTTTGGTATCGGATATGATGATAACATGGAACAGGCAGAAAAGGTAATGGAGCAGATTCTTTCAGAACACCCACTGGTACTCAAAGACCCTGCACCTACTATCAAGGTAAATGAACTGGCAGATTCATCAGTCAACTTCATATGTCGCCCATGGGTTAAGACAGCTGATTACTGGACAGTATTTTGGGAAATAACCCGTACTGTGAAAGAACGTTTTGATGAAGAAGGCATCTCCATTCCTTATCCTCAGAGTGATATTCATATTATTCAGGAAAATGCACAGATAGAATTATTGAAAAAAGAAGAGAGCAAAGCAACACCTACTAAAAGATCAAATGATGCTGTAGATGTAAAAGATATGGATGCGAGTGAGGATTAGTAGTGAAAAATGTTTTTTATATTTTATTTTACTAAGAAAATGGGGGGGGGAATTAAGACAATGCTTTTTTATTTTTGTTACCATAGTGATGTATAAAATTTTAAAAAAGGAAAAGAAATGACAAGAATTAAAATTCAGTACAGTGAGGCACTAAATGCCGAATCTTAAAAAAACGAGTTCAAAACTACTTTTGGCGTTGAGTTTAGGTGTTGCAGCTGTTGCAGTGCCAACACAGCTTATGGCAAAAACAGAAAAGCCAAATATCTTGGTAATTTGGGGGGATGATATAGGTCAGTCCAATATCTCTGCATACACAAGAGGAATGATGGGATATAAAACGCCTAATATCGATCGTCTTGCTAATGAAGGTCTTATGTTTACGGATTATTATGGAGAGCAGTCTTGTACAGCAGGTCGTTCAACTTTCATACTAGGACAGTCTGTGCTTAGAACAGGGCTTTCTAAAGTAGGTCTTCCCGGGGCAAAAGAAGGTATATCTGTAGAAGATCCTACCATTGCCGTACTCTTGAAAGATCAAGGGTATGCAACGGGTCAGTTTGGAAAAAACCACTTAGGAGACAGAGATGAAATGCTCCCGACCAATCATGGTTTTGATGAGTTTTTAGGAAACCTTTACCACCTGAATGCAGAAGAAGAGCCTGAAAATGTGGATTATCCAAAAGATCCGGAATTTCATAAAAAGTTTGGTCCTCGTGGTGTTATACACTCTAAAGCAGACGGAAAGATAGAAGACACAGGTCCTCTGACTAAAAAACGTATGGAAACCATCGATGATGAGACAGTGGCAGCAGCTATTGACTTTATAGAGCGTCAAACTACTGCGAAGAAACCATGGTTTGTATGGTGGAACGGTACACGTATGCACTTTAGAACACATGTTAAAAAAGAGCATCAAGGTATCTCTGGTCAAGACAATTATGGTGATGGTATGGTAGAGCACGATAGACATGTAGGGCAACTACTTGACACACTTGATAAGCTCAAAATTGCCGACAATACTTTTGTATTTTACTCAACAGACAATGGGCCTCATAAAAATACTTGGCCGGATGCGGCATCAAGTCCAT
>JAYEJF010000031.1:0-18146 GCA_034660455.1 Campylobacterota bacterium | reverse complement strand
ATCATTTGCAACTAACAATGAAGAGAAGAGAAGTAGTAGAAAAAATAGTATTTTTTTTAACATATAACAACCTTTATGGTCTGTAGACCCTGACATTTTCACAAGATTCCAAATCACGAAGGTATTGGGCATGCAGTTGACTCATAATGCCCTTTTCACAATAGAGTAGATACTCCTTCTCCTGTGGCAGTTTTTTAAACTCTGTTTTGAGCTTATGGAATGGTATTTTAATGCTTTGGCATGAAGTCTCTATACATTCATCTTCCGTACGAATGTCTATCACAACATATTTGTCATCATTCAACTCATGTATAACCTCAACGGGTGCTGCATTTTTTACATCATCAATGATTTCATCTACATAGATGGTTTGTGCCGCTTCCACTGCTCTGTCCAATACGGTGTAGTCAAAGCGTTTTGCCTCTTTTTCCATACGTTTATAGGAGCCGTGTGTAATAGGATTTTTAGAAATCACACCACAATATTCAGGCATATTTTCTGCAAACGCCTTAGTACCGATTTTGGCTGAGATTTTAATAATCTGGGGTTTGTCCATCGTGGCTAATGGACGTAAAATAAGTGTATTGCTTACTTGGTCGATGAGTGCTAAATTTCTCAACGTTTGGCTGGAGACTTGTGCAACGCTTTCTCCTGTGAGTAGGGCATCAATTCCCATCTCATTGGCTACACGCTCTGAGGCTTGGAGCATAAGTCGTTTTAGCATTACTCCCATATAGGTAGAGTGATTCGCACGAAATATTTCAGCCACTACCTCCTCAAAGGGTATAGAGATAAATCTTGCACGATGCGATGCCCCAAATTTATTCCATAGATAATAGGCAACTTGTTTTACCCCAATCTCATGGGCAATTCCCCCTAAATTGAAAAAGATATAACTGGTTTTTATACCACGTTTGAGTGTTAGATAACTTGCAACCGTGGAGTCAAATCCTCCTGACATCAGTGAGAGAATCTCCCCTTGTGTCCCTAAAGGAAATCCTCCAAGCCCTTCATGTTTACTACGAATGATATTGAGCTGTTTATTGATTAGTTCCAAGCGTATGGTCACTTCAGGATGGTGTAGATCAACGCCTTTTGCATCATTATGTGCAAGCATATATCCTCCAATGGTACGTGCAATATCATTGGAGGTAAAGGGGTGTTTTCCTGAACGTTTAACACGTACAACAAAGCGCTTGCCAACAATCTCTTTGCCCATAACCTCATTGACTTTGACTTTCATCTGCTCAAGCGTTTGCATCTCATCAAACTGCAATGCTTCAAGTACCTGTTCAATCCCTGATGTATCTAAGAGACGTTGACGTACCTCTGTCAAATATGCTATTGGTGTCACTACTTCAAGCTTATCATTAAATTTTTTGACGCTGATTGATTCACTATAAACACCCAAAAGTTTTACAAGATTGGTATAGAGTTGTCCCACCATCTGTCGCTTCGCAGAGTCTCCTTTGACCATGATTTCAGGAAAGAGTTTTAAGATAAATTTTTGTGTTTTTGCAGGTGAGATTTCCACTGTAGGTGCCCTTAATTTAAATAAATATAAGTATCATTATAGCATATGGAGTACTAAATCAATATATAGTCTGTTATGCGCTTTTATATGCCTAGGTAATTGTTTAATCGAGATAATAAGGGAGATCTAGGTGAAAAGTTTTAATACATATTATAGAGATAAACAAACATTAATCTCTTTTATTGATAAGAATAAAATAGAAAACGATGTTTCACTTTTAATTCAAATCTTCTCTTCATTCACTGACAAATCGTTTATAGAGACCTTACTTTTGGAAGTAAGCGCACTTTTACCTGACGCGGTCATTATAGGGAGTACTACAGATGGTGAGATTATGGATGGGAGGGTGACATCTGCAGAAGTTGTATTGAGTTTCACCCAATTTGAGCATACAGTATTGAAATGTGCTGCGATAGAACATAAAGATAATGGATACTATAGCGGAGAGTATTTAGCAAAAGTTCTCTTAAAAGAGGAGACAAAACTACTTATTGTTTTTGCAGATGGGATACATACCAACGGAGAAGAACTTCTTGAAGGTATTGTATCTATCAACGATGATGTTATCATCGCCGGTGGACATGCTGCAGACAATAGTCAGTTTAAAGAGACGCTTGTCTTTACGAAAGAAAAAATAGTGTCACGAGGTGCGGTAGCTGTATCTCTTAGCTCTAAACAACTACATATACACACAGACTATAGTTTTAATTGGTATCCGATCGGTAATGAATTGACGATTACTAAAGCAGTAGATAATCGTCTCTATACGATTGACGGTAAAAGTGCCGTAGATATCTATGCATATTATCTTGGAGAGAATATTGCCAATGGACTACCGGCTATCGGCATAGAATTCCCTCTTATCATCAATCGTAACGGTTCAGATATATCACGTGCGGCTATAGCCAAAAAAGATGATGGATCACTTATTATGGGCGGTAATTTATATACAGGTGAAAAAGTACGTATTGGCTACGGAAACAGTAAAGAAATTTTACAGAATGCACATAAAATAGTCGAAAACACTTCCAAAAAGCCCTCTGAAGCTATTTTTCTTTATTCATGTACTACACGTAAGTATTTTATGGGAGATGAAATCGAATCTGAAACACTTCCCTTGCAGTCTATTGCTCCCGTATCTGGGTTTTTCACCTATGGAGAGTTTTTTAGTACACCTAGAAAAGAACTCTTAAATCAAACAATGACGCTGCTTTCATTAAGTGAAACAGATACAATAGAAACATTATTATCAGAAGATAAGGAAGTAGAAGAGGAAGATAACGCTACGATAAACGGATTGATACATCTATTGGATGTTACCACAAAAGAGACACAAAAACATCATGAACGTATGAGGTTGGCAATTTCAGGTACAAATGAGGGAGTTTGGGAGTGGAATATTCTTGATAATTCCGTCTACTTTTCCCCAAGATGGAAAGAGATACTCGGATATCGCGATGAAGAACTCTCTAATACTCTATCAACATGGTCCAATAGACTTCACCCTGATGACAAAGAGAGAACCTGGGGGGATGTGTATAAAAATGTGCACGGTGAAACAAAATTTTATGAAAATATTCATAGGTTGAAACACAAAGCCGGACATTGGGTGTGGATTCTTGACAGAGGAAGAACACAATATGATGAAAATGGTCAAGCGATTCGTATGATAGGTACACATCTTGATATTACACATGAAGTAAATGAGCAAAATATCCGTACGCATCAGATAGAGATTAATAGTTCATCTATCAGTGGACTGACACACCTGATTAATATAACCAGTGAAAAAGTGAAAGAACAAACCCAAACCATTATAGAAAGTGACAAAAAGAATAAAAAATTAAAAGAACGTATGGAGTTAGCCCTTTTAGGAAGTAATACTTCTGTACTCGATTGGAGTTTTAAGGATAATCATTTTTACATTTCGCCAAGTTGGAAAGAGATGTTGGGATATGAAGATGATGAACTGCCCAATGCTGTAGCGACATGGAAAAACCGCGTACATCCCGAAGATTTAAAAAATGTACTCTATCAGTTACAAGAGTCATGGAAGCATCAAGCAGCCCATTTTAATAATACGCATCGTCTTCTCCACAAAGATGGCCGTTGGATATGGGTGCTTGGACGTTCACAGGTATACTATGACGCAGAGGGGAATAAAGTCCGAATGGTCGGTACACAAACGGATATTACTGTGGAAAAAGAGCTACAACTTAAATATTCTCACTATGCACAGATGATAGCACAAACACATGAATCGGTCTATACAATGGATTTAAATGGCAGGGTTACGTCATGGAACAGGGGTGCTGAACGACTCTTTGGGTACAGTGCAGAAGAGATGATTGGACAATCTATTGCACTGTTACATAAGAAAGAAGCATTTGAAGACTCTTTAGTAGCTAAAGTACTTATAGAAGAGGGAGAGTACCGCCATGTTCTCACTCTCATTAAAAAATCGGGACAAAAGCTACATGTCAACCTTTCTCTCTCCTTACTAAGAGATGATAATGGGTTGCCCATGGAGATTGTAGGGTATGGACAGGATGTCACAGAACAGAAAAACGCTGAAGATGAACTCAATGAACAAAAAGATATTTTACGGTATCAAGCCCATCATGATTCATTGACCGATCTTCCAAATCGTACATTCTTTACAGAGAAACTCAAATATACGATTCAAGCTGCAAAAGATCAAAAAAAATCTTTTGCACTCTTTTTTATAGATTTGGATAGATTTAAAGATATCAATGATTCTCTTGGTCACGACATTGGAGACAAAGTCTTAAAAGCTGTAGCAAAACGTCTTACAGGTATTATTCGCAGTGAAGATACCCTTGCCCGTCTCAGTGGAGATGAGTTTACACTGATCATGGGAGACCTGCAAGACCCTGAAGATGCGTCTATCTTGGCACGTAAAATTCTTTCTGAACTTTCAGATCCGATATATATTAGAGGAAACATCCTTTATGTCAAGGGGAGTATCGGTATTAGTCTCTATCCTCAAGATGCGAAAGGTGCCAAATTTTTACTTAAATATGCCGATACTGCAATGTACAAAGCAAAAGAAGAGGGACGTAATAATTTTCAATTTTACGCTTCAGAGATGACAGTGTATGCACTCGAACATCTTCGCATGAAAACCTCTTTACAGCAAGCCATTGAAATGAATGAGTTTGTTGTCTATTATCAACCGCAAATAGATATCCAATCCAATACAATTGTGGGGTTAGAAGCTTTAGTACGGTGGGAACATAAAGAGAAAGGTTTACTTCTTCCCGACACCTTTATACCTTTGGCAGAAGAGATAGGCTTGATTGTTAAAATTGATCAATTTGTCATTAAAACAGCGATGCAAGAACTTGCAAAATGGTACCAAGAGGGACTCAATCCCGGTGTACTTGCCGTAAACATCTCCATTAATCAATTAGAGTGTAATGATTTTATTGAAAATATCAAAAAATGTCTTAAGAAAAATGGTTTATATCCAGAATGTTTAGAGTTGGAGATCACTGAGAGTCAAATGATTAAAAAACCTGAGGAGATCATAGAAAAGCTCACGCAAATTGATGATTATGGTATTAAAATATCTATTGATGACTTTGGTACAGGGTATTCTTCTTTATCACTTCTTAAGCGTTTACCTATCCATAAACTTAAAATAGATAAATCATTTGTAGAGGATATCCCTGATGATGAGGAGGATGTTGAAATTGTGAAGACTATTATTACACTTGCAAAAAGTCTCAAACTCGAGCTCATTGCCGAAGGGGTTGAAACATCAAATCAAAAAGAATTTTTAATAAAAAATGGGTGTAAATATATACAAGGATATCTGTACAGCCCACCACTATCAGCAGGGGATATGCATCAACTACTTATGAAACAATAGAAAAAAATGTTTAAATCATACCTAATTACTCTTAATTAAAAGTTATAATATTCATTATATCTATGATATACTTTGCTATAACTACATAATTAAAGGAGTAAAGATGAATAATTTTGATGCTCTCTATGCGAAAGCTAAAGATCGTGTAAAAGCGTTATCCGACTTACCTGCTATAAAAGAAGAACCAATTGAAAAAATGCTTGAGGGGCGGGGTATAGAACGACGGGAATTTATGAAGTGGGCTGCAGGTATAACAGCGATGCTTGCTTTACCTTCTCAATTTACACCTTTATTTGCAGATGCTGCAAAACTTGCAGACCGTGTGCCGTTGGTTTGGTTACATATGGCTGAATGTACAGGGTGTAGTGAATCTCTTATCCGTTCTGATGCACCTACGATTGATTCTCTTATATTTGATTATATTTCACTTGAATACCATGAAACATTGATGGCCGCAGCAGGATGGCAAGCTGAAGAGAATCTTGATAATGCTTTGGAAAAATACAAAGGACGCTATGTCTTACTTGTTGAAGGTGGTGTCCCAACTGCCAATAATGGTCAATACTTGACATTGGGTGCGCATGGAAGAACTGGACTGGATGTAGTGACTGGTGCTGCAAAAAATGCTGCGGCTATCTTCTCTATCGGTACCTGTTCTAGTTTTGGTGGTATTCAAGCGGCTGCCCCAAACCCAACAGGGGCAAAAGGGGTAGATAAAGTGGTTTCTCAACCAGTTATTAATGTACCGGGGTGTCCACCAAGTGCTGCCAACATCGTTGGAACACTGATGCACTTTCTACTTTTTGGTACGCTTCCTGCATTGGATCGTTATCATAGACCAAAATGGGCATATGGAAATCGGATTCATGATCTTTGTGAAAGACGTGGACATTTTGATGCAGGGGAGTTTGTAGAGCACTTTGGTGACGAGGGTGCTAAAGAGGGGTGGTGTCTCTATAAACAAGGGTGTAAAGGACCTTACACCTTTAACAACTGTTCTACGGAACGTTTTAATCAGCATGTCAATTGGCCTATTGGGGCAGGACATGGATGTATGGGCTGCTCTGAACCGGATTTTTGGGATACGATGGGACCACTGGAGAAACCGATTCAGTCTCATCTTGTTATGGGGCTTAATGCTACGGTGGATAAGATCGGTTCAACACTATTGACTGCAACTGTAATAGGTATTGGTGCCCATGCGGTAGCAAGTATCTTTATGAATAAAAATGATAAGAAGGAAGGGTAAGTTATGGCAAACAGACGTGTAGTAATTGATCCAATCACCAGGATAGAAGGGCATTTACGTATTGAAGTAGAAGTTGATGAAAACAATGTTGTACAAAAAGCTTACTCATCCTCTACCTTATGGAGAGGAATTGAACTTATTTTGAAAGGACGTGATCCCCGAGATGCGGGACTTATGGCACAGCGAATTTGTGGTGTTTGTACCTATTCACACTACAAAGCAGGGGTAGAAGCTGTAGAGAATGCTTTGGGTGTAGAAGCACCTTATAATGCAAAGCTTGTACGATCTTTGTTAAATGCATCTTTATATATGCATGATCATGTGGTGCATTTTTATCATCTTCATGGACTTGACTGGGTTGATGTGGTATCAGCACTGAGTGCCGATCCTAAAAAAGCTTCAGAACTTGCATTCAAGTATGCTGATCTTCCTATTGCTACGGGTACGGATGAACTGACAGCAGTGCAGCAACGTGTGAAAACATTTGTAGATAAAGGACAACTTGGCCCATTTGCAAATGCCTATTGGGGCAATAAAACATATAAGTTCTCACCTGAGCAGAATCTCATTGCACTTTCACACTACCTTAAAGCCTTGGAGGTACAACGCGTGGCGGCACAGATGTTTGCTATTTTTGGTGCAAAACAACCACATCCTCAAAGTCTTGTGGTCGGTGGAGTAACGTGTGTACGTGACATTTTAAGTCCGACCCGTTTGTCTGAATGGAGAGAGAAGTATAAAATTGTAAAAGATTTTATTGACCGTGCGTATCAAGCTGACATTGTCATGGCAGCTGAAGCCTATGGTACAGAAGAGACAGTGCTTGGTGGGGCAGGGGTGAAGAATTTTCTTGCTGCTGAAGCATTTCAACTCAATCGTACTGAATACCTTTTCCAAAGCGGTTACATCAAAGGTGGTGACTTGAGTCAAGTGTTTGATATTGATGATATGAAGATTGAAGAAGATGTGACACATGCGTGGTATAAAGGTACAAAATCACTTCAACCCTATGATGGTGTGACAGAGCCTGATTATACGGGCTTTGTGGATGGTGACACTGTCAATGGTGAAGCCAAAATCATCGATGAAAATGCAAAATATTCTTGGGTAAAAGCACCACGTTATGATGGAGAAGCAATGGAGGTTGGACCACTTTCATGTCTACTTGTAAATTATGCAAGAGGCAATGAAAAAGTTCAGGTAGAAGTAGGTGCTTTCCTTAAGCGTACAGGTTTACCAGTAGGTGCGCTTTTTACGACTTTAGGACGTACAGCAGCACGTATGCTTCAAACTAAACTTATTTCAGACAATGCAATTACTATCTTTGATTCATTGGTAGAAAATATCAAAACAGATGACAGTACATATACTAAATTTGAAATAGACCCAGATAAAGAGTATGTTGGTCGCTTTATTGGTGAAGTACCTCGCGGTACGCTTAGTCACTGGGTACGCATTAAAAATGGTTTGATAGAAAATTATCAGGCTGTTGTACCTACAACATGGAATGCAGGACCAATGGATGCAAATGGAAAGATAGGACCCTATGAAGCAGCATTGGTAGGATTAAAACTTGAAGATCCTACCAAGCCGCTTGAAGTCCTTAGAGTGATTCACTCTTTTGATCCTTGTATGTCATGTTCTGTACATGTAATGGATATGCAAGGTATAGAGTTAAGTGAATTTAAGGTCAACCCTATGAGTAGTGGCGCTACTTGTTAGCACATTTAAAACAATGAATTAAGAAGGAGTAACTATGGGACAAGAAGAAAAATACACTTCAGATCATCCTGACTTTGTTTACAGCAGTAGCAATAGGATTTTACATTGGATACGGGCTTTAGTGGTTACGGGCTTGATCATCACAGGATTTTACATCGCAGACCCCTTTCTTTCCCCAGAAGGGTCAACAGATAAACTTCTTTATGCTGAGTGGACAAACTGGCATATTATTTTAGGGTTTATACTTATCTCTTCTGGACTACTCCGAATCTATCTTTTTTTCTTTGGAAAAGACAGTGATGGTGAATTACGCTCACTCAAAGATGTTTTTAGTATCAAGTCTTGGATCATACAATTAAAATCCTATTTTTTTATCGGAGAATTACGTAAAAAGGGGTTTTATGGGCCATTGCAATTTATTACCTATTTTGCAATTATGGTTTTAGTCGTTGTTGCTTCCGTCACAGGTCTGATCCTTTATGTTCATGTTTATCATCAAGGCGTAGGAGGGCTATTATATGACTCTATGCGTGTGCTTGAAGCGTGGATGGGAGGTCTTGCCAATGTTCGTTATATTCACCATGTTACGATGTGGGGATATCTTATTTTTATTCCTATTCACATCTATTTGGTGATATGGTCAGCTATTCGTTTTAAACATGGAGCACTTGATGTAATGTTTACCGGATATGATTATCATCTGAAAAAAGCCAAAGAAAAAGAAGAAAATAAAAAAGAGAATCAGTGAAATTATTAATTTTAGGCATTGGTAACCTACTGTTTGGAGATGAAGGCATTGGCGTACATTTCATTAATTATATAGGTAAGAAGTACCAATTTGAGGGTGAACACCAAGTTGATATCATCGATGGCGGTACACTTGCACAAAGACTCATACCCATTATTGTGGAGTATGATCATGTGATTATCATAGATACGATTAATGCTGCGGATGTAGAGGCGGGTGAAATCTATTTTTTTAATTTTGATGCAGTTCCGGATGCTGTGGATTGGCAAGGGAGTGCTCATGAAGTTGAAATGTTACAGACACTAAATATGATGGATCTTGCCGGTGACCGCCCTCCCACGATGATTATGGGAGTGGTACCGACAATTATAGAGGCAACAGAGTTCTCTCTTTCTGAAAATGTATCTGATGCCGTACCTTTAATGGAGAAAACACTTTTAGAGCATTTACACACATTCAATATGAAAGCATTGAAGAAAGCAGAGATAGATATGCAGGCAATTCTTCCAAACTCTTTTAGGATACTTGATGCGTATAGCATTTAAGTTTAGGTATATCCATGGAAATGGGTTATTTACGCGTCTGTTACATCGTATAGAAGATGTCTCAACTATTGTACTTTCTCTGTATCAAGATAATACAGAGTATATAATCGAAGCATCAGCTGAGCAAAAGGAGTTGGAAAGAGTAGCCGAACATATATCTACACTTGTGCCTCAATCACTATTTTTAGAAGAATATAAGATAGAAGAGAGAGATGAAGAAGATCTTAACGAGGGTAAACCTCTCTTATTAGTGAAAAATAAGATACAATTTAAAGTACCATACTGTCCTGAATGTCAGGAAAAAGTCATGCATACATTGAATCCGTTCATCCCCTGTAGTGTTTGTGGATTCAGCGAGACGACATTGGTAATGAATGACCTTTTAACCTATACAGGAATTTCAGTACCTTTGGAGCAATCTTTTTTTACAGAGTTGGCAAATGTTTTGAGTGAGAAGGGTGAGGTTTCACTCCCCACATATAATGGTATTCGTCGTTTTTCGCTTTTAAATTCAAAAGAGTCACGTGATGATGGTATATTATATTGTAACCCTCTCAATATTTCAGAAAACTTTCTCATTACCCAAGGTGAATTGAATGCCCTGATGGTGGTTGAAAAACCGACAGTAAGACTGAAACCAAAATTGATGTTTCGATCTGAGTATGAATTAAACAAACCTTTTTACCCTGTTTTCTTTGCAGATGATAAAATTACTTTGGCATTTTCGACTGCTTTGAAGCATAAAGGAATTGTGGCTGTATATAGTGATTGTGTACCAACACTTCGGGTGGCTTCGGTATTTGATGAACACCCTATTGTTTCAACGGGGCGTGATATGTTACCGTGGAGCGTACCTGCACACTTGAACATGCCTTCTTTTTGTGAGTACAGTGGTTTTCAGGCTTATGGTGATACTCATGGATTAAAAGTTGCAGAAAAACTGGAATCCAATCATCAACCCTGCATACAATATATATCAAATGATGAGGTCTCAACAGTGAATCACGCAATACGTTTTGAGCCGTCACATGCTGCACAGCGTTCTATTGTGTTAGAGCATAGACTAGAAGGTAAATCACTTTGTGGTATATACTTTAGTAAAGAGCATCAATCTCATATATTTTCTTACTCAGAAAAAATTGGCTACACGCCGATGGTGCTTTTTAGAGATCAAAACATCGTACAACCTCAAGAGATGATTGAAGCCATTGCAAAGATGGACGAGGGTGGGATGAGACTGGTAGAGAATTTTAAAAATACTTTTCCTCATCTTTATGATAGCGTAGAGAAGACAGTATTTAAAACAGATACAGAGATTTCCGACCTTACAAAACTCTGGTCACTGGCAGCAGTATTTATTGGTTTATATGAGGGGGATGATGCACTCACATCCTGTGAAATTCTTGAAGCAACAGCCATTGAATTTAGTGGAAAATCAGGTCCGCGTATTGACTATAAGGTCATGAGTACAGATGAAGGATATCAGCTTGATTTAAGACTTGCCATTCGTTCGGCTATGAGTTTTAAATTGGCGGGTCTTGATGATTATCTGCTTAGTTTTGGATTTATAGATTCAATGGCAGATTTTATCGCACAGCAGGCTGAAGATGCTGATGCCAATATTGGTATAAATGGTGTGACACTCAGTGGTAGTTTATTTGAGAACCGTCAGTTACTGATGCGTACATACAATGCATTGCGTGTGAATTATTCAATTTACATGAATAAACGTTTAAGTATTGATGGTGCCAATGTCGCAATCGGAGGAATCACCTTAGGTCAACCATAACGTGGTGAAACAGGACACATACACTATATAAGTACCTCTTCATTTTACCATACAAAATTGTTATCAAAATATTTCCAAATTGTATTACTATGCGCTAATTTTTCGGGTTTCATTTAAAATGTCACTCAATCAATAACCTATTTTATGAAGGAATCAAAGATGGCAATCAAAGCAATGGCAATCGCAGTTCTATCAATTTCCGCTCTACTGACATCGGTAGAGGCTGATGCACTTAAGGGTAGAGGTGCCTCTTTCCCAGGCCCGGTCTATAAAGCATGGACATCTGAATATTTTGCATCTACAAATCATCAGGTTAATTATACCCCTACAGGTTCAGGTGACGGTATAAAATCCATTAAAAAAAGAATGGTTGATTTTGCCGGTACAGATAAACCACTTAAATCAAAATCATTAAAAAAGTCAAAACTTCATATGTTCCCTACGACGATTGGAGCCGTTGTTTTAGCCTATAATCTTGATGGTGTTAAAGATGGAGAGTTAAAGTTGAGTCGTAAGGCAATTGCAGGTATTTTTACAGGACGTATCTCTTTTTGGGATCATAAAGATATTATAAAAGAGAATCCCTCTCTTTCGCTCCCTCATGAACCAATAACTGTGGTGGTACGTGCTGATAAATCCGGAACAACCTATAACTTTACCTATTTTTTAAATCGATTAGATAGAAGCATTAAAGTGAGTAAAAAGCCTACTTGGAAAGCAAAAAAAGTTGTTGCGGGTAAATCCAACGCAGGTGTCTCTGCCAATATTCAACAAATAAAAAATTCTATCGGATATATTGAATACTCCTTTAAAGAGAAGTTGGGGCTAAGTGCTGCACAAATACAAAATTTGGCTAAATTTTATATTACACCTTCATTGGATTCATTTAAAATTGCCTCAAAGTATGTGAAGTGGTCTGCAAAAGATGATTTCTATGCCATTATCGGTGATCCTGCCGGTTCAAAATCCTATCCTATAGTCGCAGCAACTTTTCTTTTACTCCCCAAAGATGCTAAGACCAATAAAGAGGTAACTCGTTTTATGGACTGGGCCTATACTCATGGAGATGAAGCAGCCCAAAAGCTTGGGTATGTTCCTCTTTCATCTTCGACAAAAGATGCAATTCGAAAGTATTGGAAGTCAAATAACATGATGTAATCATGAGAGGTTTTCATAAATCTCTTTACAAAAATATACACTAAAAAGGTAAAAAATGGGTGGACAACTATTTAAGAATTTCTCTTTTTTATCTGCTACACTCTCATTTTTCATTCTCATAGGTATTTTTTCGGTGCTTTTTACCTATGCACAAGAGTCTCTTCATGAATTTGGATTTGATTTTTTGTGGAGTGAAACTTGGGAAGCAGATGAAGATGATGAGGGTGGAATATTCGGTGGGTATGTACCTATTATAGGTACCTTACTGAGTACATTGATCGCAATGTTAATTGCGACACCGTTAGCGATGGGCATTGCCATTTTTTTAACAGAAATCGCTACTGAAAAATTGGTAAAGCCTGTCTCTATTGCGATAGAACTGCTTGCGGCTATTCCTAGTATTATATACGGCATGTGGGGGCTCTTTTATTTTGCACCGATTGTACAGGCAACGGTAGGGGGTCAGGGTGTGGGACTTTTGACTGCGGGGATTGTGTTAGCCATTATGATTATTCCTTTTATGGCAGCCATTACAAGAGATGCTATGAATACGGCACCCGATGTACTCAAAGAATCGGCTTATGCAATGGGGGCTACAAAATTTGAAGTGATTAAAGATGTAGTGATGCCCTATGCAAAAGGGGGTATCATCGGTTCTATTATTTTGGCATTAGGTAGAGCATTAGGAGAGACCATGGCGGTAGCTTTTTTAATCGGTTCCGTGATGAGTATTCCCAATAAAGTCACTGACCCGACAACATCCATACCTGTATTGCTTGCAAACAACTTTGCAGAAGCACAAGATCTTGAGATGAGTAGTATGTATTATTTGGCACTTATCTTGTTTGTTGTAAGTTTTATACTGATCTCTGTAGCCAAATTTTATTTTCTTGGAAGGAAGGCATCATAGATGAATAGACTTATTTTGAATAAAATTATCTTAATACTCTCAACCCTATCTGCGTTAATAGGAATAGGATTTCTTTTTTGGATTATTATTACTTTAAGCTACAAGGGTATCATGAGTCTCAACTTCTCTATGTTTACCCATGACCTTGTAGAAGGGGGAATTCGTAACATACTTGTAGGGCAGTTTACAATGGCACTTATGGCATCTGCTTTGGCTGTACCTCTTGGTATGATGGCAGGTATTTATCTGCAAGAGTACAGTAACAACAGTAAACTCGCCTCCATCATAAGAAACCTCAGTGATGTGATGATGTCTGCACCCTCTATCGTGATTGGGGTATTTGTCTTTGCCATACTCGTAGACCCTTTTGGCGGGTATAACGGTTGGGCAGGGATTGTGGCTTTAGCCATTATGATGATACCTATTATCATCTCAACTACGGACAATATGTTATCACTGGTACCCAGGGAGTTGAGAGAAGCAGGTATGGCTTTGGGTGGGAGTAAACATAAGATTATTTTACAGATCATCATCAAAGCTGCAAAAGTCGGGATTACCACAGGTGTGTTACTCGCCTTTGCCCGTATCATTGGAGAGACCGCACCATTGCTGTTTACCTCTGCGAACAATCAATTTTTTACCATGAATTTAACAGATCAGTTTCCCTCACTAACGGTCAGTATCTATAATCTGGCAACATACCCGGATGAGGAGAGTAGAGCATTGGCATGGGCTGCATCATTTGTACTTACAGTGATCGTCTTATGCATTAATCTTATAGGTCGTTATATGACACGACACAAAAAGTAAGGAAAAAGATGAAAGACAATACTAATATAATGGACATAAAAGATTTTGATTTTACCTATGCGGGGGTGGATGATCCATCACTCAACAATATTAATTTTCCGGTAAGGAAAAATCATATTACTGCCTTAATAGGTCCTAGTGGTTGCGGTAAGTCAACACTGCTTCGTGCGATGAACCGTATACATGATCTCTACCCCGGCAACCGTTATGAGGGTGAAATTAATCTTTTTGGCAGTGACGGAGAGGTAGCAAATATTTTGGAATTGAAAAAAGAGAATGATTTTATCAAACTGCGTCAGCAGGTAGGGATGATTTTTCAAAAGCCGACACCTTTTCCTATGAGCATCTTCGATAATGTCGCTTATGGTTTAAAACTTGCTGGAATCAAAGATAATTTGGAGGAACGTGTAGAACAAGCATTGCGGGATGCGGCTATCTGGAATGAGACCAAAGATAGATTAAAAACGAGTGCATTGGGTCTTAGCGGCGGACAACAGCAAAGACTCTGTATTGCCAGAGCTGTAGCACTCAAGCCTGAAGTATTGCTCTTTGATGAACCGACATCTGCACTCGACCCAATATCTACAGGTGCAATAGAAGAGTTGATCACACAATTGAAAAAAGAGATATCTATAGTCATAGTGACACACAATATGCAGCAGGCAAGCCGTCTAAGTGACTATACGGCATTTATGTATCTTGGAGATCTCATAGAGTATGACAAAACGGAAAAAATATTTTCCAATCCCTCTCAAAAATTGACGGAAGATTACATTGCAGGCAGATTCGGATAGGTATCATTTTTCATAAATATTAAATAAATGTATACCTTCTTCAAGAGTAGGCTTGATAAATATTTAGAGATGTGATGTGTAAAGTGCAGTAGCCAAAAGGTTTTGATCACGAGATAAGTTAAACTTTACGAAATGTGTGAGAAGGCAACTCTCCAAATATCTCTTTATACTTTGCTGAAAAACGGCCTAAATGGAAAAAACCATACCTAAAGGCGATGTTGGAAATAGGGATATGATTATCATGTAATAATGTTTGACGTACGAGTAGAAACCGATGATAGGTATGATATTCTTGTACAGATACATTGAAAAATTGTTTAAATACTCTTTGAATTGTTCGAACACTTTTGCCCGTTAAAACACATAATTGCTTCATCTCTAATGATTCTGTAAGATGTTCATGTAAATAATCACGTATATTTAATGCTATGAGAGAAGAGTCTTTATAGGAAAGTTTAACGGTATTGTCTGCATGTTCAATCGTTTGTGTACACAGGCTAAATAGCTGATCTTGTAGTACATCATTCGAATAAGTGTTGGTACTAATCATAGTGTTAATTTGGTTAAAATAGTGAATAAAATATTGAAATCTTCTTGCATCAATCCTAAAAAATTCATTTTTTATTGTACGTAAACCATATTCATGAAGTGTTGTTTTATCTATATCAATACTTGACCAGATTGCTCCGCTAGGTACAGTAGATTCTATTTCTGTACCAGGAAGTATGGTGATAATATCAGCACCTTTCATATCTTGACCCCATAGCCTACCAGCTTCATTGCTTTGTTCTACTATCAATATGGTAACAGTATCTTTGGAAGTCTCTCCCTCCGAAATTAGTTTTAAATTGTAAGATCCTCTATCCACAACCATACTTGGAAGTGCAGTCCTTTGGAGTGTACCTTTGAATTTTCCTTTAGTGACTTGTTTATAGGTAAGCTTTGTATTATTGACTGCAGATTGTAAAAAATCACTATCAAAAAAATCTATTTTCTGTATGATGCTGCTATTAGACATATATAAAAACCGTTTACTATTTTGATTGTGTCGCAATGTGGATATTGCAAGCCTGCTATTTTCGTTATCATATAATATCATACTAGTCATAAACAATAAAGGAGAAACAATGTTTATAAAAAAGATCTTATTAACAATCACGGCACTTGGGGTAAGTGTACTCTATGCTGCGCAAAAACCAAATATGCTCATTATTTGGGGGGATGACATTGGGTATTGGAATCTTAGTGCTATAAACCATGGAATGATGGAGTATAAAACACCGAACATCGACAGAATTGCTAAAGAAGGCGCGATGTTCACTGATGCTTATGCACAACAATCATGTACCGCTGGACGATCAGCATTCATTACGGGTCAAAGTCCAATTCGTACTGGATTACTCAAGGTTGGTATGCCTGGAGCAAAAGAGGGTCTTGCCAAAGAAGACCCAACCATTGCTACTCTACTTAAATCTCATGGTTATGCTACTGCACAAATAGGTAAAAATCATCTCGGTGATCGCGATGAGCATTTGCCAACAAATCATGGGTTTGATGAGTTCTTCGGTAACCTGTATCATCTGAATGCTGAGGAAGAGTTTGAAAACCCAGACTATCCTAAAGATCCAGAGTTTCGCAGGAAATTTGGAACGCGCGGTGTTATCGATAGTCGTGCAGATGGAAAGATAGAGGATACGGGACCACTCTCTAAAAAACGTATGGAAACTGTTGAGGAAGAACTTCTCGCTAGATCTCTTGATTTTATAGATCGTTCTGTTAAAGCAGGTAAACCATTTTTCCTCTGGCATAATACAACACGTATGCATAACTGGACACATTTAAGCAAGAAATATGCTAATAAGACAAGCTTAGGTCTCTATCCTGATGGTATGATGGAACTTGATTACATCGTTGGAGAACTTCTCAAGAAGTTAGATGATCTCAATATCACGGACAATACGATCGTTGTGTTTAGTAGTGATAATGGAGCACAAAAGATGACATGGCCTGATGGTGGTCAAGCACCATTTCGTGGAGAAAAAGGTACTTGGTGGGAAGGTGGTTTCCGTGTACCACAGTTTATGCGTTGGCCTGGGGTCATTGAGCCTGGTACAGTTATGAATGACATTATCAGTCATGAGGACTGGTTACCTACACTACTTGCTGCTGCAGGTGATGCAGATGTGAAAGAAAAATTGCTCAAAGGTATGCAGGTTGGTAATATGAACTATAAAGTTCACCTTGATGGTTATGACTTTACTCCATACTTCAAGGGTAAAGTAGACAAAGGGCCACGTAAAGAGTTCTTCTATTTCGCTGATACGGGCGTACTTGAGGCTTTAAGATATGACAAGTGGAAGATACACTTTCGAATATCACCTGAAAACATATACGATCGTGGTCCAGAGTTAAAGGTTTTCCCTCAACTTGTAAATCTTCGAAGTGATCCATTTGAAGAAGGGTTAGAAGCTATGGCATATAAAGAGTGGATGTTCGAACATGTATTTATGCTAGTGCCTGCGCAACACCTAGTCAGTGAATTCTTACAAACATTTAGAGAGTATCCGCCACGTCAGAAGCCAGGAAGTTTTGGTTTGGAAGAGGTGATGAAACAACTTTATAATAGCAAGCAGAATTAATACAATACCAATTCAAGCAACAATAATTATCAGACTGCATCTTATAGGGTGTGGCTGATTATATATTTACAAAACTTCAATACTGAATGAAGAATTGTTTGACTCTTTATCTTTCAAACAAAAACCTTATAAAATGTTCTATAATGAAATATTTTATAAGGAAACCATGACTCAAAAAAGATAAAAAATTGATAATTCACATCTTCTGCATATAATATTCTAAAAGCCCTTTATCTGCGATACTTGGAATGATGTCATCAAACTCCATAAAGTATGCTTGAGATTTATTTTTTATGGCACTGTCTAAAAAGAGAATATTTTTAATACCCTTTGTTTTAAGTTGATTTGAAAGA
>JAYEJF010000030.1:21391-49816 GCA_034660455.1 Campylobacterota bacterium | reverse complement strand
CTCGGTGGGAATGCATACGAGAGCCAAATAAATCAATCTCTCAAATATTATTTGCCAACTAGCGTTGGATTACAAGTGAAATTAGGTTTAAATATATATGCATTCCGACGCAGGAGCGATGGGAACGAGGAAAGGGTTCCATATCATCAATTAATTGAGAGGAGAGAGGAATAACAATAATTGTATCTAGAAGTGGATATAAGCTACAGAATGTTAATATTTTATACAGAGCTTATGAACGCGTTAAAATCTTCGGATATGCCAATAAGCACTTAAAAAAACTGTGGTAAAAACCACACTACACCCCAAACAATATCTAAAATCAAGGTGGAATAGACCTAACTATAAATGCTTCACTGAAAATAGCTGTTTAAACTATGGATGAAGAATCCATCTCATTTATGGGGTGGAGTATCAAGGAGAAAGATAAATGGATACATTGATGATTATACTCGTAATGGGTATTGCGGGAGATATATCGGTCAGCACTACAAGGACTGGTTATAAAATATGCAAAAAGGTAGAGAGATCATATAAGGTCTCTCTCCCTGCCAATATTAAATCTGTAGATGTCAGATGCATTAAATAGTGTAGAGGATTGGTAGATGATTTTTTGATTTATATGAATACTAAAAAAGAGGCTTATGAGCTGAACAAGGCATTAGAAGAAGTAAAACAAGGTAAAAGGAATGATTCGGGAAATGCTCAAAATAGAGAAGACGTATCATCTATACCACCTCTCAGCTTAATATTCATTTCAAGGAGAGATTGAAGGATGCTTTAAATTTGGTATAATCTTACAGGGTTAGAAGTGTTGACACAGAATTTATTACACTCCCTTCCTAGTCAATATATCTTCTCTTAAAGTATAAACTTTTCTGGTAACAACTTAAAGTTTGTCAACTGCATGAAATCTAAATCTGAAATATTATCACCTGCCCCAATGGTTAAGATAGGTGAATGTATGTTGATTAAATACTCTACTGCAAATTTTTTATTTAAAAATTTTGGAAGTATGCCAAAGGAGTTGTCATTTTCATAAAGATAATATTGACTATTTTCATGAAGAAAAAGATGTAATACTTCTCTGATTTTTACAATCACTTTTTCTACATTTAAATGATATCTATTGTAGATACTAATATAATAATTGTCTATAATCTTTACATCTACCTCTAGTTTTGCTTCCTTTAAAAGGGAGGATAGATTCTCATAGAGCAGTTTCATTGAGCATAATTCATTATATTTTTCTTCAATGGACGCTTTCCATGCACTATCGACTTCATTGTTAATTAAAATCAAGCCTCCAAAATTTAAAATAGCATATTGTATTTTTGTGTTTTCATAAAAAATAGTTCTCTTATAGGAGTCTAGGTTTCTTGCCGTGGTGGGAATGACATTGATGCCTGTATCTAGTATAGAGTCTATTAAAACTTTGGTACCCTCATAAAAAAAAGAGTGTGCTTCACCCTGTTTATTGTATGCACCTACAACAGTATTTTTTGAAAAGTTCGTTTTTCTTTTTGTTTGTATTAATGTATCATCAATATCAGTAAAAAAAAATATTCTCTTTGGCATCTTGGATCCTTTTATACTATATTTTTAATAATGGATAAAGCCATATAAGGTAAAGAGTTATCTTCAATCACTCTTACACGCTTCTCTTGTGCTAATTGAAGTATATGTTCTATATCTTTAGAATGAATATCTTTCACAAATACGATATAAGGTATACGTCGTAAGAGTACTCTGGTACTCTCTCCAATACCTGGTTTGATATGATTAATATCTTTTATATGATATTTAATCATGAGTTGTTTGATAAAATTTGTAGTTTCTTTATGTAAGGTACTATTGGCAGACACTAACTCTTTTTTGTTCATATCAAGAGAGAGAATGATTTTAAGCATATCATCAATAAACCATAGACTCAAATCACTCTTTTGATATTCAGTATAATATTTACATCCATGAAAATCACCTTCTTGGATATAGGTATCATTTAAAATACTTCTACTTACCAAACCAGAAATAGTAGAGTTGAGTGCTGAAGAGGGGATAAGATAATCATCGTTATTGACAGCAAAGTCAGAGACCCCTGCAATATCTGATATAACGTATAATTGGTCACTTATGTTTGTTTTATTTAGTCTATTAAACTTTGATACAAATAACTTCAGTTCTCTATGTATCACCCCTTTTCCCGTCCATCCATCTATAAAAATAAATGCTTTATTGGGATGTTTTTCTAAAATATATTTTAAGGCGACAGTGTCAATTTCCCTATCTCTAATAATAGATATCGAATAGTGCTTTACCTCTTTGTGAAATACTTCTTTTAAGGTTCTCTTTAAAAGAACGCCTATAGGTGTGCCTGCACGGACTAAAGAAATTAAAACAATCTCTTTTTTTTGAGATAAATGATAGGCAAGTGTTAAAATATCATTGGCAAATTTATCTTTATTTAATGCATAGACCTGATGAAATGTCTCTAAATAGGCTTGTGTTGGTTCATACTCTTTATTGATAAGTTCAGAGTAATGTGCCTTTCCGCTTTGAATTAAAGTCTCTTTTTTGACTGTATCTGTAAAGTCAATATCAATGACTTTCAATAAAAACTCAACATCATCTTCCAAATAACTTCCACTAAACATGAAAATAAATCTCCTCTACATCAAATTTATCTCTTAATTGATCGGCTAAATTAAATGCTTGAGGTAACATTTTTGTCTCATAGCAGATAAACACCTTATCATAATCCTTATCAATGACATTGTAAAGAAAATTATCTATATTCTCAAAGTAATTGTCAATAAAAGTTATTTTTGACACTATCTCTCCATCAATATTAATGGGACTTCTTGTAGTCGCTTGAAAATAACACTCTATCCCCTTATTTTCAATATATTGTGCCAAAAGATAGGGGGGATACATAAATTCTGCTGTACCTAATATTAATATTTTTTTATTCTTTATCTCTTCTATATTGACATACTTTTCAACATTTATGTTTAAATGTTGTATGCCATATCTAGCAAAGTTATAGGGAATAACGGTATCTAAATTTTTTATTATTTTAGGTTCAGAAATAATCTTATCGGTAATATCTATTCTCTTATCGGTAAAAGTAAAACTACCTTTATGGAGTGCTAAACTCTCAAAATTATCGTATACTCTATTTGACCAATCCAAAATTGATACCAAAAGGTATGTTTTAACGGTAGGAAATATGATTTTTAACTCTTTAATAATATTATTAGCAGTATTTCCCGTTGATATTTCATCATCAATCAAAATAATTCTTGTGACTTTCTCCATTATTTTTTTTAACTTTTGATTGATTGGTTCATAAAATATATGGTTTGGTGCATGTGAATGTTCTTCTAAAAACGTGAACCATTTTTTATGGGATGTGCTAAAGCGTGTTGAATGCATATAAAAAGAATGAGGCATATTGTATGCTTCATAGACACCTTGACCCAGTGCAGTTGCTGCTTCAGCAAATCCAATAAACAGTGTAGGTTCAGAAGATTTTGGTATGAGGTTTGCTAGATCCTTATAGGTATTTAGCATGGTAGATGGCTTTGCAGGTAAATGCTTACCCGTCACTTTACTCACAAAAAAAAAGCCTCTTTTTTTATTTATTCTCGATCCATACGCTACCAGTTTCTTTAAAGAACGCGTTTCATGAACTTTTAAGATTCCTGTTTTCAGATTAATAATTTTTATAATTTACTCCTTATTTTAAATCTATATATGAGTCTTTTTTAGGAAATTTATATTAGGTCAACTTAAGTTGACCTAATAGTGTTTATAAAAATTTTTGTGCAGATACTAAGGTCTTTTCAAGTTTTTTATCTTTTGTAGGTTCACCTATAGCTGAGAATTTCCATGCACCATTTCTACGATACAGTTTACCAAGTATCATGGAAGTATATTCTGCATATTTTGAATCACTAGCTACATTATAGGTTGCAACAACTTCATTGACCCTATCTGGTGTACCCTCATAGAGTCTAATGGCTGCAAAAGGTATAGTGGCAAAGTCTTGCCCTTTATAGGAGTTCAAGACAAACATCAACTGTTCAACATTTGAAGATATTCTATTTAATGATATTTCGATAACCTCATTATCTAAACCATCATCTCCATCGGCATCCCCTTGAAGGTCATCCCCAGAGTGCGATACACCCGCTGAGGTTAATTTGGAAAAATAAACCATATCAATTAATTTTTTATTGGCATCATAGAGCCCAACGGAAAGATCTAAATCTACTGACTCTTTCTTGACGCCACCAAATAAACCTTTTTTTTCAATCATTCCCCAGTTCGCACCCACACAAAAGGAATTTAAATCTCCGCCATTACCTTTTTTTAAATCAATTTTCTGACCTTTTGCTAAATTTATTGCCATACTGTTACCCCATATACTTATCAACAAAACCTTGAAGACCTGCAGAGAAACCTGTACCTACTGCTTGAAATCTCCAACTACCATCTTTTCTATATAATTTTCCAAATTCAATAGCAGTTTCTATGGAGTAATCTTCATCTAATTCATATTTAAGTATTTCGCTTCCGTTAGATTCGTCAACAATTCTAATAAATGAATTTGATACTTGTCCAAAGTTTTGATTTCTTGCTTGTGCCTCATGAATTGTAACAACAAAAATCACCTCTTGAATATCACTACCAACTTTAGATAAATCAAGTTTCACCTGTTCATCATCCCCGTCACCTTCTCCAGTTGTATTGTCACCTGTATGCTGTACACTTCCATCTGTAGAAGTTAGATTATTGTAATAAACAAAATCTTTTTCAGTGGTTGTTTTACCATTTGAACCAACTAAAAATACAGATGCATCTAGATCAAAACCTTCTCCGGTATCACTCTCATTTGCATCCCATCCAAGACCAACAACCATGTGATTTAAAGCTGGTGCCTCTTTGCTTAAATTAACTCTGCCACCCTTTGATAAATTTATTCCCATATTCTTTTCCTTAAACGTAAAATTTCTAGATGAAATAGATCAACTAGTTAAAGGTATTATACTATACTCTTAATGTTATTTAGTGTGTATAAGTAAGAAGATTTCCATTGTGTTACTTATAGATACCCCAAAATAAAATTTCAATAAAATAGGTATAATGTTACAAGAGAAAATGATGCGCCCATTACAATGAAGTAAAGAAGAAAAAAAGCGTCTATTGGTTCAATCCGTATCTATTAAGAGGTACTAAATTTAAAATTAAACAAAAAGGTAAAATAATGTTAGATATAGAAAAAATTAAAAAAAGAGCTTCTGAACTCTATGGAGAAGCAGGTCGAAAAATGAGACAGTATACACCAGAATCATTTTCAAAAGAGAAAAAATTTGTTAATGCGGTTGTAATAAGTTTAGTGTTGATGACACTAGCAGATGAAGTTGTTGAAACAGAAGAGGTTGTTGCCTCATTAGATATGCTGAAAGATATAGATGAAATTAATGATTTAGATATGGTACAACAAGCAATAGAACTATATGAAATGCATATAGAAGAGTTATCTGCCGTTGTAGGAAACAAAATTAAATGGACCATCGCAGTTGCAAAACTTCTAGCAGAGGTAGCAAAAGTGAAACCATATCCAGAGTATTCGGTTATGATTGGTAATTTATTAGATTATATTGCTAATGCTGATGGACGTTTAGATCCACTTGAAGTTGAAATGAAAGATAAGATTTTAGAGGCAGTGAAATAGTATGAGAAAGATTTTTATAGGTAAAGGAGAATAAATGGAAATTTTATTGGCATTGGTATTGGTAGTGTTTACAACATGGGTAATAGCAAAAGCATGTGATGGGTTTGAAGCAGGTGCGGACTATCTAGGACGTAATATGACTGAAGGGGTCAAAGGTGCAACCATTAATGCTATAGGTAGTTCAATGCCTGAACTGTTTGTTACTTTTACATTTTTGTTTATTTATGCAAATACAACTGGTTTTGCTGGAGGTATAGGTACTACGGCAGGAAGTGCAGTCTTTAATACTATGGTGATTCCTGCATTAAGTATTTTGGTTGCACTGAAAATGTTTAGACTCTCATCCGTTAATGTATCTAAAAAAGTGATTTTACGTGATGGGTTAATGTTGATTGCTGCTGAGTTTATTTTGATTGTCACTATTGGTGAAAAACTTGAGTGGTGGCATGGAATGATGCTCATGTTGCTCTATGTCGGATATGCTGGGTATATGTTATTGGTTATTAAAAAGAGTCCAGAGGAAGAAGATAAGGATGAGGATGAAGAGGATGATGAAGAGAATAGGGATAGCCGAGTCGTCTCTTTGTTGAAACTAGATTTAGAACATGCAGTCATAGGTGACAATAAAATGACCAATGGTAATTCATGGCAACTATTAATTGTTTCAACACTCTTTATTGCAATTGCGTGTTATTATCTGGTTGAAGCAGCAGAACTGTTTGCACATGAGATAGGCATTGCCAGTTACTTTGTGGCAGTGATTATTGTTGCTGCAGCAAGTAGTGTACCGGACACAATTTTATCTATGAAAGATGCCAAAAAAGGGAATTATGATGATGCAGTGTCTAACGCGTTAGGAAGTAATATTTTTGATATTTGTTTTGCCTTAGGGTTGCCACTATTTTTGTATGCTGTGATATATGGTCCAATATATATTCCGCAAAATGTTGCCTCAGATATTGTAGAGCTTAGACTACTTCTCTTATTTTTGACAATAGGTGCGTTTTTAATCTTCTTTTTTGGGCATGGCATGGGGAAGAAAAAAGCGTATGGTTTATTGGCAATGTACAGTTTCTTTACGGTCTTTATTATTGCAAGAGCCTATGAGATGCCTTGGGTAGAGCCTATGGCTAATTCATTACATGTGATTCAGCAGTATTTACAATAAATATTCAGAATGAGAAGTTACAAAGTGCTATTTAAGTCTATTTTTCATATATGATATAAAATCATATATGAAAAGGATAAAATATGCAAACAATCTCAATCTCCGAAATACAGAGAAACTTACATAAACTAGATAGTTTCAATATTGTTAAAATAGTGGATAAGAAGCGTAAGTAGATAAAAGGTTATTTTTTGGACGGCTCTTACCAACCTTTGGTAGAAAAACTCATAGATGCTAAAAAAGAGAAAAAAGATAGACTATAATATCACCCCTACTTAAGTCCATCATTGATTCCTGTTTCTAAAAATTCTAAATCCTAATGTTTTTTCAATTTCTTTGATTACATCAGAAATGATATTTTCATATTTAGAAGATATAAAATATCCTAAATCTTTATGTTCTCGTTTATCAACAATTTTTGATAGTGTCATTTGTTTAAAAAGAGATGGTTGCGTTTGTAATGCTGTTATTCCATACTCTATCATTTTGTATCCTTATAGATTATACTACTAGAATAATAAAAACTCTTTTAAGCCTTGTTTTTCTTGCGATTAGCACTTCTTTTTTTGATATATAAAGAAATATAATTCATATATAAGGTGTATTTTCTTATTATATGAATTATACTTCTTATAAAGGATTGTTTTGGATTTGTATGCGCTTGGACAAGAGATAAAAAAATTGAGACAGCATAAAAAATGGTCACAAGATACATTGGAACAGTACTCCGGTATAACAAAACGTACGATAAGTAAAATCGAAAACGGTTTCATAGATGAAGTTGGCATCAAAAAAGTAAGTATGATTTTGGATTTACTCGGTATGGAGCTTTCGTTACGTCCAAAAGGACGACCTAGAACACTCGAAGAATTACAAGATGAACGCAAGTAGTTTAAGTGTATTTGTCAATACTGTATTGTCGGGGAGACTCTCTAAAGAAGAAGATCACTATGTATTTAATTATGCTATGAATGCATCAGATGTGGTAAGTCTTACGATGCCGATACGCAGTGCCAGTTGGATAAGCAAAACCTTGCATCCTGTTTTTCAGATGAATCTGCCAGAAGGGGCATTGCGTGAAGTAATTAAAAATCATTTTTCAAAAATCGAAAAAATGGATGATATGGGATTTTTGAAAGTCATCGGTCCGTATATGTTGGGAAGAGTTAAATTTGAAGATATGATTACCACTAAAACAACGCTGCATTTAGATGAAATATTAACTTCCCCCAAAGAGCATCTATTTGAAGAACTGATGGATCGTTTTGCTGTACGTTCAGGTATATCGGGTGTGCAGCCTAAACTATTGCTCTCTGCACAAAATAAAACAACAATGCGATTTGAGCATTATATTGTGAAGTCTTGGGAGAAAGAGTATCAACAGTTGGCACTCAATGAGTATTTTTGTATGTCTGCTATCAAACATGCCGGACTTGAAACCCCCGAGTTTTATTTGAGTGATACGCTCTGTTTATTTATCATGAAGCGTTTTGATGTAAAAGAGGATCATAGCTATCTTGGTTTTGAAGATATGTGTGTATTGACAGGAAGAGGAACAGATGAAAAATATGATGGATCGTACGAAGAGATAGCTAGAGTTATTAAAGATATTATTGCACCTCAATATAAAAAAGAGGCATTGAAAATGTTTTTTACAGCGCTTGTCATGAATCACTTTTTACAAAATGGTGATGGACATCTTAAAAACTATGGTATTCTCTATGAGCATGACTACAGTGATGCACGAATGGCACCCATTTATGATGTGATTACAACAACACTTTATATCAAAAGTGATATACCTGCTTTAAGGTTGGCAGATGCAAAGCTATGGTGGAAAGAGAAAACATATAAAACATTTGCAAAGCTCTCTTGCGGTTTATCAGGTAAAGAGTATGAAGAGATTATATCTAGCTGCCAAAATGCTATCAAGATGACTAAGCTAGAAATAGAAACATATAAAAGTAATAGCGTAGAGGTCAAAGTATTTTTAAATACATTGAAAGAGTCATGGAGAGATAATTTTGATAGTTAAGGTCATCTATATTTAGTGGTGGTCTTTAAGGCTTGATTGGGTATATTTCACCTTATTTCCAAAGGATAGTTATGTTAGAAACCATTATCATATTTTACTCTATTTACACTTTTTTGAAACTCTATATATCTGTGATGCAAATAGGGTATATCAACGAAGAAAAGAGAAAAACCCCTGTACTGATGTCAGCAGAGAAATACTTGATTGCCGGCAATTATGCTGTGGCAAAAGGACGGGTGGAAATTGTGAGTACCTTTGTAGACTATTTGGTATTTGTCTGGTGGGTCATGGCAGGGTTTGCATGGCTCACTTCTATGATTCATATGGAATCAACACTTCTGGCGTCAATTGTTTTTTTATTTGGTTTTATTGTCATTAACTTTATTGTGGGGCTTCCTTTTGAACTCTATCAGACCTTTAAGATAGACGAAGCGTTTGGCTTTAATAAAATGAGTGTTAAAATGTATGCTATTGATACCCTTAAATCTACACTGTTATTTATCGTTATTGGCGGTGCTATATTTGCATTGCTGGCATGGATCATTGAAAACTATGCCTCATGGTGGCTCTGGGGATTTGTAGCGATGTTCACTGTAGCAGTGATGGCGAATCTACTTGCACCTACATTTATGGCACTCTTTAACACATTTTCTCCACTTGAAGAGGGTGAACTCAAAGAGAAGATATCTGAGATGATGGAGCAAGTCGGACTTAAAAATGATGGTATTTTTGTGATGGATGCCTCTAAACGTGACAGCCGTCTGAATGCATTTTTTGGAGGTCTGGGTAAAAGTAAGCGTGTTGTACTCTTTGATACATTACTAGAAAAACTCAATACAAAAGAGTTATTGGCAGTATTGGGACATGAGTTAGGTCATTTTACGCATGGAGATATCTGGAAAAATATTGGATTGATGGGATTACTTCTTTTTATTGCATTCTATCTTTTTGGACACTTGCCCGATGCACTCTTTACGCAAATGGGTGTTGTTCCTGAAGCAGGGGTGCAAATAGCGATGTTGATGCTACTTTTGCCTCTGCTTAGCTTTGTTTTTACCCCTTTTATGTCAGCAGTAAGCCGTCATAACGAATATGCAGCAGATGAATTTGGCTCAGCCATGGGCGGGAAAGAAAATTTAGTCTCCGCACTCATGAAACTGGTGACTGAAAACAAGTCATTTCCAAAGTCACACCCTTTGGTGATTTTCTTTTACTATACGCATCCTCCTGTGCTTGAACGTTTGAAAGAGCTTGGGTTTGATGCATCTACTGCTACTGTAGTAGAAGAAGCAACTTTGCCTACTGATGGTATATTTGAATTTATGGATAGAAATGACCGTTAAGGAAGCTTTAATTTGGGGAAAGAATCAACTAAATGATGTATCTCAACGCCCCCAATATGAAGCAGAACTGCTTCTTGCATATCATTTAAATCAAGACCGTATCTATTTGATGACACATAATATGGATATTTTAGAAGATGTAGAGGGCTATGAGGCCCTTATTCAAAGACGTGCTAAGAGTGAACCTTATGAGTACATTAGCGGTAAGGTGAGTTTTTATGACATCCATTTGGCAGTAGAGAAAGGGGTGCTAATTCCTCGTCCTGAGACAGAGATACTCGTAGATTTAGTCGCAGAGATTATAGAAAAAGAGCATATAACGCGTATTGCTGAGATTGGCGTGGGGTCTGGGGCTATATCTATTGTTTTGGCTCGAAAATTTCCCCATTTACAATTGATTGCAACTGATATTTGTGACACCCCGTTAGAGGTAGCACAACAGAATATCGATACTTTTAGTTTACAAGATCAGATAGAACTGCGTAAGTCAAACTTGATAGATGAGGTAAGTGAACATATAGAGCTTGTAGTCTCCAATCCCCCCTACATAGCAGAAGGTTTTATATTAGAATCAAATGTGCTTGACTATGAACCAAAAGAGGCACTTTTTGGTGGAAGGGTAGGTGATGAACTGCTTAAACAAATCATTTTGGATGTCAAAACACGAGGCATCAAATGGTTGGCCTGTGAGATGGGATTTGATCAAAAAGAGCCTCTTCAAGCTTATGTTAATGAACTTGGAGTAAAATCCATAAAATTCTACAAAGACTTGGCAGGATTTGACCGGGGTTTTGTAATAGCGTTTAATGAAGGAAATAATGAATGAATCAATATTTTAGAATGGTAACGATGGGGTATATACTCTTTTTGTCCTCCGTACTCGGGATGATGTTGTATGCAGGTATTGTTGTGACATCTGTAACATTCAATACGCATTTATATGTAGGTGCCGAACTCTTAACGCAGTTTCAAGAAGGGCAGATTATGACTGAGAATTTTTTACGTCTCTCTTATGTTGTAAATGTTTTAATTGTTGCAGTGATATTGTATGAGGGGTATAAGTTTAAAAAGTTTGAACGTGACACGCTCACACAGGTAGCCACTTTTTTTGTCTTAGCAACGGCGCTTCTTTTCTCTCAATATTACATACCCGATATCATCGCTATGCAGGCACAGGGTGAAGAGATGACACAATCGTTAGCTTTTTTGAATACGCATAAAGGTTCAGAGATAAATTCTAAGATTTTTGCTGTGGCTTTGCTTCTACTTCTTGTTCAGAATATGCGTAAGGCATGTAAATAACTTTGATGAGTGAAATAGTGGAACACCCTTTTAAACCTATTGTTTTTAAGAACACAAAGGTGTTGATTTTAGGCTCTTTTCCTAGTATTGACTCTTTTGAAAAGAGTTTTTATTATGCGCATCCGAGGAATCAGTTTTGGAAGATTCTTCAGAGTGTGACTGGGTATCCGGTCAATAATCGGAATCAAAAAATATGGTTGCTTAAAGAGTGCAGGTTTGGACTTTGGGATATGGTTAGGTCATGTCAACGTGACAATTCACTAGACAGCTCCTTGGAGAATGAAGAGGTGAATGATATAGCTACTTTTTTGGAACTGCATCCAAGTATTGAAAAAATTGCGTTTACAGGTAAAAAAGCAGAAGCACTGTTTAAGATGCATTTTTCTTATTTGGATATAGACACGGTATATCTTCCGTCTCCCTCTTCGGCATATGCAAAGATGCGCATGGAAGAGAAAGCTAAAATATATAAGGAAAAACTTTAATGGCGGTTTGGGCAATTGGTGACATACAAGGGTGTTATAAATCATTAAGAGAACTGCTTCATAAAATTGAATTTAATCCTCAAAGAGATAGACTCTGGCTGGCAGGAGATTTGGTCAATAGAGGTGAAGGTTCACTCGAAACACTTGAATACCTTTACTCTATAAAGCAGAGTGTAGAGATCGTACTGGGCAATCATGATATTACACTCATTGCAGCGTATTATGGCATTAAAAAGTCAAATCCTACACTTGATCCCATATTGGAATCGCCTGAAGCGGATAAGCTTATTGACTGGCTGAGAGGACAAAAGTTTTTACATGTGGATTATGAGCTTGGCTTTTGTATGGCACATGCAGGTATCTCACCTGAGTTTGATCTTGGTATGGCAATGATGTATGCAAAAAGTGTTGAGGAAAAACTTCAAAGTGATCATGCTTCTACCTGGCTTGAGCAAATGTTTCGACAAGGTGAAAGACGTTTTAACAGAGATGCAAGTCTTGTAGACATTGACCGGTATATTGTGAGTGCATTTACAAGAATGCGTTTTTGTTACGGTGACCATAGACTTGATTTTGACCAAAAAGGTGCTCCTACCGACATCTTACGTGAAAAAGGGTTAAAACCCTGGTTTGAATGTCAAAACCGTAAAGATATTGATTTACGTATTATTATCGGTCACTGGTCGACACTTGGACTCTATCAGGATGAACATATTTTAGCCTTGGATACAGGGTGCTTATGGGGTAGGGCGCTAACAGCTGCACAAATTGACGGTGATAGTGTTAAGATTGTATCTGTTGATTGTACAAAAGTAGATGTGGAGTAGAAGATGAGGGAAAATCTGTTAAGCAGATTTTCCACGAATTGGGGGTTCTATTTTAATAGATGTAAAAACTCATCTCTAGCACTGTATCCTACAAATTGATGCTCTATCTGTTCTGTTTTTGAGTTCACAATGTAAAGAATAGGGGTAAAGCGTGTTTTACCAAACTGTTCAGGATAGACGTCTTTATCTAAATTGAGAGTAACCGGAATATATTTCTCTATGATTTCAGCATGAATATCTGCTTGAGAAAGTATACGGTTTTCGAGTTTTCTACACCATGGACAGTAAGAGGTCGTCATAAATAAGAGGAGAGGTTTACCCGATTTTTGTGCTTTTTCAAGTGCTGTTTGATAATTTGTTTCATACCCCATTTGCAATGCAAATGTCTCATGGGTTACAGACTTTTTCCCTTTTGAATGTTTTTGATTGTCTTCTACATATTGCAGTTTAAATTTTTCCAACATCTCTTCAACACTGTCGGCAAGTTGATCATCGACATCATCTTCATCTTTAAAATCGGGTGCTATGAGCTTTGTATCTTCATAGGTGATGCCAAAAACATTTTGTGTATGCCCTTCTCGAAGCACATATTCACCTAACTGTAGGTCTACTTTAAGGCCTACCGTATCGCCCATGGAGATATCAGAGATCACAAAGACCAGTACACGTGAAGGGTGCCCTTTTGTATTTACACCTATCTCTTTAGACATACTCTGCATCAGACTTTTAATATCCGCACTGTATTTAGCCGTTTTGGGTGACATATTTGCCACAATAGCATCGTAAGAGTTTACACCCGAGAGGACATAAAAACTTTGTGCCTGTAGTATAGTGTGAAAGAGAGCAAAAAGCAAAATTTTTTTCATCATTGTCATAGATTGCATCCTTAGTATCATTTTTCTATATAACATAAAGTCAGACTTTACATTATTGTATCATGGAATACTTAGAGTTAATTTAACATTTCATGTTTTAATGTTGAAAAAAATGCTTTGTAAGTGTGTCGGTTGAAGATATATGTTTTGGCATTGAAGAGTGTTTCAAAGAGGATTTTCCATAGCATTGAGAAGTTCTCATCATTGCGGACATCACAGAGTTGTATTTGCATACGCTGTTCAAGCAGACTTAGTGCCTTGGCATGAAAAACATAAAGTTTCAGTACTTCATATTCAATACCTACGGTATTAAAGTAATTGACAAGTTTGACGATTGAAGCCTCTTTTTGAGTAAAATCATTTTCATCTATCGGCATAAGTATTTCATCTTTTAGAAGTCTGTTAAGGAGTTCTTTGTCTACATTAAAGGCCTCGATAAAGGCTTCTTTTGTATAATGAATGCTCTCTATGGGGATGGCACTTAGTGTGTTCATAAGCGGTGCAATCATAGTTGATGATGTAGAAAAAGATCGATTTTTATGTTGTAGTATATCTTTGAGTTGTTCATTGGATGTACCAAAGTGTGTTTTCATATAGGTAATATATTGAATCAATTCTATATGCTCTTTAGTGTAGCGGTGAACGTTAGATTTTAGTTTGTGTGCCTGAGGCAGTAGTCCTTCTTTAATATAATAAAGGATAGTAGACTTAGGTACATCTGTTTTTTTAACCAGTTCAGATATTTTATATTCCATAGTATCTCCCCTTAAACTTGATGTAAGGATTCTATCATATAATACATAACGTTAAGTTAAACTTTACATTTTAAGATTATAAGGAACATACTATGGCACATATAGAATTACCGGAATTTGAAGAGATGACCCCTGCAATACAAGATAAGGCAAAGCCTATTTTAGAAAAAACAGGCACTTTGGGAGAGATATTTAAACTTTTGGCTATTGATGAAAATATCTATTTTGCAACAGATGGGATGATTCAGAAATATCTACTCGATGAGACAAGTCTCTCTTATGATATTAAAGAGGCTATTGCTTTATTGATCTCTAAAGAGAATGGATGTGTAATGTGTGTGGATGTACATAAAAATATTGCAAAAATGTTGGGTGTATCGGAGCAACGCATAGAAGAAGTACTTGAAGGTGTTGATTCTATCAATACGAGTGATGGAGAAAAAGCACTTTTAAATTTTTGTATTAAAGCGTCAAAAAAAGATAATTATAAAATCTTAAAAGAGGAGATTGATACACTAAAAGCGTTTGGGTTTACCAATGTTCAGATTGTTGAAGCGGTTGCAATTACTGGGTATTTCAATTATATTAACACTCTCTCAAATGTATTTGATTTAGGATAATCAAATACATTTAATGATCTAATTTTGAACAACATGCCCCACGAACTTAGACATATTATCTAAAATCTTTCCACCTTTTCTAAATCCAAGTCCACAGGCTTCATAAGCGTAGAATACACCTGCTTGGTAGCTGTTATCTTGCGTATCTTTGGCAAGTTCAGTGTATGCTTGGTATACCATTTTGTGGTTCTCATACTCTCCTTGTACCGCTTCTAGCGTATCTCCATTTTCATCTAAAATACTCACAGAACCGCCTTCTCTGCCAAATACGGGTTTTTTGACCTGTTTTTGACCCTCTAAGGGTTCAAAGGAGGTTTCCAATAGAAGAGGGTGGTTAGGGTAGAGATCCCATAGAATTTTGAGTAAACCTTTGCTTTGAAACAGCAGGGTATAGGCAGGATTAAAGATAATCGCTTTTTGGTTTTTAATAATATTGCTTAAAAGCATTGCCAAGTCAGACTCTTCTAAGGCGATCTCTTCCCACGGTATCAATTTGAACCAGAGTTCATACTCCATCTCATTGTAGCTTATGCCCTCTTCAGCAGAAAACTCTATATCATCGATGTAAGCAAATTCTGTTTGAAAACCTGCTTCATCGGCAATATGCTGAAGCAATCTTACGGTGTTTTCCTCTTCAGTATTTCCCCTGATAGAGCTAAAAAGAAAATTCCATCCGTCATACTGTTCTTCAAAAGAAGAGACATCTTCATCTAAAGTGACCAGACGTTTGAAATTGTTTATGAGTGATTCATAGAGTGTATTAAATTGATATTCTTCTGCAAGATCATTTTGTTTGAGCATCGCCCATTGTATGATGGCAGTTTCAAAAAGTGCTGTAGGGGTATCTGCATTAAATTCAAGTAGTTTAATCGCTTTGCCGTCAATACCGCCAGCAAGGTCAAAACGTCCGTAAAGGTGCCAGTGAATATCATTTTCCCAAGACTCTTTAATCACTTCAACGAGGTTAAAAGGGATACCTATATCATGGAAGAGGTTATTTTCTATCACATACTCTGCTGCTTCAACCACCATGTCATACAGGGTATTGGTCGCTTCATAATAGGCTTCAGCCTCCGCTTCGGATATGCCAATCATTTCATCAGAAATGTATGAAGTCTCATCACTGTCTGTATGCCATACAAAACCAAGGGATTCTAAATATTCAGTCTCTAAAGGAGTAATTTTTTGTATATTTAACATTGCTTAGCTACCAAAAGATCCACTGCTTTTACTAGAGGATTTACTGTTGCCGAAAAATCCACTTTTTTTACTGCTGCTTGTTTTGGATTGACTAAAACTTTTTTGACTTTTTGAGTAGGTGGAGGGGGATTTATAGCCTGCTTTTCTGTTGTTCTGGAAGTTTTGATTTCCAAAAAGTTTAGAACCGATCCATGAACCGATCATCGCACCGGCTATACTTGAGAGAAGTACTTCTCCAAGCCCCATACCGCCTTGTTGAGACACCTCTGCATTCTCTTTTGTAAGGTTTGAGGTGCCATTGTCGATTTTGGCTGACTCCTCTTTCATAAGTGCATCTAACTCTTCTTTAGTCAAGACACGCTCCGTACCATCAAGCTGTTTGAGTACAATACGTGTCTCCTCTGCGGGGAACTCATCGACAATCTTATATTTTCCTTTTGCCGTCTCTTCAATAATGACAAAAGCGCCTTTTGCCTGTTGTTGTTCTTGTTGTTGTTGCTCCTGCGTGCATCCGGTGACCCCCGTGACCAAAAGAGCACCCAGGCCAGTGGCAGCTGCTATCGTTGAAAGTTTTCTTAAGTGTTTCATAGATTACTCCTCAATAAAAATTGTCTAATTCTAGCAAAAATTTTTTAATATCTATGGTATAGTTCACGACAGATATAGAATGTTCTAATTCTATTGTTAAATTATCATTTTCTGGAGTCTACTTTATGTTCAATCATCTTTTAAAGCGTCGTTTGATACCTATCATCGTCACTTCTCTCTTGATTCTTCTTGGAACTATTACCCTTAATCTCTATTTCGACGGTCAAGAGGGTGGGGAGATTCGTGCTATCTCTTTTTCTCCTGTATCTATTTCAGAGAGTGATGCAGAAAAAAGAGTGATGAGAATCTCACCTAAACTTACGGTCAGTTATGACAATAACAGAAGTAAAACCTATGATTTAAGCTATAAAACCTTGGCAAAAATGGGAGATACAATAGGCAGTGGTACCTTAGGTTTGATGACTGATATTGACGGAAAAGCTCTTTTGAAGGGCGGAGAGCAGGATATCTCTGATGGACCTGATGGAAATTCACTTATTAGTGTGGGAGATAAACATTATTTGATCACACACATGGAAGAGAGTCCGGGCATACTTTACAAGACAGAAGTAGGTATAGCAAACGGCCTGTTTCAAGCCATGGATACCAAACCGGTTGATCTCTCTGCCATGGGAGGGACAATCATTAACTGTGCCTCTTCAAAAACGGCTTACGGAAGTCATTTAGGCGGAGAGGAGGATTACGCACTCAATTCTATTTATGCAGATAGTAACTCACCTTTTTATGTTGAGTGTGCTTTAGACGGTACAGGGAGCGATGTCAAGGGAATGAAACACTATTTTTGCATCTATGTGGAGAGTATGCAAGGGTATTTTGGAGATCAGGACATAGATAAAAACAACGGATATAACGGTGATTTATTTTCACCTTATAATTATGGATATATCGTGGAAGTAGAACCCCTTGAAGATGGTACGACAAATAGTACCAAGCATTATGTTACGGGAAAATATACCCCTGAACTCGCAGTAATGATGCCCGATGCCAAAACACTCTATATGTCCGATGACGGGACGGCAAAAGGGCTCTGGAAATTCGTCTCAGATGAAAAGATAAGAAGTTTTAAAGCAGAGTGGGAGGGGACTTTGTTTGTAGCAAAAGCAGTGCAGGTTTCTTCGGAAAACGGCGGTATGTTCAATCTATCGTGGATAGAGCTTGGTCATGCAAAAGACAGTGAGATAGAGGCGATGATTCAATCTAAAATGAAACTTACAGATATTTTTGAGATTTCCAAACCCAATGAAGAGGGTATCTGCATGAGAGGTAAAAAAATCTATGAAGATGGAAAATCTGAATGCTTGAGACTCAAAAAAGGACAAGAGAGAGCAGCAGCATTTTTAGAAAGCAGAAAATTTGCAGCCTATAAAGGTGCCACTGTTGAATTTAGAAAAGAGGAGGGGATTACCTACGATGTAGATAAAAATGTACTCTATCTCTCAATCTCCGAAATCACTAAGAGTATGGAAGATAATTTTCAAGGAGAAGAGCCTGTGAATGATATCCGGCTTGAGTCTAATGTTTGTGGCGCAGTGTATGCATTGGCTTTGGACAGTCACTACAGTGTTACAAGTATGAAAGCACTTATAGTAGGAGAACCGTTGGATGTCAATGAAACCTATGCAAATGAGTGGACATGTCATCCTGATAACATTGCAAACCCTGATAATATTACATATATCGGGCACAATACACTGCTTATTAGTGAAGATACCAAGAGACATGTCAATAATATGTCATGGGCATATAATACACAAACAAAGAAGATGACGAGAATCGCGTCACTGCCAATCGGTGCTGAAGTTACAGGAGTCGATACGGCTGTCATTGGAGATAAAGGTATTTTACTGATGAACATTCAGCATCCATTTAAAGATACGCCTAAAGCAGCGGATGGATCTTTGTCCAATTCAGCATTAATCGAAGGTGCATCAGATGAACAGTTGCGTGCATCTATCGGATATTTTGACGGGCTTCCGGCAGATATTTTTAAATAATGCAAGAGAGTTTCTTGAGAGATAGAATAAAAAAACGGTATCTGACTCTGGGCATAGTAACCCTGTTGACAGGCTGTGAAAATAAAATGATAGATGAAGACTCTCTAATACACGCTTCAGACATAACGTATATTGAAAAACTCGAAGAGGAAAATAATATCTCTTATGAAAAGATTCTTAATACACGAGGTGGGTATATCCCATCAATGTGTTATACAAAAACGAAAGATATTCAGAGTAATCATATCTTCAACCCCTGTTATACCTGCCATACAAAAGGAAAAATTCCTAATTTTCATAATGATACACATTTACAACAACTCTATGCTTTTCCAAAAGAGATGATGAAAAACCCCTATAGAAATCTTTTTAAAAATAGAACATTTCGTGTAAATGCGATGAGTGATAAGATGATTTTAGCCTATGTACGGGAGTCCAATTACTTAGATCAAGAGGGCGATATTATACCAGCAACCGTACTTCCAAAAAGATGGAAAGGGTATAGACCTGATTGTTATTTTAATTTTGATGATGAAGGATTTGATAAAGATAAGCGTGGCGATTATACGGGATGGAGGGCGTTTCGGTATTATCCTTTTTTAGGCACTTTTTGGCCAACAAACGGTTCTAGTGATGATGTTCTGATACGCTTAGGTGCACTGTTTCGTCAAGATGAACATCATTCTTTTAATAAAGAGATATATAAACTTAATTTTTCCATTGTTGAAGCATTGATAAAATCAAAGTATATAGCTCTTGAGAGAGGGGTTGATGAAAAGGTCTATGGTGTTGATCTCAATGGTGACGGTACGCTCAATACAGCGTGGGGTATCTCACCTGAAATCACCTCTTATGTGGGTTTGGCAAAAGTCTATTTGAGGGAAAACAAGGTACATTTATCACAAGGACTTTTTCCTGAAGAGACGGAGTTTTTACACTCTGTAAGATATTTGGATTGGGATGAAAAGAGCAATACAATCGTGCTTTCTGCAAAAATGAAAGAGCTTCGCTATGCTAAAAAGTACTCTTGGAAAAGCTACGGTGCACTCAAAAGAGCAGCAGAATCTGAATTAGTGGAAGCACTCTCTCTTGACACTTCCCAAGCTCGGATTTCTGTTTTTAGAGGAAATTATGAAGAGGGTTTACGTAATGAGACGGGATGGTTATTTCAGGGGTTTATTGAAGATAAATCAGGCAATCTAAGACCTCAAACACATGAAGAGACTATTGCGTGTATGGGCTGTCATTCACATCTTGGAGCCACTACGGATTCTAGTTTTTCATTTTTACGGAAGTTTGAAGGTTTTCAAAAAGAGAAAAATGATTATGGCTGGAATCATTGGAGCCAAAAAGGATTTGAGGGTCTGAAAGAGCCAATTGCACTCTATAGCGATTACGGTAGGGAGTATGAATATAGTTTTTATTTGAAAAATAATCACTCCGGCAATGAATTTAGAAACAATGAAGAGGTAAAAAATAATTTTTTTGATAAAAACGGAATGATAAAGGAAGAGATGCTCAAAGCATTACAGGGTGACATCACATTACTTCTCTATCCTTCTAAAAAGCGTGCTCTGGAATTGAACAAGCAATATAAAGTGATTGTAGAGGAACAAAGTTATATTTATGGAAGAGATGCCACTTTAAATAAAATAAAAAATATTTATGAAGAGATAAAAGAAGGAGCGTTAACGGGGATTGTGAATCCTATTGTAAAACCATAGTAACATAGAGAGAGGGAAGAGTTCTCTCTAAAAGGGGAGGAGAAAAGAAAAGCTTTTAGTCCATCTGTTTTCTTAGGAATGTGGGTACGTCTAAAATATCTTCATTATCACCATTATATCCGCCTACAACCATCTTGTTTGCAGCTCTTAGCGTATTGATATTGGGCGTATTTGCATTTGAATTTAAGAGTGTATCTTGTCGTGTAGCTGTTGGAGAAGGAATAGCATCTTTATCTTCAAAACCGGTTGCAACAATTGTAATTCTTACTTCATCAATAGCCATGTTTTCATTGGTTGTTGTTCCAAATATAACAGAAGCATCTTCATCTGCACTCTCTTCAACAATGTTCATTGCTTCACCAATTTCCATGATAGGATAATTAGGATGAATGTCAAAGTGTACGAGTACCCCCATCGCACCATCAATTGAGATGTTGTCAAGTAAAGGTGACTCAATTGCAGCTTTTGCTGCATCGTATGCTGCATTTGTGCCACAACTGTAACCTGCACCCATAAGAGCGAGTCCTCTGTGACCCATGACTGTTTTTACATCGGCAAAGTCAAGGTTTATGTCATTATCTCCATGAGAAAGAATAACTTTAGAAATACCGCCCACAGCTTGAGCAAGAATGTCATCTACCATTCTGAAACTCTCTTTAATACCAAGGTTCTTTTCAACAATGGAGAGTAGTTTTTCATTGGGAACAACAATGATGGAATCACTCTCTCTTTTAAGCTCTTCTAAACCCTCCTTCGCTAGTTTAGTTCTTTTTCGACCTTCAAATTTAAATGGGCTTGTTACAATAGAGACAGTCAATGCGCCTACTTCTTTTGCAGCCTGTGCGATAATAGGTGCTGCACCTGTACCTGTACCACCACCAAGACCTGCAGAGATAAAGACAATATCAGAGCCTTCAAGCATTGATTTTATATCTTCAAAACTCTCTAAAGCAGCTTCTCGCCCTTTGTCCGGAACCATTCCCGCACCTAAACCTCTTGTTGCATTCATACCCAATTGCATTTTGAATGGTGCCAAGGATGAATCAAGTGCTTGTGAATCTGTATTGGCAACAATAAGATCAATTGAATGAATTCCCTCACTTATCATATGGTTTATCATATTACCACCGCCACCACCGACACCGATAGCTTTAATTTTAGCTCCATTCGTATGACATTTTGTTTCAACAATGTCTATATTAAACTCTTCACACTCTTCCATTTTTTCCTCTCTTATGTTGTATTGATCTATCGATTAAAAAAGTTGCCTTGCCCAATTGGCAATTTTTTTAAATGGATTTTTATTTTCATAATCTAAATCTGTTAAAGTGTCAAATGTGATACTTTCATCTTCAAGCACTTCTTTTGGTTTTTTAGTCTCTTTCAGCGGTTTGTTGTTTTTTGTTTCTACCGTATCCTGATCGTAATCGGCATGACCGATTTTGATGTTACTTAAATCATCGTGATGTTCTATTTTTGAATGCACTAACTCTTGTTGAAAATTAATCTCATATTGCGTATTCCCATTTGCATTGTAAAGCAGTAAACCTACAACTGTCGAATATGCAGGATCTTTTAACTCTTCAAAGAGGCCATTGACATTGTGTGGATAACCTACTCTTACCGGCATGCCGGAGAAGATTGCCTGAGCCAATTCTCGAATACCTGTAAGCTTGGTCATCCCTCCTGTGAGAATGAGTCCCGCGCCGATCTGCTCTTTAAGTGCAGACTTATCTAAAGATTTGGCTAGAATCATTAAAGCCTCTTCTACACGTGAGAAGATGACAGAGTGTACAATCTCCAAGGATACTTCATTCCGACTCTCCTCATCACCGATAATAGGTAACTCTATCATCTCATTACTCGTTTCTATGAGATTTGCATGACGTATTTTTACATTTTCTGCAATCTGTAAAGGCGTGTGCAGTGCCATGGAGAGATCATTTGTTATATGATTTGATCCCACACCTAAAAAATCATTGTACCGGATAGAGTTTCCTGTATGGATAACAAGATTAGATGTCTGACCTCCAAGATCGATTACGGCTACACCAAGCTCTTTTTCATCTTCATCCATAGTAGCAATCGCTGAGGCATATCCGCTAAGGACAATACCGTCAATCTCCACACCTGCAGAACGCACGGATTTTTTAAGGTTTGAGAGATTGGATTTCTGTGTCATAATGATATTGACATCCACTTCAAGTCTGCTAGCATTCATTCCGAAGGGATCTTCAATGAAGTCTTGATCATCTACTCTAAAATTATAAGGCAGTACATGAATCACTTCATATTCATTTGGAACATTTGCATTGTAAAGCGCTGTTTGCATGACACGGTTAATCTCTTTGATGGAGATGTCTTTATGCGGTATGTTTACAATGCCCGTAGAGTTAAGGCTTTTGGCGTACGCATTCGAAATAGAGACAGTTGCGGAAGTAAGATTACTTCCTGCAATACGTTTAGCGTCATTAATGGCTTTTTTGATAGATTTTGAAGCAAGTTCAATATTGGTGATTGCACCTTTTTTAATCCCTTGGGATTTAGCGATACCATGACCTTGAACAGTGACGTGAGAGTCTTCAATCTCCGCTATAACAGCACAAATTTTAGTGGAACCGATATCAATGGCTAAAATTGTGTCACTCAATTTGTAAGTCCTCCCATATAGACTTCAGTAGGATATTTGTCATGTAGCATTTTAATCAAATTTGATTCAAATGTACTCTGTTTTAATTTATTGACAGTTTGTTTTACGAAACTTGTTTGATTTTCATCTATAGGCAGAAGTTTTTGATCCAAAATACTGTAGATAACGATCTTATTCGATATGGGTATCATACCTTTTTCTTTGGACGATGTAAAGAGTTTTTGTAAAAATTGTAAACTTTCTTGATTATTTAAGGGTTTGAGGTTGACATTCTCTTCAAGCTTCACAAAATCTGATATGATTGCATCATTATTGTCAAAATTTTTGAGTGTTGACTCTGCTAAAGTTTGTAAAGCTTCTTTTTTTGCTTGCTGTAGATAGATATCCGTTACCTCTTTTTTCGCCTCTTCATATGTTTTTGTTTTAGGTAAGATGATTTTTTCTATTTTGATGGTTGCATATTTGTCGGAAACTACTTTAGGTTTAAGAATATCTCCTACGGATTTTTCTTCCAAGATATCCCATAGTTCAGTTGAAAGTGTGCTATCTCCCGGTGAAAGCGTAATCTTATGGCTGCTTTCAAGTTCTCCTTTTTTGAATGCTATATAGGCTTTTTGTGCTGTTTTTTTGGTTTTTTTGAGTTTTAAATCTTTTTTGGCTAATACTTTTGCTTCCTCAAAAGTAAGTTGTTTCCCCTCGGCATCGGTGTAATTAAAGCTTTTGGCATCATAATGTGCTTTAATCTCATCTTCCGTGACAACGACATCTTGACTAGGGGTCCAAACAACTAAAAGTGTATACATTTTATCTGTGAGGAAGTTCTCTTTTTGTGTTTCCCAAAATGTTTTTACTTTACTTGTATCAAGTGTAAATTCTACATCATCCTGGGTCAAAACTTTATAGGCTAATTTATCACTGACATTCATACCTGCTGCAATTGCCTCTTCTTCAAAAGGCAGGGCATCTACATTGAGTAGCGCAAGTGTTTTTTGAATCGTAAGTTCTTCTTTAATCGTGTTTTCAAACACATGTGCTTTAACTCTTTGCGATCGGAGGTAACCAGTATAGATCTCTTTGTTGAACATCCCCTCTTTTTGGAAAGCGCTTATACTCTGTAGTCTTTTTACTATCTCTTCATCGGATACAACAATGCCTAGTTCTTTTGAAAAGTTCAAAATCTTAGCTTGGGTTTCTAATTGTGCAAATGCCTGTTTGACCAGACCCATCTCCTCTGCTTTTTTATCGTCAAGAGTTCCTTGGAGTGCTTCATTATATTGGTTATAAATATTACTATATGCCATATTCAATTTTGTTTGTGTGATTTCAATATCTCCGACTTTGGCAACACTCCCCGCTTTGGAGCCAAAATTATAACTCCCCCAGCCTACAAAACCTGCACCGATAAATGCAATGGTGGCTATCCATATTGTCCATACAAGATACTTATTGTGTTTTTGCATCCAACTAATCATACTTTATCTACCTTCAATCGAAAAATTTATACAATATTTTATCTAAAATAAGCTTATTGCTAATGAATCGGAGTGTAAAAAAATATCTCAAAAAGAAACAGTGAAACTGGACACTAAAGGTTGCGTCAACTTCCAAAAAACCTTTTTCTGCTTTTTTTCATGCGGGCATAATGTACGCCTGCACGTTTTATCCCTAAATTCATTGATTCCTTATAGAGTTCCTGTGCCCTTTTTTGATCTTTTTTAGTACCTATGCCATATTCAAAAAACTGTCCCAAGTCACAGAGTGCTTCAGGGTAATCATCCATTGTAAGTCTATTTAAAATAGTAAAGGCTTGAGGTATGTCTTGTGTAAAGAGAACCCCTTTATAGAGTTCTCTAGCCAAGATGAGTTGTGCAAAGGGTGAGGGTGTAGCTGCAGCTAGAAGTAAAAGTTGTGTTGCCTGAGAGAATTGCTGCGCATCTATTAATTTTTTGACCTCTGTTAAGGTCTCTTCAATCTCCTTTTCACTGAAACTCCTTTGGGAGATTTTTGTCAACAGATTCGTAAGCGCTGTAAACGGCTCAGGATTTTTATGGGATGAGGGGTACTGATTGATCATGTTTTCGAGTTTTTCTGCGATATAGGGAATAGACTTATACTCGGTTGAGCCATTTTTATCTCCTATCTCTGAAGTGGGTGAGAGCTCTTTTAAGGGGGTATCTTTTTTTAAAAAATCTGCCTCTTTCAAAATGTTTTCTTGTATGGGTTCCTTTTGAATTGTTCGCTTCGCTGTTAGAGGGGGACTCTTTTTTTCGCTTATATTTTCTTCTATTTCTTCAGCCTCTCCACTCTGAAGATAAGGTTCCAACTCTTGTCCCTGAGCCTCCGGCACATGGTGATCAAAAAAAGTATCTTTTGAGATACTGTGTTCATCTATGTTGGCTTCTTTGTTTTGAGGGGGGAGGGTAAAAAAGTTATCCTCTTCCGTATGGTCCTTATGCAGATTAATAGTGTCTGTGAGTACATCATCTGCATGGATATTGAGAAGAGAGTCAAAATCATTATTTTCTACTCTATGCTCTGCTTTAGAGATAGGGGCGACACTGAGAAAGTCATTTATATCAACCTCTTCCATGATTTCGAGAGGTTCTTGTCTTTTGGCTCTCTCTATGGATTTGGGGGTAGAGTTGTGTCTATTATCACGCATGAAGTCATTAATATCTATTTCTATTCTCTCTTCATTCTCTTGGGGTGTGACAAAAAGATGGAACTCATCTATGATGGATTGTTCTTCTATTGATTGTTCTTCGTTGGCAGAGAGATGTCTCTTATCCTGGGAACTTCTTTGTACCACATTGTCTGTAGGCGTTTCGATATAGCTTATAATCAGTCCCTGCGCTTGCGCATAATTTTCTGCCTGAAGCATGGCGATAATCTTTTGGATCTTTTCATCTGTTTTAAGGAGACCCAATTTTAAAATTTGAAGCTGGATGGTTTCAATGTCGGTAATCGAGATAGCAAGGTTAATGATACTGAGTCTTTTTTGTGTTTGGTTCATAGTGATATCCTATGCGCGAAATTTATCAGGAAATATTGAAAAAGAGTATAACAAAACTATGCTTTACAACACTGTTTACAGTTATAACTGATTATAATACAACAAGTATGATGTTAAAGGTGAAATAGTATGAAAATCTTCGTGATGCTTTTAATCATGATAGCCCAGCTCTATGCGCTCAATCAAAATGGACTTCTGGTAGGAGAATGGCAATCTGTCAATCAAGTGAATAATAAGGGGACGCTTACGCTAGAAAAGGAGTATCTCAATTTAAATGCTGATAACACTTTTTCAATTTTGTTACTCGTTAGTGTTCAAAAAGGGGATGCTTTTGTACGAGATCTTCAGATCAAAGGTTCGGGGATTTGGAAATCACACAAGGATAGACTGGTGTATGTGATTCAAAAGGTCGATGTTCCTTTTGCCAAAGAGGTATATCGTATCTCTCAAGCATCTTTGCGTCAACTCGCAAACCATTTTAAACATCGTTTTGATCAGCAACCTATACGCATCATTAAAATCGGGCAGATGAATAAAAACCAATTAACATTAATCAATGAAGAGGAAAAAGTCACACACTACAGACGCTGACCAAGATTATATTAAAGATTGGAAGAGAGTGCTAAAATTCTACAAGAGTTTTCTAAGATGGAAATTTTTTTTGCCATCTCTGTAATATCTCTCTCATAAGAGATTACACCAAAACCCTTGATAAGGAGTAGGTGTGTATCGTGTTTTTGGAAAAAGTGAGGTATCTCATAGGGTGCTCTCTCTAGCCAGTCATCCGTACTTTTAGGATCATAGACCAGCACTTCACCCAAGAGTTTTTTCCCAAAGTAATCTTGTGGAGAAACTTTACCATGCTTGAGTGAATACGCTGTTGCATAGGGCGGCATGGTATAAGATATATATTTTGCACTGGGTATGTTTTCATAAATATTTTCATGGATATGTACATCAGGGTTTGCCATACTCCAACGATAATCCCTTTTTTGAAAATCAAGTTTGACCAGTGAATCTTCAGTGACTTCATTTAAGATAGTATCTTTGGAGTTGATGATAAATCCGCTGGCACTTATCCGTGCGGAGATTGATCCATGATAGACACCAAAAAAGTTTTTATTAAACAGGGAGAGTGAAACATGTTTGATATCTTCTATGAGATGTTTGTCAACCATTTTATAGAGCCTTTTTCATCTAATTTCGCTATTATAACATTGATATTTAAAATAGCACCTACAAAAGGATTTTGATGCATACCCCTCATATACCTGTACTATTGGATGAAGTTTTGGAGAGTTTCAAAGGTCTGTGTGAGGGCTATTTTGTAGATTGTACACTTGGATATGCAGGGCATAGTTCTGAAATGTTGGCAAAATATAAAGATTTGCAGCATATTGGCATAGACCGTGATGATGAAGCGTTGGCATTTTCAAAAAAACGTTTAACGCCTTATGCCGATCGCAGTACCCTCTATAAAGGTACGTTTGCAACGGTTTTTCCTACGCTGCAGGAAAAACCTGTAGTGGCAGTATTAGCAGATTTTGGTGTCTCCTCTTTGCAGCTTGATAAAAAAGAGCGTGGTTTCTCTTTTAACTCTGAAACTTTGGATATGCGTATGGATTCCTCTTCAACACTTTCGGCCTATGAAGTAGTGAATAGATATTCTAAGGATAAATTGGAATATATTTTTGATGTTTATGGTGAAATACGTGCATATAAAAAATTGGCTGCTATCGTGATAGAAGCCAGAGAAAAAGAGCCTATAGCGAGTGCAAAGCAACTTAGCGAGATCGTAAAAACTGTGATACCCTTTGGAGGGAAGATACACCCTGCCACTTTAGTCTTCCAAGCGATACGTATAGAAGTGAATAATGAACTAGGAGAGATAGAGGGCTTACTGGATGCTCTGGAGCGGAAACATACAAAAAATGAGGTAGTATCATTGATCTCTTTTCACTCCCTTGAAGACCGTCTTGTTAAAAACCGCTTTAAAAAATGGGCACAGTCTTGTATCTGCGATCCTCAGGCGATGCGTTGCACCTGTGGAAAAAATCACGCTTTAGGCAAAGCATTTTCCTCTAA
>JAYEJF010000030.1:0-21291 GCA_034660455.1 Campylobacterota bacterium | reverse complement strand
AGTACGCTTGATGATGTTAAAGATGTTATTTCGAATGTCAGACGTGATTTACCCACAGATATGAATGAACCCACAGCAAAGCTTGTAGAAAAAGATTTTCCTTTGCTTATTATTGCAATTTCAGGCGATGTGACAACCCGTAGACTGCTTGATGTGGCCAATACGCTTAAAAGTGATTTAAGTCGATATCAGGAACTAAGCGGACTGACAGTCTACGGTGATGTGGATGATGAGGTATTGATTGAGATAAATGATGAGAAGATCTCTGCATATGGACTTGCAAAAGAGAGTGTGTATCAAGCCATCAGCAGTTTAAGTTCTATCTTCCCCATTGGTACGCTTAAGCAGCAAGGAAGCCATCTTTATATCTCTACTATCAATGGTGAGAAGAGTGCAAAACAGGTAGAGAGTACGTTGATTACGGTAGCTAACAAGCGTGTACGCATTGGTGATATTGCAAGCGTGAGATTTGGCTTAAGTGATCGTGGAGAAATCTCTCACTTTAACAGTGCAAGAAATGTTTCATTGAATATCAATAAGACAAAAGAGGGGAATGCTATTGCATTGAGTAAACAGATTAAAGAGGATTTAAAACGCTTCTCAAAAGAGTATCCCGATATTACTTTTGAAGCCTATACCGATACTTCTGTGTGGATTAAAAACAGGCTGAACCTGGTCTCTTCAAATATTCTGTTTGGATTAATACTTGTCTTTTTAGCACTATTGTTGAGTGTAAATATTCGTATCGCGTTAATTGTCGCTATTGGGATTCCCGCAAGTTTCATGATTACGATCGTCGGTGCAGATTTAATGGGGTATAGCCTTAATATGCTAACACTATTGGGAGCATTGATCGCACTGGGTATGATAGTCGATGAAGCAATTGTTGTTGCAGAGAATATATATCGGCATATAGAGATGGGGAAAAATCCCAGAGACGCGGCTATTGAAGGAGCAGTTGAAATGTTCCCTGCTGTACTTACGGCCACATTAACGACGGTATTTGCCTTTTTGCCACTGCTCATCATGAGTGGAGAGATGGGTGTTTTTATGAAGGTCCTGCCTATCATGATAAGTATTTTGCTTGTAAGCTCATTTTTTGAAGCATTTTATTTTTTACCCCTTCATGCAAAAGAGTTTTTCAGTATGGGGAGGGTGAAAAATGAGCATCGCCAAAATGGGTTTTGGGTTAAAGTCAATCGTCTGTACCAAGCTATTTTAGGAACACTCTTACACTATAAAAAACGAAGCCTGCTATTATTGGTTACAGTGATACTTTTAGCGACAATGGGAATGTTTAAACTCACCAAATTTAAACTTTTTCCTGAGTTTGATACGACTCAAATCTATTTAAATGGTAAAATCGATGTGAATAATGAGCTAGAAGATACCGAAGTCTATGTGACGGCAATAGAGAAAGAGCTTTTGTTAAAGATAGATGACGGCGACCTCTCTTCGGTGACCTCTGTTATAGGTATCAATATTGATGCAAAACAAGATTTTGAAACGGGTGATAATCTTTTTCAGATTTTTGTCAATCTTCATGAAAAGGCACCTGAAAACTTTTTTGATAAGTATATCAGTCCGGTTTTTTCATTGGAGTATGATGGTAGTGATATGATTCGTCAAAGTACAGCACAAGATGTTGTTACGTTTATTCAAAAAGATATTTTAACCCACCATAAAACCTTAAAAAATGCTCAAGGTGATCCTGTTTTTACGGAGTTAAATGTCTATGCACCCCAAGCAGGTGTGGTAGGTAATGATATTGAGATAGGATTTTCAACCACTTCAAATGAAAAAATGTTGGATGCACTAAAGCGTCTTAAAGAGAAATTATCAAGTATTGACGGTGTAAAAGACATTGCGGATAATGCGAAGGAGGGTGTAAGAGAGCTTAAACTCCGCGTCAATGAATATGGACAACAACTGGGTTTCAATGAAGCCTATATCACCTCTGTGTTAAAAGGGTCATTTCTGAAAGCAGAGTATGGAAAAATGTTTAATGAAACAGGACTGATTCGGGTGCGTATAGAAAATCCCGATAAAGACAGAGGATTGCAACTCCATAGTGTGAAATTGCCTACACCTGATAAGAGCCAAATGGTGCGTTTAGGGGATATTTGTGATTTTACCTATCAGCGCAGTTATGTCAAGATATTTAAAGAGGACTCGATGCGTGTACGTTCAGTGACAGCTAGGGTGGAGAGTAAAAAAGTGTTGGCTACAGATGTAATGTTGCAGATAAAACCACTGCTTGATGCACTAGAAAAAGAGGATGTCACTGTTATTGTTAAAGGTGAGGAGAAAGAGAATAAAAAGATGCAAAAAGAGATGTCACAAGCAGCCATGATAGCTATCTTTTTGATTTTTATCACACTTGTGTGGATGTTTAACTCTCTTATTATGCCATTGATTATCGTCTCTACCATACCACTCTCCATAGTAGGGGCACTCTTTGGACAGTATGTTGTAGGTTTACATTTAAGTATGCCCGGTGTCATGGGTATTATTGGTTTAGCTGGTGTTGTTGTCAATGATGGTCTCATCATGCTTTCTGTCATTAGAAAAGGTAAGAATCAAGAAGAGGTATTGCAAAGAGCCATACAAAGACTTCGCCCCATTCTTTTGACATCGCTAACGACTATATTGGGGTTATTTACCTTGATGTTCTTTGCTTCGGGACAGGCACTCATTTTACAGCCTATGGCCATCAGTCTTGGTTTTGGTATTGCATGGGCAACCATATTGAACCTCTATTATGTGCCGCTTATGTATGCCGTGATATATAAAGTGAAATATGAAGAAGCGATTTAATCGTAAACTATATACATATAGATAAAATTCAAAAATATATTTGAAGAGAAAAATTAAAAAGATTTTGCTATAATTATTTACTTTAGTGGATATAAAATATAAAATCGTTTAGGACAGCAATATAGTGTTAAGTGCAGTAGAGAGAAAAATAGAACAGTTTATAGCTGAGTTAAATGACAAAGAGGTTCGCAGACTCTATGGAAAACTCCCTCACGGTAAAAGGTTGCGTGCAAAACTCATTATAAAAATTGCAGGAACTTCTTTGAGTGTCATAAAATTGGCCGCCGTAGTCGAAATGATACATGCTGCAAGTCTTTTACATGATGATGTCATCGATGATGCGTATACAAGACGTTCACAACCCTCCATGAATGCGCTCTACGGGAATAAGACTGCTATTATGTTGGGTGACATCCTCTATTCCAAAGGCTTTTTTGAATTAAACAACATTAGTGCCGAAGTTGCCAAAATTGTTTCCAATGCGGTTACGCAGCTTAGCCTTGGCGAGTTGAAAGATGTGTCACTCTCTAAAACATTTTATACAGACAAAGCACTCTATCTTGAAATGATCTATGGGAAAACCGCTTCGCTCATGGAAGCGAGTGCAGGGGCAGCAGCAGTTTTGGCAGGTAAAAACAAAGTAGCCTATATGAGATACGGTCGAAACCTCGGGTTGGCATTTCAAATGATTGATGATATTTTAGATATTACTTCAGATGCAGCTACTTTAGGTAAACCGGCAATGCATGATTTTGAAGAGGGGAAGACAACACTCCCTTATATTTACCTTTATGAACGCTTGGATGAAGCCGGGCAAAAAAGATTAAAAGCCTTACATGCCAAAAAAATCAACCTAGCAGAGCAAGCATGGATACTTGAAGAGATGAAAAATCATCAGATTATTGAAAAATCATTTCTTGAAGCAAAAGAACTTGTGGAAGAAGCCATTGCATTAATGAATAAATTTGGTGAAACCGCACTTTCAGATATTGCCATGCAAATGATACTAAGAGAGTTTTGATGTATTATCAGGTAATGAGTTTTTCTCATAAAAATTGTGATCAGGGTATGCGGGAAAAATTGGCATTTGCTGATGAAACCGAAAAAACAACAATGCTAGATCAGTTGGTTGTTTTTGACTTTATTCATGAAGCATTTATTGTCTCTACCTGTAATCGTGTAGAGATTGTACTTGCTACAAGAGATAACTTTTCATCGTATCATACTGTCTTAGGTTTGATGGCACAAAAGAGTGATCTTAACTTTTATGAATTGAAAAATGCAGTGGTGCGTTATGATGATGAAGATGCCGTGTATCATATTTTTTCCGTTGTCTCCTCTTTGGACTCCTTGGTTGTTGGGGAATCTCAAATTACGGGTCAAGTGAAAGAGGCATTTATGCTTTCTCATAAAAATCGTACGGCCGGGCCTAAATTGAATCGTATCATCTCTTATGCCGTGAGGTGTGCAGCAGAAGTACGTAATGTGACAAATATTTCTCAAAATCCTATCTCTATCGCTTCTGTAGCAGTAGCCCAGTCACATAAACTTCTGGGTGACAATATGACCGGTATGACAGCAGTGGTTGTCGGTGCAGGTGAGATGGGTGTCCTTGCTGCAAAACATCTTCTGCGGGCAGGTTGTGATGTGATTATGATGGGAAGAGACAAAGAGAAGGTAGAGCTGATAGCCCATACTTTAGGTGAAAATGTTAAAGCTGCAACGATGGATAAACTACCTAAATATATCAATCGTTACCGTTTACTCTTCTCAGCCACTGCAGCTAGAGAAGCGCTCATCACCGCAGCAATGATAGAGAATGAAACACTGCCAAGACTTTGGTTTGACATGGCAATACCGCGTGATATCGAAGATATCGATTTAGATAAATTACAACTTTTTCGCATAGATGATTTACGTGCTATTTCTCAAACCAATCATGCTTTGCGGGAAGAACAAGCAGTCAGAGCTATAGAGATAGTAGAACAATACAAAGAAGATTTTTATACATGGCTTAGGGCACTCTCCATTGAACCGGTGATTAGGGAGATGCGGCAAAATGTTTCAGTTGCAATTGATGAAGAGATAAACCGTGCAATTAAAAAAGGCTTTGTTCCTGCCCAAGCAGAGAAAAATATGCGAAAAATGGCAGAGCAGATGTTCAATCGGTTTTTGCATGATCCGACACAAAATCTCAGGGCTTCATCTATGGAGAAGAAAAATGCAAACTGCATAGAAGCGGTAAAGAAGATGTTTAATATCGATACAGAGAATATTGATGCCAAACAGTATAAAAATGATCATCATATTAAAGGATACAATACGTGAGATTTTCAAGACTATTAATACCTACAACCAAAGAGACGCCTAATGATGCCATGTTAGCCAGTCATGTTTATTTGATACGTGGTGGATTTATACAGTCAGTAGGGGGTTCGGGGCTCTATAACTTTCTTCCATTAGGTAAAAAGATACTTGACAAGGTACGAGCCGTCGTCAAAGATGAATTGGACAAGGCAGGCTGTCAAGAGGTGAGTCTCTCTTTTGTGACACCCGCATCATTTTGGAAAGAGAGTGGACGACTGGAGAAATACGGTAAAGAGCTGTTGCGATTTAAAGATCGTAAGAGTAATGATTTTATCTTAGGTCCCACCCATGAGGAGATGATGGTAAACCTGGTACGTCAAACGGTGAAGTCCTATAAACAGTTGCCACTGAATCTCTATCAGATCAATTTAAAATTCCGAGATGAGATACGTCCTAGATTCGGGTTGATGAGGGGACGTGAATTTCTAATGAAGGATGCCTATAGTTTTCATGCATCTACTGAAGATATGCACAGAGAATTTGCCTTGATGGAAGAGACATATAAAAAAATATTTACACGTCTTGGACTGCAGTTTAGAGTGGTTGAAGCTGATTCGGGGGCGATAGGGGGAAGTGGAAGTAAAGAGTTTATGGTACTTGCAGATTCTGGAGAAGATACGATTGTTGTTTGTGATAGCTGTGAGTATGGTGCAAACATTGAAGCAGCAGTGGCAGAAGCAAAAATATACGATACACAAACAGAAGTAAAAACAGTGATTATGAAAGCCTTATATGATGAGGGGAAGTCTGCTTATGTCAGATTTGTATTGCCTTTAGCGAGTGAACTTCAAGAGGTAAAAGCGTGTAATGCCATAGGTGCCAATGAACTTGTGGTGTGTGAGGATGAAGCCTTGCCTGGTATCGTTGTGATTGAAGAGTCTTTGGGTGCAGTAGTCAACCCGAATGATTTTACTGCCGATGAGATGACCTATGCCGATATCTCTTCAGTTTGTGAAGGGGACAGATGTAAGTATTGTGGCGGAAACCTTCGTTACACAAAAGGGATAGAAGCAGGACATATTTTTCAGCTTGGAACACAATATTCAGAACCTTTAGCATGTAACTTTTTAGATGAGAATGGTAAATCCGTTCCTATGGTGATGGGAACATACGGCATCGGAGTTAGCCGTCTGCTTGCAGCGATTATAGAACAAAACCATGATGATAAAGGGTGTATCTGGACAAAAGAGTCCGCACCGTTTGATGTACAAATTATTATTTCAAATATCAAAGATGATGAACAGCTTGCTTTAGGTGAAAAACTGTATGAGATGATGTTGTCAAAAGGCGTAGATGTGCTACTTGATGAGCGAAAAGACAGATTCGGTGCGAAGATGAAAGATTATGAACTCATTGGTGTGCCTCATGCAGTTGTGATAGGTAAAAAATTGTCTGAGGGTGTTGTGGAGTTCCTCAGCAGAGACGGTATGAAAAAGGAAGAGATATCTTCTGGGGATATTGTGGCGTTGTTGGCGGAAAGATTCTAATATGATTTTTTTACTGATACCTTTTGCTTTGATTGAACTTTATCTCTCGTTAAAGACAGGAGAGACTATTGGCTTTTTGTGGTCAGTCATATGGATTATACTCTCTTTTATGGCGGGTATGATGCTTTTTAAGCAATCATCACAAACGATGATGGGAAATATGCAGTCAATGAAAATGGGTAAGTTGGATTTTAAAAGGTTTCAAAACGTCAGCATGTCTTATTTTGTAGGTGCCATACTCCTTATAATTCCCGGGGTATTTTCTGATTTCTTAGGAGTGATTGCACTTTTTTATACACTTTATTTACAATTTATCGTTAAAATAACACCTGAACAAACAACACATTATAAAACACAAGGAGATGATGATGTCATTGATGTCGAAATTATTGATAAGCACAGCCGTAGCGACAGTAACACTTAGTGCAAGTGCACAACCCGATACAAAAGTATTACTTAAATATGTAAAAAAATCAGTGGTAAAAAATCCACAGGTTAAAGTAAAAGGGGTCACGGTGATTGAGTCTAAAACACATGAGAAGTTACCCGGATGGACCATACTCTTAACAACCATGGATTTGGAGTATCAAAAGAAGGAGATTCATGCACCTGAAACGATGTTTATTAAAGATGGATTGATTACAGGTCATCTTATAGATATGAAGACGGGGAATGATTATCGTAATAACATCAAGCCAACGGTACCGGATTCTTATTATGATGATGCACATTTACTTTTTGGTAATAAAGATGCAGCACATAAAATACTTATTTTCTCCGATCCGCAGTGTCCATTCTGTCAAGAAGTGGTTCCAGCTGTCTTTAATGCAGCAAAAGAGAACCCTACAAAAATTGCAGTCTATTACTATCATTTGCCACTTTTACGGATACACCCTGTTTCAGATATCCTTACACGTATCATGCATGTGGCACAGCATGAAGGGAAGATGGATGTGGTTGAAAAAATATATTCACTTCAAATTTCTCCCAAAGAGACGGATATGACAAAAATTCTTGCAGCGGTTAAAAAGCATGCAGGCTACAGCGTGACTCCTGCACAAGTTGATGCAAAAGAGGTGAAAGATGCCTTAAAAGCAGATGCGGATGCAGCAGGTAAAATGATGGTTTCGGGTACGCCTACAATTTATATTGACGGGGAGTGGGATAAAATGCGTGACGGGTATAAAAAACTTATTAAATAGAGGGTCTGAAGCGTGGTTGAAAAATTAATTATTGCAACCAGGGCAAGTAATCTTGCTCTTTGGCAGGCATATCATATTAAAGCACGGATAGAAACATCCTTTCCTCATATCAGCGTTGAATTGAATGAAATCACCTCTAAAGGTGATAAAATTCTCGATAAACCTTTGGCACTGATAGGAGGGAAAGGGCATTTTACCAAAGAGCTTGAAGATGAGATGCTTGAGGGTAATGCACATCTTGCCGTGCACTCACTCAAAGATGTACCGACATATATCCCTGAAGGTTTGGAACTATGTGCCATCACTACCAGGCAAGACCAAAGCGATGTATTGCTTTCCCACACCTATGAAAGTTTGGATGCACTGCCTCATGGTGCAAGGGTAGGGACAACAAGCTTACGAAGACGTATGCAACTTCTTGAAAAACGACCCGATCTAAAGGTAAAAGAACTCAGAGGGAATGTAAATACCAGATTGCGAAAACTTAAAGAGGGTCAATATGATGCCATTATACTCGCTTACATTGGACTCTATAGATTAGATCTACTTAAAGATATCCCTTTTGTTGAAAAATTGGATTTTTTTATACCGCCTATGGGGCAGGCTGCCTTAGGGATAGAGATTGTAAGCAGTGACACTTTTGTACGTGAAATTGCTATGACCTTAAATGATGAAGATAGTTTTATCTGTGCAAAAATAGAGCGTGATTTTGTCTCTGCCATTGGAGCAGGGTGTTCTGCACCTGTAGCGGTCAATGCGCTACTCATAGGAGAGGATATTAGCGTAAAGGCAATGCTGGGGTATCCTGATGGTACAAATATCATGCATAAAGAGCTTAGGGCTTCAAAAGAAGCATTTGAGACATTAGGATTGGAGTTAGCGGAGTTGATGATTGCAGACGGTGCACTGGATATATTGGAGAAAGCTGAAAGTATTGCCTTTAAAGAGGAGATGCCTCAAAGACTTTAGCAGTCTCCTTTAGAAAAATATCTTTATAAAACTTGCGCCCATACCCGTAGCCATCTCTTTTGCCGCGCCGCCTACTGGAATTTTGTCTAACACTTTTCGATTGTTTTCACCGATGATAGAGTCTAATTGTTTGTTCATTTGGTAGCGTATGAGCTTTTGCATATTGAGATCTACTTCAGGGGAATCAAGAGGACCAAAGAGTTTTCCGGAGAATGCCTGTCTTTGCATATGAACGTCAAAGTATGCATTAAGCGTACTTTGATTTGTATCCATGAGAATATTTGTTAAAAATAGACGGCTTTTTCTATTTTTCAGTTTGATATCTCCCAAAAGAAGACCATTATGGTAACTTGCATCTAAAATACTATTCTCAAAGATTTCTCTTTTTAAGTTTACTTTTGTCTTATTGTGTATGATATTGATCAGTTGCTCATGTACTATTTTTGCTCTGTTGAGTGTTGTATTGACAACCAGGGTTTTTTGGAAAAAATTATAATATAGGTCACCTGTAGCCTCAGCATCCAGCATAGGAGGGTAAGGAAAGAGTGACATAAAATCAAGGAAAGATACTGCATTGAGTTTGACATGTAAACCATCTTTCTCAAAAAGAAAATCTATCATCCCTCCAAAAGACTTTGAAAGACCGGATATTTTCAAATATTTATCATACTTTATCTCTCCCATAGCATAGAATCGTCCCAGATATTTATAGCCTAGCAGTGTTTCAAGTCGAGAAATGTCTTTTATATCAAGCGTATAAAAGGCATCAGCAAGTTTTTTTTCTTGATGATAATGTCCTTTGGATATATTGAGTTGCAAGTAAGGTGAAGTGATATCAATGATAAAGGTATGTTGCATATCGACAATATCTACTTTGGTATGTAAATTTAAAGGAATACCTGAAAAGTTATTGTCTCTTACATCATAAGTCATGGAGCCTAGTTTACTGTTCTCACTCATCATTTCAAACGCTACGGTGACATCTGCTTTTCCTTTGATGAGGGCATCTTGTCCTAGGAGTGTAAGCAGTTTGGTGGAGTTGACATCATGCATGACAATCTTGAGGTCTTCTACTTTATCTGTAGATTTTAGGAAGGCATAGGTGACATTTCCATCTAGAGCTTTTCCTTTGCCAGAAATATCCAAACGGGAAAACGGTCCTTTTGCATGTCCAGATATATCTATATTGTCATCTATTTTACACACATCTGATGCGATACATTCACTTGTAAGCACATAATTCATATCCAGAGAAGTATCGTCTAATTCTCCTGTAAGTATAAGTTTGGCTTTTCTCTCTATATTCATCTCTGTAGTAACCTGAGAATAATGATGCAGTTGAATCGATTTTACTTCTACTTGTAAACCGGACTTTTGGCTCAATAGATCACTTACATAGTCATAGATGCTCTTATTGCCTTGGGGTGTATAGAGGAGATAGAGTATAAGCAGAGAACATAGGATGAAAGTATAGGTGAAATATTTAAAAATAGTGGACATAGATCATATGGACCTTATTTGTTTATCTCTAGTTATCATAGCATAGAGTGGGTGAATACAGGTTACAGTTTAGGCTAAAAGAACACTTTCATAAAGGAGCCTGCCGTCCCGGTGACAACATCTTTTGCAGTGCCTCCCATAGGCATACTCTCCATCATCTCTCTAGGGGCTTGACCTCCCATAGAATCGATCTGTTTGTCCATCTCATGTTGGATAAGTCTTTGCATATTAAGGTTTATTTTCGGTTTGTTCAATGAACCATATATTTTTCCTGTTAACTCTTTATTTTGTATGTAGATATCAAAGTAAGCATTAATCTCTTTTAGTTTGGTATCAATATATGCATCGGTTAAATAGATATGGCTTTCAAGATTAGAAAGTTTTATACTCCCTGTGATAATATTATTTTGATATTTTATCTCTAATTCACTTGCATCAAACGTTTCATAAAGTAGATTGATATCTGCTTTTTTATAGGCTTTTTCAACAAGTTCTGAGGGTAAAAACTTTGCATCATCTAGTTTGGTATTGACCAGCAGTAACTCTTTTTTAAAGTCATAATTCACACTGCCATTGGTACTAGCTTCAAGATAGCTTGGATAGTCAAGTAGTTGCAGAATTGCTTTGAATGAAGCATTCTTAAAGTCCACATAGAGTATCTCGTCTTTATAGAGAAACTCAGTAATGCCTCTAAAGGTTTTAGAGAGACCTTTAATTTCTATAGCATCTTTATAGTCTATCTCTCCCATAGCATAAAATGAACCAAAATATTTATGTCCGAGCAGGGTTTGGGCGTGTGCAAGATCTTTGATGTCAAGGGTATAAAAAGCATGTGTGCTTTTTTGAGCTGCATTATAGGCTCCTTTGGAGATTTTGGATTTGATCTCATTTAAATTGATATCGGCATTAAAGGTGTAGAGATCATTGTCTATATTGAAACTTGAAGAGAGAGTAAGCGGAAGTGTTTTATAGCTCGCATTATCCAGCGTGTAGGAGAGGGTACCTTGTTTCGTTTTATTGTTGAGATATTTGAAATGTGCATCAAGTGTAGCTTTACCGTGGGGGAGGTCAGTGAGTCCTAACAAAGTGTAGAGTTTATTTGCATGAATCCCGCGCATTTTAATATTGAGATCTTTGAGCTCATTATAGACTTTCACTGTGTCAAAATTAATTTTTCCATCTAGACCCGTACCCTCTCCTCTAATATACAAACGCGTATAAGGTCCATAGAGGTGTCCGCTAATATTGATATCATCTTCTATGGTACAGATATGACTCGGAAGACGTGCAGCACTCAGTTCATAGTCCATATTGATCCATTTTTTACTAAGAGGACCCTGTAATTTGAGTCTATAATGTTTTTCTACCAAACCATCAAAGGTGAGATAGGTATCTAAGGTATTACGTGTATAGCCATCATTTCTAGCATAGAGTTTTCCTGAAATATTATGTTTTTGTATTTGAAAGTCAATGGTTGTCTTTATAGATCTTTCAGTAGGATTTAACTCCGTATTCTTGAAAATCAAATAATTATTGTCATTTGCTATTTTAAGATAAGAAGTGAGTATTTCATCTTTATAGGCAGCTTCAAAACTGCTATTTGGAAATACTTCCTGATTGAGGTCATGTCCAAATTTTTCTTGCACAAGTTCATTTAACTCTTTTTGTAAAAATTTCACATGTTTTAATTTTACTTCGGTGTGCATTGCTCTTTGCTCTACATCATAATCAATGGTGCCTGCCATTTTGGCATCTAGAAGCGGATTTTGTTTAAGTCTTTGCATAATCGTATTAAAAGGTACATCTTCCAAATCAAAATGGAATCTCTTTTTTTCATAGGCAATATTTAACATACCGCCAAAGCTTTCAGAGAGACCTTTCATTTTGATTTTTTTGTCTAGTACAAGGTCACCGGTTGCATAAAACGGTCCTATAGCATCTACCTCTGTTATCTTTTCTATATCTGCAAGCTCTTGGATATCTAAAATATACGCTGCCGAAGCATACTTGAGTTTCTGATAATATCGCCCCTCTCTCAATTGCACAGTTGCCGTAGGCATACTCAAATTAGCATCAAAGGTTAATTTTTTATTGTCAATATTAATCTTGGTATCGAGTATGACTTCTATGTCTGTATCAGAATAATTATGATCTTTGACATAAAAGCTAAGTTGACCTTTTTTCTCTTTTTTACCATAGGTATCTAAATGTAAATGGATGTTGGATAGTCCGTTTAACAGAGGTTTTTCATCTAAGGCGGTAAAGAATTTGGTGGAGTTGATATCGGTTAATGTCAGATTAACATTTTCAAAGTTACGACGTTTTTTTATAGCATCTAAACGAAGTGTACCATCGAGTATTTTACCCTCACTTTTGATTGTAAAGTCTCGAAATTTACCATAAATTTTTCCTTTGATATTGACATCATCTTCAATGCGACAGAGATTACTTGAAATACAGTTACTTGAAATAGAAAAATCTAAATTGAGGGTCGAAAAACTAAGTATTCCATTGATGTTAAGTCTGTACGCATCTTCAATCAACAGTTCTCCGGTAAATTCAGGATATTGGTGAAAGTTGAGAGAAAGTACTTTAACATCAAGGCGAGACTTTTCACTAATCTGATCACCGATATAGAGATAGGCTATTCTATTTCCTGTTTTTGTCGTGACAATGGTGAAAATAATCACAAGAATGAAAAGTAAAATAAAAAGAAGACTTTTTAATAGGACTTTCATGAATAGGTGCAACCTTATATATTTTCTTTTATGATAACATAAACCCCTATGAATTTATCCATATTATCACACCCGATAAGCATATTTTATAAAAATTAGAGATATATTTTTCCTTTATTTCGCATTTTAATATTTAAAATCTTTTTCTCTCTTATCTAAGTAATAATAGTTATAATATTTTGAAAATGAGATAAAGGTTTAGTATGAAAGATGTAATACAATGGCTTAAAGAGAACGGTCAATTAAAGATTATAGATGAACCCCTTGATGTGGAACTTGAGATTCCGCATGTAGCATATGTAGAAGTAAAAACCGATGATTCCCGTCCTATCCTTTTTACGAAACCTGTACATAGAGCTAAAGGGATTGAATATGATATGCCTGTACTGATGAACATCTTTGCAAATAAAGCCTTAACTCAAAAGATTTTTGGAAAACATCCCGATGATGTGGCTGAGGGGATAGAAGAACTATTAAAGCTTAAACCGCCTAAAGGCTTCAAAGCAAAACTTGCCATGATTCCTAAACTTTTTGCACTTAAAAATGTGTTTCCTAAACGTTTAAAATTTAGAGGAGAGTGTCAAGAGGTTATTTTCCCTAAAGAAGAGGTAGATCTTGATATGTTACCCATACTAAAAACATGGGAAGGAGATGGTGGTCAATTCATTACTATGGGGCAAGTCTATACACAGAGTTTAGACGGCGAGATGCAAAATGTTGGTATGTACAGACTCCAACAGTATGATAAAAAGAGACTGGGGATGCACTGGCAGATACATAAAGACTCTTCTCATTTTTTTGACCAGTATCAAAAGGCAGGTAAGAAGATGCCTGTCACTGTAGCCATAGGAGGTGACCCACTCTATATTTGGTGCGGACAGGCTCCCATGCCTCATGGGATGTTTGAAATGTTACTCTATGGGTTTGTACGTAATAAAAATGCACAATTGGTAAAATCTATCAGCAATGATATCTATATTCCTAGAGATGTTGATATCGTGATAGAAGGATTTGTAAATCCTGAAATGATGGAGATAGAAGGGCCTTTTGGTGACCATACGGGCTACTATACACTCAAAGAGCCTTTTCCTGTGATGGAGGTAGAGACCATTACTATGAAAAAAAACCCGGTGTTTGCTGCTACAGTGGTTGGAAAACCGCCATTAGAAGACAAATATATGGGTTGGGCTACAGAGAGGGTCTTCTTACCGATGCTTAAACCGATGGCACCCGATCTCATTGACTATAATATGCCTGAAAACGGTGTGTTTCATAACCTTATTTTAGCTAAGATGAAAACACTCTATAAAGGACATGCACAGCAATTTATGCATGCTTTTTGGGGTGTAGGACAGATGTCTTTTGTAAAACATGCACTTTTTGTGGGAGAAGATGCCCCCGAACTTGAAGAGAGTGAATCGTTAACAGCACATATCCTCAATAGGCTTGATCCTAAAAAAGTACTTATTACCCAAGGTATCGTGGATCACTTGGATCACTCGTCATCAGAACAGTTTGTAGGCGGTAAACTTGGTGTAGATGCAACGGGTGATGAAGTAGAAGAGGGTATAGCCAATCCTATAGATGATAGTACCTTGCTAAACAAGTTCCAAACTATAGATAGCTCTATTTTAGAGCTTAAACAGTACTTTACACATACTAAAAATCCAGTATGTATCATAACGGTTGATAAAACTGAGTCGGTCATGTCAGATATAGAAAAAATATATGGGCTTCAAGAGCATATAAAAGTCCTCATCATTGTAGATAAAAAAAATAACGATATCAATGACCCCTATATGCTCATTTGGCGTGTAGTCAACAATATTGACGCAAGCAGGGATGTAGTATTGACCCCATTTATTGCCATAGATGCGACCAATAAAAGCGAAGTAGACGGCTTTACACGAGAGTGGCCTGGAGATACCTTTTGTTCTAAAGAAGTACTTGACAGACTTCAGGAAAAAGGCTTAATAGATATAGATGAAGCATTTGTGAGGAAGTTTGGGTTGTTGCCGTTTTAAATGAAGAAGATTCTTTTGCATTAGGGAATATGATATATTTTTAATTTGAAAATTGCATGAATTGTGTATATTTTTTGCTGATGAGTTTATGAGAAAATAATAAATATTTGTTATAATATAACATTGTATATAATATAATTATATTTATAATTATAGAAAATATTTTAAAACATGGAGTCTCATAATGTTATTACGCATTCTATTATTCTTATTTATTTCAAGCCATACACTATGGGCTTTTTACGAAACTTTTGATACCTATGCTACGGGTACATCGGCTGAAAATATCAATGCTTCAGAGTATAGTATAACCACTAATGTAAATAATGCATTAAAAGTGACGAATGCAGCAGCAGGTACAAACCGTTTTTTATACAATGAAAATCAAATATTACTTGAGGTTGAATTTACCTTTACCTATCCACAAAATTTTGTGAGTTTTGAGTATGAACTAGGCACTGCAGGTAGGCTTGACGTAATTGCTTATGATGGAGCAACTATAGTCTATGAGGAAACATTTGAAGCAGTACGTGAAACTGTGAAAATTACACAAAATATTACTTCTCTTGTGATTAAAGCACCGAAACAAGGTTGGGCGATGGATAATCTTCAAGCCAAAAGCAGTCCACCTGAGATTACAAATGTCTCTACGCAAGGAGTGTTTACACCCTTAGGTGATGCTCAATTTGGTTCAAGACCCTACAATAATCTCTCTTTTACAATAGATAAATTTAATCATCCCTATGTAGCTTACACCGATACTTCATTTAATATCAATGTGAAATCACTATCAAATGATATTTGGACAGATCTTGGTGACTATCTTCCAACGGGTGCAGATAAAGTGAGTATTGCTGTTGACTCTACAGGTGCACCATATATTAGCTATACAGATCGTGCTTCAGGGGGTATGAATGTAAAAAAATACTATCAACATGCCAATGTTTGGGGACATATAGGTAGTAGTGACTTCGAGATAAGCAATTCATCATCAAGAATATATATAGATAAGAATGACACACTTTATTGTCTTATGACAAAAAATTTACGTATGATTCTTATGCGTTACAACGGGACATCATGGCAGGTTGTTGGTTCTTATGAGAGTTTTGAACTCAATACCAATCATAGCAGTGCTTCGTTGGCATTTGATACAAGTAATAACCCTTATATAGCCTATCGTGATCCTGCTAGGGCTATTGAATTGGTTGTAAAACGTTTTAATAATACTTGGGAAGAAGTGACTAACCTAGGATTATATAGTGGAGGTATCGGTAGTGTATCCATGGCATTTGATGCATCAAATGTACCGTATATTGTCTATACTGATGCTACAAAAGAGTATAAACTTACAGCAAAAAAGTTTAATGGCATTAGTTGGTTACCTGTAGGAGAGAGTGGTTTTTCTCAAAAAGTTTGGGAGATGACAGACCTTCATATAGATTCTCTTGGACAACCTGTGATTGCATATCAAAACTTTCATGAAGATAATACCAACTCTTATTTTGATACGGTACTGCGTTATGAGAATGGCACTTGGAACACAGTAGGTGGTAGATATGCCTACCTAGATGGAGGAAGTTACCCTAATTTGGTACTTGATAATGAAGAGAATCCTCTATTGGCTTCGGCTGGTTTTGGTGATATTACGGTACTCTCTTATCTACCGATTACTGGATTTTTTATAGAAGAGAACCATGCAACTGTTGGTACAGTAACAGCAACTGACCCACACAATAGTAGCATGATTTTTACAGTTGAAGCAGGCTATGATGCAACGTTCTTTAGCATAGATAGTGTTTCTGGAGAGTTGCGTTTTAACAATGCACCTGATTTTGAATCACCTATGGATGCAAACGTTGATAATATCTATGAAGTTAAAGTACGTGTAACCAATGCTGCTGGTCTCTTTGATGAACAGCTTTTTAAAGTCTATTTACAAGATATTGATGAAAAACCTACCATTACCAATCCTATAGATAGTGCCATTTTTACATCTTTATCTGATACTGGTATTAGGGGAAATATTATATCTTATACCTATATGGCACTTGACCAAAATGGAGTGCCTTATATTTTGATTGTTGAGTCATCGAAACTTAGTGTAAAAAAATTACTTAATGGCAATTGGGTCACGGTAGGAAATGCAGGATTTACACCATCTTCGGCTTTCCATGCAACATTGGCATTTGACCAAACCAATACACCTTATGTTGCTTTTGGAGACTTTGCTAATGCACAAAAGATTGCTGTGATGAAACTTGTAGGCAATCAATGGATAACAGTAGGTTCAAACCTCTCAATAGGAGCAGCAAGCTATATGCATTTGGCATTTAATGAGGTAGGTACACCTTATGTTGCTTATAGAGATGCTGGAAATTCAGGAAAGGTTTCAGTTAAAAGCTTTGAAGGATTAGAGTGGCACACTGTGGGAAATAACGCTCTATCCTATGGCAATGTAACGTACTTTGATTTTCTTGTAAAAGAGAATAAACCTTATGTACTTTTTAATGATAACTATGGAGATGGTAAAGCCACATTACGTACTTTGGAGGGACAAACATGGCAAACCGTGGGTGCGTATGGTTTTTCTACAGGTGTTGTGAGAGGTTTATCTTTAGCTATCACTGCTCAAAATAAACTCTATGTGACCTATGCAGATGAGACGCTTGCAAACTCTGTCATTATGACTTATGATGGAAGTAGTTGGCAACAGTTCGGTACTACGATAGAAACAGGTGCTTTTAGTGCCCCTGTGATAGCTATTGATTCAAATCAAAGTGTAGTGATACTCTATAAAGATAAAGTAGCCAATGCTACACGTTATGAACGTTGTCGTACAAGTGGTGTACGAGATACCTTAGTGCTTGATACATTACTTACTTCTGGTTCTTTTCGTGTGATGCACTTAGATAAAAAAGATTATCCGACTTTTTCATTTTTAGATCAAGATAGTAATATTGTGCTAAAAAAATATTTAGCTGTTTCAAGCTTTTCTATGCCAGAAGGAGAACTTTTTTCAGGTGTTGTTACTGCATCAGATCCGTATGATAATAGCATTAACTTTACAACAGATGGTGGAGCGGATGAAACATTTTTTACTATTGATGAGATAAATGGTAGTCTCTCTTTCTATTTGGAGCCAGAAGTAGCTTATCCTCAAGATGAAAATATTGATAATTTTTATGAAGTGAAAATAGAGGCATATATCGGTTCTGATTTATCAGATACGCGACTCTTTTTAGTCGAGGTACTAGAGGATTATGATAGAGATGGTACTCCTGATATTGAAGATGATGATGATGACAATGACTCTATGCCTGATGCTTATGAACTCTTATATGGTTTAGACCCTAAAGATGCTTCAGATAAATTGCTTGATAAAGATGATGATGGTGTAAGTAATTATGATGAGTATCTTGGAGGAACAGACCCTAGTGATCCAACGGATTATCCAAGTGAACCACCGATGGATACAGTAAAGGTGTTGGCTCCAATTATATTGTATTTATTGGGGTGATATTTAAGTGTTTTGATATATTTTGCACTCCAAGGCTTTTACGGTAAAAATAATGGGTTATTTAGAGGTTTCTACTCTACCCTAATCTTTTATATTTTTAAACCCTCTCCCACGCATACCCCACAATATTTTTTCTACTCTTAGAATCAAACTCCACACCAACAATATAAACCTCTCTCTCAGAAGAGAGATATTTATTAAAATACGCTTTCTGCTTTATCTGCTCCAAAGCTCCTTTTTTATCTACTTTGAATTCAAAAATATAAATTTTATTCTCTATAAAAACAGTTAAATCGATGCGTCCATCATTCGTTACATCTTCAGCAACAATCTTCTCAAATCCTGCACCTGCAACATAAGCATAAAGTACAGAGGCATAAAACCCCTCATACTCTTCTATCTCATTGTTCGTAAAATTGTTATAAGCGATGGAAGCCAGAAGTGATTTTAGTGTCTGTTCTAAATCATTAAGATTAGCAGATAAGAGTTGTTTATAGAGATTGATTTGTACTTTCGCTTTATCTCTTACTCGTATGAAGTAGTTGTTTAAGATATAGTCATTAAAGCTTTTTTTTACCTCCAAATTTGGAAATGTCAATGTATAGATAAGGTTTGAACCAAAATACTCTTGCTTTTTAATGGTCAAATAGCCACTTTGAAACATAACAGTCTCAAAACTAATATTTTCTATATCAAAACTCTCTAAAATCTCTTCTCCTACTTCTAGGTTTTCAAACGTTGCTAAATTATAGGGTTGTTCATTAAAAAGCTTGGTGTTCCTGTTTTGAACCAGTAATTATTAAATTTATAATCATTTTTTATAAAGAGTAAAATATCAAAAGGATTATAAACCTTATCATTTAAAAAATTATATCCGTTGTACCACAATTGAAGTTCATTTAAATTGACTCCATTAAGATAGGGTAAAAAGGTACTCTCTATATCTTTTTGTCTGTAACCACATATCGTTCCAAAGTTTGGATTAAGGGATATATCTTCTAAATTATTCAATCCAGAAAAGATACTCGCTTTTGTAAATTTACTCACTCCCGTTAAGAAGGCAAACTTGATGTATCGGTCGTTGTCTTTAATCTGAGTATAGAGTATTTTTACAATCTCACGACTCTCTTTAGCCACCTCAATTTGGTCGATATTATCTAAAATAGCTTTATCATACTCATCTACCAAGATAACCACTGGCTTTTGATATTTCTCATAAGATTTTTTAATGAGTTCAGCAAAACAGGTAGCATAATCATAGTTTTCACTACACGTTATTCCTAATTTCTCTTGTGCAATATCCATATTTCTAAAAATATTCTGCTTTAATCCCTCTATATCTCTACTACCAGAAAAACTTATCTTAATCACAGGATAAGTATCTTCAAAATCCCACTTATTATAAATATATAATCCCTCAAAAAGTTTCTTGTTCCCCTCAAATATCTCTTGAAGCGTATCAATAAAAAGTGACTTTCCAAAACGGCGTGGACGAGATAGAAAAGCATATTTATAACTTGTCATAAGCTCATATGCCTCTTTTGTTTTATCAATATAAAGATAATTCTGTTCAATGATTTCACTAAAGGTACTAATGCCAATGGGTAGTTTTTTTAGAGTGTTTTTCATGAATTAATTATAGCAGATTTTTGTAGATATTTTAAAAATTGATTGTGTTGCTGTCACTCTCGAAAGTTTACCTAATCATCATCTTCAAATTCACTTAGATCAAACTCTATCTTTACAGGTTCTTCTTTGACTGCTTTTAACTCACTGATATTTTCAGAAGAGATATGTAGAATCATTGCAACAAATTGGAGTAAAGCATTATCATCTATGATTTCCTGACATGTATCTGAGGTATTGTATACAGTTAGTATGCGGTCTTTTATGATAAGGCCTAATTCTGCTGCTATATTATGCATATCGGGACGATTAAGATGTACTCCGTCAATTTTCATTGAAAATCCGACTCTTAGTGGCATTCCAAACATTTTTTTCCTATTGTTGAAATATTTTATTGAAGCGATTATAACTTAGAAAATGAGTTGTCGTTATCACCTGATACATAAAATATAGTATTAATCAATAGGTCTGTCCGATATAATCGCTTTGCTTTTTGTCGTCTTATTAATACTTCTATTATCAAAGTCTTTTAATTTTTGGGCATATTCTTTTTGAAGTTTTTCTTGCTTTTTTTTATTTTCTTTAGTGGTTATTTCATGAAGTTCTTTTTTTAAGGCTTCAATCTCTTGATCTTTTTGCGTAATCATATCTATATATTTTTCACAACTTGGTGTCACATCTGTATAATAGTTATTATGCTCTACCTGTTTTACTTGAATATTTGGTTTTTTTATTGGAAGCGTTTTTTGAGGTATACTTTGTTTCGCTTCTATGCCCATGAGTATAGTACTTAGTAGTATACTCACTATTATTATCTGATTCATCTCTTCTCCTCATATTTTATGGAACTATTATATCTATTTTAATTTAAGTAAATTATAAACGAATTACTATGTATAGATTTTAACCATACCCTATAATGCTCCCCATAAACTAGACCACTTAAATCAACTTTCTTATTCCAAATGTTAGAATAAAAATAAGAAATATGAGGGATAATAGATGAGCGTAAAAAGAAAAAGTTATAGTGCCGATTTCAAA
>JAYEJF010000029.1:0-92157 GCA_034660455.1 Campylobacterota bacterium | reverse complement strand
GAAATGCCCTTGGGGTGCTCATTTACCGTCTTTTCACCTTCTAAAACTTCCAAAACCAATTTGGCTTTAAAGTCTGCACTGTAACTCTTTCTTTTTACGCTCATTTATTATCCCTCATATTTCTTATCTTTATTCTAACATTTGGAATAAGAAAGTTGATTTAAGTGGTTCTATTTATGGGGAGCATTATAGTCTAAAATATCACCTTTTATTCAAGATGGATTAGAAGTTAATACATGTTACTTTTGTAACATTGAATTTATCAATAAATTTAAATCTTCTGCTGATGGAAAGTTTAAAAATGGATTTACACTTGACCATTATATTGATAAAGGAACATATCCCTTTCTAGCATTGAGTCTTTATAATCTTATTCCGTCATGTTATACATGTAACTCTAAAGTTAAGGGAACAGATGAAATAAATAATCTTTCTCCAGCTTCTTCTAAATTTGATTTTGACGAAAAAGTAAAGTTTAAAACCTTTATTCTTAATGATAATTTACAGATAAATAAAGAGAAAGATTTTTCTTTATTACTTAAAGAATATTTTTCATTAGCTTATAAAGAATATATAGATGGTTTTATGTTAAATGAACGTTATGAATATCACAAATACAAAGTCATCGAAATGATAAATAAACGAAAAGAGTACCCAGATAGCCGTATAAAAGAATTAGCAAAACTTACTGAAAAAACAGAAGAAGATGTGAAGCAAGATTTATTCGGAGAATATCTTTTTAAAGATGATAATTTACACAAGCGACCACTCTCAAAACTCATCAAAGACATTTCACAAGAGTTAGGACTTTTATAAGTACTTGACAAAACTATATTTAAAACCTATAATATAGGTAATAAAATATAGTTAGTAGGTTTTAAAACCTACAAAGTAGGATAAAATGTTAGAAGAACTTTTTGGTTCTAAAAATCGTGAGCGTGTGTTGCAGTATATCTTAGCCAGAGGTGAGGGGTATGCTAAAGAGATGGCAGATTTTTATGAAAGTAGTATTGACCCTATACAAAAACAACTTGAACGACTAGAGTTAGGTGGTATTTTGGTAAGTAAGACTGTGGGGAGAACAAGGTTGTTTATGTTAAATCCACGTTATGCTTTTAAGAATGAGCTTGTCTCTTTACTTGAAAAAGCAAGAGCATATTATGAACCAAAAGAGCAAGAGAGACTTCTTGTCTCACGTAAACGACCCAGACGGAGAGGCAAACTATTATGAAGTCTGTAAAAGAGATGAATATGGAAGAGTTGGCGGCATATGTCTGTACGTCTTTGGAAAATGAAGGTATAGATACAGTTCTCTCGTTTCCATTGTCCCCGATGGGAATGCATAAGAGCTACTTGCAAATTCATAACAAAGTACCTATTCTATGAAGCGTGCATGTAAGTTGATGGATGTGAAATAGAGAAGTTGAGATTGGAAAGTGTAAGCTTTAATTATTAACAATATTATGATAGAATCGGGAAAATAAAGTATTTTGTTAGAAAGGAATTAGTTATGAATACATATGTAAGATCATTTTGTGATGGTTATGCAAAATCACTCAGTCTTTTTCCAAGTAATGAAGAGAACTCCTATACAGATTGGGAGAACATTGGAAAAGATATAGATGTTTCAATCAAAAAATATCAATTAAAAATGGATGATGCAGCATGGCAAGAACTCAAAAAGAAGAAAATGTTGAAAAGACTGAAGTAGTTGATTTAGAAGAATTAAAGGCAATTATAGAAAAGAATCCTGACTATATCAAAGAACATCCTGAGATTATAACTCAAATTGAACAATCTATTGAGTTTACAGAAATTAGAAAGTCACATTCAGGTCCAATACCAGATGCTGAGACATTAAAAGAGTATAAGCAGGTTTATAAAGATGCGCCTGAAATAATTTTTTCAATGGCAACTAAAGAACAATCATTTAGGCACTTTAGCACTTATCTTGGACAGTTTAGTGCTTTGTTGATTGGCTTAAGTGGGTTAGGAGTAACTGCATACTTAGGTGCTCATGATCAACCTTGGTTAGCTGGAGTCATTGGTTTTGGATCATTAAGCTCTTTGGTTGGGGTATTTTTATATAAAAAGAAAAAATAATGTGTTTTTTATGCTTTTAAAGATGAACCCATTTCTTTACTTGAAAAAGCAAGAGCATATTATGAACCAGAAGAGCAAGAGAGACTTCTTATCTCACGTAAACGACCCAAACGGACAGGCAAACCCTTATGAATTCGGAAAATAAAATGAACACATTCACAACCACCACCCCTGGACGCATAGACAAAATTTTAGCCCAAGCACTAGATGTAAGCCGTAACCAAGTAGAGAAGCTTGTGAAAGATGGGCTTGTGTCTGTCAATGGGAAGAGCATTACGAAGACCAGTGTGAAAGTAGCAGAGGGTGATGAGGTGGCTTATGTGTTTAAAGAAGCAGAAAAAAGGGTAGCCCCTCCCATAGATTTTGATGTGGAGATACTCTATGAGGATGAGTATCTTTTGGTGGTCAATAAACCTTCAGGTCTTGTGGTGCATCCTGCACCTTCGGTCAAAGAGCCTACACTAGTAGATTGGCTCATACACAAAGGTATCTCACTCTCGACCATTTCGGGTGAAGAGCGTCATGGGATTGTGCATCGGATAGATAAAGAGACTACGGGTGCCCTAGTCGTGGCAAAAGAGAATAAAACACATGAAGCCCTGAGCCGTCAACTGCAAGACAAAAGTATGGGGCGTTACTATCTTGCCCTCATAGACTGTGCATTAAAAGATGATACGGTGGTAGATAAGCCCATAGGAAGAAACCCTAAAAACAGGCTCATGATGTCTGTGGTTCCAGAGGGAAAAACAGCGAAGACAGCGTTTGTAAAACTGCTTACGACTCCTTTTAAGGTAGAGTTGATCGCCGCTAAACTCTTTACGGGAAGAACACATCAGATACGTGTGCATTTAAACACATTGGGGCGGCATATTTTAGGAGATGATTTATATGGATTTAAGAGCAAAAGAGATAAAATAGCGCGAGTGAATCTCCATGCATATCTATTATATTTAATCCACCCTGCGACGGGTGAAAAAATGGAGTTTGTCGCTCCGCTTTTTGATGATATGAAACACTATTTATCTAAAAATTTTGATCAAAGTGATATCGATGAAAAAATCAATCCTCTTACTCTTGGCTCTCGCTTTATGGACACTTAACGGTTGTGGCGGTGTCAAGGGACTGATGACATACAGCACTGACCCTAGCTTGCAAGGGGTAGGTAAAGTCCATGCACTTCCCACCATGAACGCTGTGGGATTTGAGTGGGAAAAGATAGACAATCAGAAGATACGCGGTGTCAATGTCTATAGAGGTAATGCAAATGGAGATGCAGAGAGTTTCAAACGTATCAGTACTGTTGGAAACCGCTATGCCACCCATTTTGTGGATAGACATGTAAAAGCCAACACAGCATACAGTTATACCTTTAGCACGTTTGCTTTAGGGAAAGAGTCGAGTCGAAGTAAAACAGTGTTTGTAGAGACACTCCCGGAGTTTTCCGCCGTTGCGTTTGTAAAGGCATATCAGGTGGCACCGTCAGTGGTAAAACTTTTATGGAAGCCGCATAGTAATCCAAGTATCAATGCCTATATTGTAGAACGTTCTGTCAATGACGGTGCATGGAAATTTGTTTCACAAGTAGAAGGTCGTCTGATGGCAGAGTATATTGATACCTTTGTAAGACAAGGTAAAGAGTATCGTTACCGCATCATTGCACAAAGTTACGACAAGATAAAAGCGAAGCCCAGTCATACCACACAAATCACACTATAAGCAGGAAATATGCCCCATTTAAAAGTTAAACCCTTTGATACCTCTACAATTGAAACACATATCGCTTCAAGTTCCGTGATGACCTGTAGCGGTAAAGCACTTAACAGAGATGATATGCTCATTGGTGTTGAACATGCAGGAGAAGAGTTCTTACTGCAACTTAAACCCGATAAAAAATCATACCTTTTGAAGTATGATAAAGTGACCAGACCATTGAAAGTCAATATTCTTAAAGAGGCTTTAGATAGGGTATCTAATGAGTTGAATCTTGAAGTGACTGCTTCAAATATTGCTACATCCAATACCAAACCGACACTCTCTTCACAATACTTCAAGAAGATAGAAGATTTTGAAACGATTACCTATACCAAAGAGAAGATCTCTGTTGAGGTTGGATTTGGGTCGGGGCGACATTTACTGCATCAGGCAAAAAAGAGTCCCGATACGCTTTTTATAGGCTTAGAGATTCATACTCCCTCAGCACAACAGGTTCTCAAACAGATAGAACTTCAGAACTTAGATAATATATGGGTTGTCAATTATGATGCACGACTCTTTTTGGAAATGTTGCCTTCAAATAGTTGTGAACAGATCTTTGTACATTTTCCCGTTCCTTGGGATAAAAAACCACATAGAAGGGTCATCAGCCCCAGCTTTTTAGATGAGTCTATGCGCGTATTGCGTAAGGGTGGCAGATTGGAGTTGCGTACAGACAGCGATAATTACTTCTGGTATGCTTTGAAAACTTTTTTTTCCATACCTAAAGTAAATCTTGAAGTACGTAAAAATGAAGCACTTGAAGTCACAAGCAAGTATGAGGCAAGATGGTTAAGAGAAGAGAAAGATATCTATGATGTCTATGTAAAGTGTACAGAAGAGTCAGAACCGCAAAGAGAAATAATCAATTTTAATTTTAATGATGTAAAATATACATCAGAGATAGAGAAGTTGTTACCGAAAAAAGCACTGGTATATGATGATTATTTTGTCCATTTTGAACGTATCTATCAAATATCTTCTAACGCTTTACTGATTAAATGTGCTTTTGGAAGTTTTGATAGACCTGAACATAAATATATCGTGTTAGAAGAGTGTTTTTGTAGATATTTTGTCTCTCCTCCGGTGAAGACAACTGTCAACTTTAAAGCACATCAAAAAATTGCAGAGCAGATTATGCATGCTAAAGGAGCGTTGTAGATGTCCAATGTTATTCATGCCTCTCATCTTACACTTGCGTATGACAAAGGGGATAAAGAGGTTATAAAAGATGCCAATTTTAGTATTAAGAAGGGTGACTTTGTATTTATTACCGGGCCGAGCGGTTCTGGAAAATCGACACTGCTGAAAGCACTTTACGGACAGTTGAAGCCTAGTGAAGGAAGCCTTGTCGTCGGAGGGCTTGATCTCTCTACGATTCGTCCGGCAAAACTACAGGAACTTCGTACACATTTAGGAATCATTTTTCAAGACTATAAACTTGTCAATGAGTGGACCGTGGCTAAAAATGTTGTTTTGCCTTTGATGATAGCAGGGTATTCAAGCGATGTACAGGAGATACAGGCTACAAAATTGTTGAAACATGTCAAACTTTCAGAACATGCCCAGAGGTACCCCTTGGAGCTTAGTGGAGGGGAACAGCAGCGCGTGGGTGTGGCAAGGGCATTGGCAAAAAACCCTGTAGTGATTTTAGCCGATGAGCCTACAGGAAACCTGGATGATTACTCTTCCAACGTGATTTGGGATCTAATGGAAAATGCTTGTCAACAGCTTGACACGACGGTACTGGTTGTCACACATAAAATTCCAACCATCTTTTCACTGCCGTATAGACATTTTATTATAGAGAGTAAGGGTGTATATGAAGTTCATTAAAAATCATTTGATGTTTATTTTACCGCTTATGGCAATCTTGCTGGGGATAGAGTTTTATCTTGTTTTTGAACGCAGTACCAAAACCTATGAGAAAAGTCTTACCGAGGGCTACTCTATGCTTGTTGTGACAAAAGAGCCTATGGAACTCTCTAGATTTAAATCATTCAATAGACATATCAGCACTTCGGAAAAAATTAAACGTGATACCATTGTCGATGAAGTAACAAAAGGTGTCAATGAGAGTACAAGTGAAGCCATACTCAATGCACTGCCTCATTTTTATAATATAGGACTGGATGCTTATCTGCACAGTTCAGGACTTGAAAAGATTAAAAAAGAGCTTGAACTCGATCCCAATATTAAACGTGTTGAAACGTTTGGAGGAAGTTATAGCTCAAGTTATAAACTTTTCTCTTTTATCAAATTTACCTTAAAAGTTTTTATTGCTTTTATGACAATAGTGAGCCTATTTTTGATCATTAAACAGATGGAGATATGGAAATATGCACATAAAGAGCGTATGCAGGTGATGGAAATATTTGGTGCCCCTACGATGTTAAGGTCGGGAGTACTCTTTAAAATGGCAATTTTAGATGCAATTTTATCAACAATACTTGTCTCCGCCATCTTCTTTTATATTAAGTTTCACTGGGCAGTGCAAAGTGGTATTGAGGTGATGATGCAAAATCAAGAAGCACTGTTTAAGATGGGTGATATAGGTATTTTGTTTGCCTCTTCTTTGTGTATTGTGATTATTGCAGTCTATTTGGTTGTATTTAGCAGTAAGGGAGTACAGGAGTGAAATCCTTTATCTTGATATGCTTTGTATGTACGGGTCTCCTCTATGGTGCTTCAACCAATACCAAGATCAAAGACTCTAAAAAAAATCTTTCAGCAGTATCTTCACAAAAAAAACAGGCAAGCAGGCGCCTGAATCAGATTGCCAAAGATGTTAAATCTACAGAAAAAGATATTGTATATTTAGAAAAAAAGATCAATGCACTTGAGCGTGATCAAGAGAAAAGGGAGAAAAATTTTAAAATTCTAAAAGAGGATCTGGTTCAGTCGGAAAAGGATTTTAAGCAGACAAGTGAAGCATTGGACAAAAAACGAAAAGTATTTATAAAACTCTTATCTGAACAATTCTCCATCGTCTTTGCAATAGAACATGCACATGAACCTACGCGAAACTCCATCCTTACGCATGAAGTATATAGTGCTTATAAAAAACATAACTCCAAGGTATTGGCTCAGTTAAAAACAGAGATTATCTCTTTGAAAAAACGTAAAAAAAAGACATTGGACTTACGCAATAAAACGGAAGCAGAAATTAAAGATATTATTCAAAAAAGAGAGTCTTATGCACAAAAAAAATTAGAAAAAGAGAAATTGCGTAAAAAACTCGAAGCGGATGAAGAGAAATACTCGATGAAGTTGACCAAAATAGAAGATAAGCAAAACGCGCTTCGTGCTACTTTGGCAAAACTCAATATTTTACAAAAAAAAGAGGTGGAAGCCGCCCGAAAAGCTGCTGCAGCACGAAAAGAAGCACTTCGTATTGCGAAAGAGGAAGAAAGACGTATTCGTAAAGAGAAAGAACTTGCACGTATCAAAGCGAGTAAAGCAAAAGAAGCACTACGCAGGGCAAAAACAAAAAAAGAGAAAGAAAAAGCACGTTTAGCATCTATTAAAGCAGAGAAAGCGAAGAAAAAAGTCTATAAAAAGAGTGCTAAAGTACGACAGGTCAACTCTTCATATAAAAAATCAAAAACCTATGCGTATAAAGGTAATAAAACGATATCTCCTTTGCCTGGAGCAAAGTTAATCAAAAAATACGGTACTTACGTAGACCCTATCTATAAGATAAAAATCTTTAATGAATCGGTGACATTGAAATCTCCTTCATCCAATGCAAAAGTACACAATATTCTCAATGGAAAAGTAGTGTTTGCGGGGAAGAGCAGTATGCTAGGTAAGGTTGTGGTGGTTGCACATAGCGGAAAAATGCATACGGTATATGCCGGGCTTTCCAAGATTGCCCCAACGATATCTGTTGGTTCTAAGATTAAGAAGGGATATGTGGTAGGGAAAGTAAGCAGTAAACTTATGTTTCAAGCAACCAAAAATTCCAAGCATATCAATCCGATGAAATTAATACGGATTTAAGCTGTTGATTCCCAAACGCTTCTATCTCTATTAATCACCTCCTAAACCACATTTAGCTATAATCGCGAAAATATATAAAGGTGCCTCCGTGACAAAAAGAGTATTAGTGAAGTTTTCTGGTGAAGCTTTAGCCGGTAAAGAGGGATATGGTATTGATACACAAATTCTTAATTTTATTGCAGGTGAGATTAAAGAACTTGTAGATGCAGGTGTTGAAGTCGGTATTGTTGTCGGTGGCGGTAATATTATACGAGGGGTGAGTGCTGCTGCTGATGGTATCATTAAAAGAACATCCGGTGATTATATGGGGATGTTAGCAACGGCGATTAACGGCGTGGCGATTCAGGAAGCATTGGAACATGCAGGTATGAGTGCAAGATTGCAGTCGGCTATCGACATGCAGGAGATAGGTGAAGCGTTTATTGTACGTCGTGCTAGAAGACATTTGGAAAAAGGTCGTGTCGTCGTGTTTGCAGGGGGTACGGGTAATCCTTATTTTACAACGGATACAGCTGCAACGCTAAGGGCATCAGAGATAGAAGCAGAACTTTTGATTAAAGCGACCAAAGTAGATGGCGTGTATGATAAGGATCCCAATAAGTATGATGATGCGGTAAAACTTGATGTCTTAAGTTATGATGATGCACTCAATGACCATATTAAAGTGATGGATGATACTTCCATCGCTTTGGCTAAAGAGAACGGATTACCTATAGTTGTGTGTAATATGTTTGAAAAAGGGAATCTCTTTTCGATTATCAAAGGCAATATGAGTCTTTGTTCCATCGTGAAATAGAACCAAAAAATATCATCTGAATCGAATTTAGATTCTTAACAGAAAAATTAGAAAAAAGTCAATAAAGGAATAGTATGAGAACAGAACAATTAACAGCACTGGCATTAGAAAAGGTAGATTATGATAAATATCTTTTAGCCAATGCCGTAGGTAAAAGAGCTGAAGCAATTGCCAATGGTGCTCAAATACTTATAGATGTAGATACATCAAATATGAAATTTACTGATATTGCACTTCAAGAGATTGCCGAAGGTAAGATCATCGTCAGTTTAGAAGGCTAAATTCCCTTGGATGCTTTTCTCAATAAAGCGAAACATATCAATACGATAGAAGAAGCATCTGCTCTTCTTTGGAATCAGGTTCAAAATCCCCTGCCTGCTACCCAAAAAGCATTGGAACTTTCACTGCATGCCCATCAGGGACAAATTCGTAAAAGCGGTGAACCTTATATCGTTCATCCTATATTGGTAGCAGCCATTACCGCTAAGATTTCGAATGATGAAATGATGGTCCAAGCCGCACTGCTTCATGATGTGGTTGAAGACACTATCTATACGATTGAAGATCTGATTGCTGAATTTGGAGATGATGTTGCACATATGGTTGAAGGATTAACTAAAATTGTAGAGATACGTGATGAAGAGTTAATTCCATCAGGTTCAGATGAAAGGTTAATCAATTCTGCATTAACATTTAGAAAAATGCTTATCGCCTCGATTAAAGATGTACGTGTACTTGTTATTAAACTTTGTGATAGAGTGCATAATATGTTGACACTTGATGCTTTGAATAGTGAAAAGAAAAAACGCATCGCTGAAGAGACTTTGGTTGTTTATGCCCCCATTGCACATAGATTGGGTATTTCCAAACTGAAAAACCATTTGGAAGATCTTAGTTTTAAATATATTTATCCTGAAGATTATAAAAAAATTGAGAGTTATTTTACCTCAAACAGACAGAGTTTGCAGGTTAAACTCAATGCATTTATTCAAAATGTTAGAAAGACGATGGAGAAAGAGGGTTTTTCAAAAGATAAGTTTGAAATTATCGGTAGAGTAAAACACTACTATTCTATCTATTTAAAAATGCATCGTAAAGGGATTAGTATTGAAGAAGTACTTGATCTGTTGGCCATTCGAATCATTGTGAAAAACCCTATAGATTGCTATAAGGTTTTAGGATTACTGCATTTAAAATTTACCCCTTTGATATCAAGATTTAAAGATTATATTGCCGTACCCAAAGAGAACGGCTATAAGACGATTCATACGACCTTATTTGATGAAGAGGGCATTGTTGAGGCACAGATTCGTACGGTTGGGATGCATAGATTGGCAGAATACGGTGTTGCAGCACATTGGAAATACAAAGATGGCAATAACGCTGTAAAACTGGAGTGGTTAGAGAGTCTGCACTATCAGAATGAATCCATTGAAGAGTTTTACGAGTTGGCCAAGTCTGACCTTTTTTCTGAGGATATAACGGTATTTTCTCCTAAAGGAGACTATTTTACACTTCCCAAAGGTTCTGTGGTCTTGGATTTTGCGTATGCCATTCACTCTGAAGTGGGCGCAAATGCCGTAGATGCTTTGGTGAATAAGCAAAAAGCATCTCTGTTGACGATTCTTAAAAATGGTGATATCGTTAAGATTATTAAAGATGATAAACCACATCTCTATTGTTCTTGGCTCAATACGGTTAAAACATCACGTGCACAAGATGGTATACGGTCTGCATGTAGAGCAAGAATCAGGGAATCAGATACCTTAAGTGCCTATAATATACTGGGTACCTTATTTGCTCAGGAAAGTATAGCAATGAAGTCACTCATTGAAGATATTGGTCTTCGTGACTCTATACATAAACTCCCTATACAACTTGACTACTATAGAGAAACAATACATCAGGTGGCTGATTACATGGGAGCCAAAGAGGTACGTTTTTGGGAACTCTTGAAAAAAGGGTATAAAAAACCAAACATTAAAGAGTTGGAACACTTTCAGTTTTTTACAAATAAACCGCTTGATGGTGTAGAGTTTGATTACTGTTGTCATCCTAAAGTCGGTGATCAGATTGTTGCTTTTTATAAGGGGAGTAAGGTTATTATACACCACAAATTGTGCAAGAAAGCCTATAGTAAAATTTTAGAGAATGATGCGATGATCTACGTGAGTTGGAGGGGTTCTAAATTATCGAGATATCGACTCACAATAAGTCTTCAAAATCAAAAAGGTATATTGGCTGATCTCTTGGCAAAATTATCTGATTTGGATCTCAATATCCTGAGCATCGAATTGGGAATACGCAATTCAGAACGCGCAGAGTTCTGTCAAATTGAAGTAGAGAGCAATGAATCTAACAAACATATTCTCTCCGAGAAGATTGCACAACAGTTTAAGCTTATAGAAATTATCAGTTTAGATGATGCATATAACAAATAAATAGAGGATAGTAAGTAATGACAGAAGAGATGTCGATAGAGAAAGCATTAGAAGAGATAAACAGAGGTACTGCAGAAGTAATCGATATGGAACGCATAGAAAAACTTGTTTCAAAATATTATGATGACGGTACTACTTATACGGTGAAAGCTGGGTTTGATCCTACTGGTGCTGATTTACATTTAGGACATACAGTTTTACTTCAAAAGCTTCGGATATTTCAAAATCATGGTGGGCGTATCCAGCTTCTCATAGGCGATTTTACCGCTACCATCGGTGACCCAACAGGGAAAAGCGAAACACGCAAGGTATTAGACAGTCAAACTATTATGGCAAATGCCAAAACATACCAAGAACAGGTCTTCAATATTTTAGATGAAGATAAAACGCAAGTGGTATTTAACTCCTCTTGGCTAAATGATCTTGGTGCTGCGGGTATGGTCGAATTAACCACAACTTTTAATGTAGCACGTATGCTTGAGAGGGATGATTTTGATAAACGATATAAGAGTGGACAGAGTATCTCTATTTCAGAGTTTATCTATCCGCTACTTCAGGGGTATGATTCCGTTGAACTGAAAAGTGATATAGAGATAGGCGGAACCGATCAGAAGTTTAACCTTTTAATGGGAAGACATCTTCAGCGTGTCTATAGTGTAGGCAAAGAGCAAGCTGTTTTAATGATGCCTATTTTAGAGGGTCTAGATGGGGTACAGAAGATGAGCAAGTCTTTAAATAATTATATTGGAATTACCGAAGATCCTAAAGATATTTATGCAAAGACACTCTCTGTGTCCGATGCATTGATGTGGCGTTATTATGAGCTTTTGAGTGAAAAAACACTTGGAGAGATTTCTGCGATGAAAGAAGATGTTGTAAAAGGCACACTTCATCCTAAAATAGTCAAAGAAAACCTTGCACTTGAACTTGTTACAAGGTTTTATAATAAAGAGTTGGCTACACTAGCCAAAGAAGAGTTTGATAAGGTTTTCAAGTCAAACCAACTTCCTACCGATATGAATGAGGTGGAGCTAGAAGAGGGTATTTGGATTTGTAAGGCACTCGTTGATGCCGGAATAGAACCTTCTACATCGCAAGCTAGAAGAGATATAAAACAAAATGCTGTGAGCATTGATCAGAAGAAGATTTCTGATGAGAAGCTGAATCTTGTCTGTGGAGAGTATATACTTCAAGTGGGAAAACGAAAATTTGCAAAAGTGAAGGTAAAGTAGTGGCATTTAAATCTTTTAAAATTGGAAAATATACGATTGAAAAACCAATTATCCAAGGTGGAATGGGTGTAGGTATATCATGGGATCAACTTGCCGGAAATGTTTCAAAAGAGGGTGGTCTTGGCGTAATATCTGCCGTGGGTACGGGTGTCTATAAAAAGAGAGCCTATACTGCCAAAACGGTAGGAAAAGAGAAAAGACCTCTTGAGGCTATTAATTTTTATTCGTATGAAGCCCTGAAAAAGATTTTTGAAAATGCCAGAATGATTTGCGGTGATGCACCACTTGCAGCCAATGTACTTTATGCGCAAAGTGAATATAACCGAGTGGTTGAAGATGCCTGCAGAGCAGGTGCAAATATTATTATTACGGGTGCCGGGTTACCGCTTACTATGCCTGAAGCAACGAAAAACTACCCTGAAGTAGCACTTGTGCCTATTGTTTCTACAGCCAAAGCTTTACGAATCTTATGCAGACGCTGGAAAAAAACGCATAACAGACTTCCCGATGCGGTGATTGTAGAAGGGCCTCTTTCCGGAGGACACCAAGGGTTCAAGTATGAAGAGTGTTTTATGCCTGAAAATCAGTTAGAAAACATTTTACCGCCTGTGGTAGAAGAAGCGAAGAATTGGGGTTCAATGCCTATTATTGCAGCGGGTGGCGTATGGGATCATGATGATATCGTTAAAATGATGGAACTAGGTGCTGATGGTGTGCAAATGGGCACACGTTTTATCGGGACGGTGGAGTGTGATGCGAGTCAGGTCATGAAAGATATTATTATAGAAGCCAAAGCAGATGATATCAAACTCTTTAAATCACCCGTGGGGTATCCTGCACGCGGTGTCAAGACACAGTTGCATGAAGATATTGAAAAAGGAACTGCACCGAAAGTAGCATGTATTTCAAACTGTGTTGCGCCTTGTAATCGTGGTGAAGAGGCTAAAATTGTCGGGTATTGTATTGCAGACAGGTTGAGTGATGCCTATGACGGAATTGCAGAAAGTGGACTCTTTTTTACAGGTGCAAACGGGTATAGACTTCAAGAGATTATTACGGTAAAAGCATTGATGAACAAATTGATGAATGGTGAAGATAGCTAGTATAATGTTCAAATCGGGTAGGGTTTTTCTTTTTATCATACTACTTAATACACTGCTGTTTTCGGGTATAATAGATGTGAAAAAAGCTATTGTACAAAAAGGTGAATTGACCCTTTTTTTCTCTCAATCATTTAGTAAAAAAAATGTCAAACACTTTACTTTAAAGAATCCGTATAGAGAAATATACGATCTCAAAAATACACGTTTGGGACACAAGCGTGTTCCTCTGGGGTTAGGTTCAAACGTAAAAATCGCTCAGAACAATCCTAGTACGGTTCGGGTTGTTATTTACGGCACAAAGGGCTATAAACCTATCGCATATCAACCGCTCTTTTCATCCAGAGAGTATCATATCTCTCTACCTAAAAAGAGTAGTAATATTTTACCGGCAACCCGATATCAAAAAAATACCCCAAGTTCGACCGTGAAAAAGAAAAAAACACGCGCTTATGCACCTGTGGCAAAACGATCTCACAAATCAGAGCTTATTGTCATAGATGCAGGACACGGAGGACATGATTCAGGTGCAGTTTCAGGGGGTAAAAGAGAGAAAGATCTTGTGCTTCAAATTGCTAAGCGTCTTGAAAAACAACTCAAAAGAAGAGGGCATCCTGTCTATATGACGCGTAAAAAAGATCGTTTTTTGAAGTTGCCTCAGCGTACAAAAATTGCCGATAAGAAAAATGCGGTGGTTTTCATCTCTATACATGCCAATTCCGTGCCTAAGAAAAAACAACATAAAATACAGGGTGTCGAAACTTTTTTTCTCCAAAAAACACGGGATGCGAAATCACAGCGTATTGCAGCAAGGGAAAACAAGTCCGTATTGAAAGGTACAACAAAATTAAGTCGCAGTGTGATTCTTGATTCTGTACTATCGGGCCCCAAAATTGTGCAGTCGAATAAATTGGCGATAGATGTGCAAAGAAGTATCATTACAAGTTTACGTTCTAAATATAGAGGGGTGAAAGACGGGGGTGTAAGACATGCACCTTTTTGGGTACTTGTGGGAGCAAGCAGACCCTCTATATTGATTGAAGTGGGTTATATCTCTCATCCTAAAGAGCGTAAACGACTCTTTTCTTCACGGTATCAGGAACTTTTGGTAAAAGGTATTGCACAAGGTGTAGATAACTATCTAGATAACAGAAAAAAAGAAATTGATTTTTAGAGGATTATAGATGCAAAATGTTAAAAACCTATTTTTAGGACTCATTGTTTTACTCCTATTGACAGGATGTGTCGGTGTAAATATGGACAAGTCGGGCTATGTTGTTGTGATAGATGCAGGTCATGGTGGGAAGGATTCAGGTGCCTTATATGCAGGTAAAAAAGAGAAGGACTTGGTACTTCAAATTACTAAAAAGCTCTATAATGAGTTAAAAGATGAAGGGTATAGCGTCTATTTTACGCGAGGAAGCGATAGATTTTTAACACTGGGTCAACGCACAAAAATGGCAGACAGAAAAGATGCAAAAGTCTTTATCTCTATCCATGCCAATGCTATTTCGGATAAAAGCCGTTTTGATGAAGTGGAGGGGGTTGAGACCTATTTTCTTCAAAAAACAAGAGATGAACGTTCGCAGCGCATTGCAGCAAGAGAAAATGCATCGGTTTTACAAGGGACCGATAAACTAAGTCAGAATGTGATTGTGGATGCTGTGTTGAATGGTCCAAAGATCATTGAATCGCATAAACTGGCTATTGATGTGCAGCGGAATATGATGAAGAACTTAAATGATGAATATAAAGATGTCAAGAACGGCGGTGTAAGACCGGGACCTTTTTACATCCTGGTAGGTGCAAGTAGACCCTCTATTTTAATTGAAGTGGGTTATCTTACCAACCCAAAAGAGCGACAACGTCTGTTTACATCAGACTATCAAGATGAAATTGTTGATGGTATCGTGGTTGGAGTGAATCAATATTTATATAATAAAAAGAGAGAGATGGAGTAAGTGAAGCTTCCCCAAAGGGAGGCTATTTGTATCTACTTATAGTTTTTAATCGCTTTGTCTAAGATTGCTGTTGCAGCTGCTTTATCTTTAAATCCAGATACTTTTACCCATTTGTTTGGTTCAAGCATTTTATAGGTTTCAAAGAAGTTTTTGATACGGTTGAGTGTATGTTCAGGAACATCAGCTAAATCATTGATATTTGCGTAGGTTGGATCTATCTTTACCGTGGGAACAGCAATGAGCTTTTCATCTCCACCTGACTCATCTTCAGTCATAAGTACACCGACAAGTCTGCATTTAATGTATGAACCCGCTTGAAGAGGATAGTCACAGAGTACCAAAATATCCGCTGGATCACCATCATCTGATAGTGTATTGGCTACAAAACCGTAGTTCGCAGGGTAGTGCATTGCCGAATAGAGTACTCTATCGACTTCAACAGCACCTGATTCTTTATCTATCTCATATTTAATTGCTGAATTAAGTGGTACTTCAATGATTGCTTTGACTGCATCAGGGTTTTCACCGTGACCGATTTTACTAATATCCATAAGTTCTCCATTGGGTTTGATTTTGCAAAATAGTAGCATAAAGTTGATAAATCTATCATCAAACTTAGTGAAATATGGTTAAACTATACTTTAAATTTAGGAGAAGGGATAGGGTAGTGTCTAAACAATTAATTATTGTAGGGTTTCATCGAAGCGGTACTTCGATGTTAGCTCAAGAACTTCATAATGCAGGACTTTTTGTAGGAGATAAGCTTATGGGTCCACATATCTCTAATGCAGATGGACATTTCGAGGATGAAGATTTTTTTACCCTTCATGAAAAAATATTGAAGTTTAATAATCAATCATGGCAATTTAACAAAAATATTCCATTGAAAATACCTAAAAAATATCACAATGAGATGAAAAAGATTATTGCTAATAGAAATGCCAATCATAAAGAGTGGGGTTTCAAAGACCCCCGAAATTCACTTTTTTTAGAGGAGTGGTCTGAAAAATTGGATAATCCTTATGTGGTAGTGATTTATCGTCATTTTGAAGCGTGTGTGAACTCTTTATTACATCGTCAATCACGACAAATTGCTTATAATGGTTCTTTAGATAATGGCTTTTGGCAAGACCCCACCTTGGCATACCGTATGTGGTTGGCGTACAATCAAAAAATTATTGCTTATGCCAAAGCCAATCCTCAAACAACAATCGTAATTTCACATGAAGCAGTATTAGATGGTTTTCCTATTATTGAAACAGTTGCCCAAGAGTTTGGATTTGATATAAAACTAGAGCAGAGTGGTATCAAAAAATCACTTCTTTCCCCTCAAATATTTGAAGCCTTTAAAGTCGATGAAGCACTCAAGAGAGAGCTTGAAGAGACATGGAATGCATTGCAGTCTTTGAGTCTTGTTGAGACTACTCCTTCAATAGTGCATCGTGATAAAAGCAACAAAAAATCTGATTTAAATACATTTGAAGAGCGTTGTAAGCAACTAAACATCCCTCGTGATACAACAAATCCAACGGATAAAATCCTAGATACATTAGCTTTGGAAGAGAGACCTCTTAAAGAGAAAATTAGAATGATTAGACAAAATCGTGCTCTCTTTAATCAATTTAATGCCAATAATGTACTTATTAGAATCATCCAAAAATGGATTAAAAATCATTATGAAGAGATAGAACTCTATTTTTTAATCGCAGAAATTTATATGATAGAAAAGAACTATAGTGAAGTAGAGTTGAATCTACTCAAAGTGTTTGCTATCAGTTCCAAAATATTTCCCTACTATTATGATAAATTGGCAAATCTTTATGTTCAAAAAAATGATTTGGTGATGGCAAGGCATTATATAAATCAAGCAATTCAAGGCAATCCGAAAAACCCTCATTTTTACCTTACTTCAGGCAAAATTTTGTATGGAATGTGTGATTATGAGAATGCCTTGATTGAATATGATAAAGCAATTACTCTAAATCAAGAGGAAACAAAAAATCCTAACATAGATTTACATTCCCATTTTTTAAAAATCACACTTCTCTATGAGCTTGATAGAGTGGATGAGTTGAAGGAAGTCATAGAGTATTTGGAGGTAACTTATCCTGAAGATGAGAGAATAGCTAAAAGAAAAAATACGATATTTGAAAAAGAGCAGAAGCTAGATAATGAATCGAAAAAAGAAGAACTCAAAAATAAATTGGAAATGATGCGTGAAGATAAACATTATTATGCAAAACTAATACATTTATTTTCAAACATTGAGAATGAATGGATGAGAGAGGATTTGATTGGGCGTATGGGGTATCATTTGGAAAAATTTCAGATTTTAGAAGGCGTTTAAAATTCCATAATTTGAAGTGTTATGTATAATTCATTTGATACGCAACCATCTTCTCAAAAGGGAGTAAAAAGTTTTTTAAATCTTGAGGGGGTATGGTTTCCACTTTATGACTATTTAAAAGTTCCAATAGACATAAGGTAGACTCCATGGTGCTTAGACAGTAGGCTTTGGGTTGCTCTTTAAAGGTAAATGCTGAATGTTTTGTAGGGGTAAAACTGACTTTTTGTAAAGCATCTATATTTGGACTTGCCTTTAGCATTGCCCTTGAACAGGGCCATGTAGAATCTATGAGAAAGATGACCGTGTTTTTTTTTGCTTCTCCTATGGATGCTTCATTGAGATTGATACTGTTTTCATGTGGGTAGAGTGTGTAGCAGAGATTTGACGGATCGTTTATGATGGCATTGATGGCTGTATGTTCTGTAAAATCAATGCCTACATGAAGTTCACAATGCGTTAAGGAGAGGTGGGTGAAGTGACCCGTGCCATTTTTGGTTTTTCTATACTCTTTAGGGTGCATGAGGATGACAAACCGTGTGTTTGTTTTTATGGGGGTGATGAAGCTACACATACATGATGTTTTGGGACGGTAGCAGTCATAGCAGAGAGTTCGTTTAGTGCTCTTCATGCAGATAATGCTTTTTAAACCATAGATAATACCCTGCTACGACAAAAAAACCAAGTCCCAAAGTCAGGGTAATTGCTTCCAAAGAGAGGCCCCACTTTGAAGCATAGCCTATGAAGAGTGCCGTAGTGACGTTTGAGAGCATGAAGAACATGTCATTGTAGGAGATGACCCTTCCCATATATCTTTCATCGGTCTCTTCTTGTATAAGCAGATAGGTGTAAGACCAGAGCGTGGTAATAAAAAATCCGGTAATAAAAAGTCCTACCAGCGCAAGGTAAAAGTTATACTCCAAAAGTGACCAAAGTATGATGGCTAAGCCTTGAAGTATGAAAAAATAGTGCAAATTTTTTTTTGCAATCCATTTTGAGATGAAAAATGGTCCTATCATCAGCCCTAAAGCTCTTGTGGCATTCATCCAGCCTATGGCAAGGGGCACGGCAATAACTTCTTTGTATTGAAAGTCTGCAAGCAGGGTGATGAGGGCATCAAAAGAGGTGAGTCCGATGGAAGCGTGCAGTAAGATAAGATGCACTATTTTCTTTTGTGATTTAATATAGGTAAATCCACTTTTTAACATATCGAAATTTGACTCGTTGTGTGTGATGCGTTCTATGGAGATTTTTAGACCGATTAGTAAAAGTACGGCAATCGTGTAGAGCAGGGCATCCAAAGCAAAGGCCATGTCAAAGCCTACATAGTAGGTGACCAATCCTCCAACAGCCATGCCAAGTGCATAACAAAGAGACCATATGACGGAGTGGATCTCATTGGTATTTTTGAGCATCTCTCCACTAACAAGTTTGGGGAAAAGTGCCATCTCTGCAGAAAAGAGCATAGAGGCAGCCGAAGAGCGAATGAAAATGAGGATCATAAGTATCCACACATACGCCAAGGAGTTGATAAAGATAAACCCAAGCGTCATGCATATCTCAACAATAAGCAGTATGCCCATCAGTTTTTTAAACTCTATCTTATCAATAATAAGACCAATAAGCGGTGCTAACATCACGGCTGGTAACATCGCCATGGCTGCAGTCAGGGCAATAGTGATCTCATCTGCACCAAAAGAGACGATCATAGAAAAGATAGCAACTTGAGAGAACCACGTACCAAAGTAGGAGATAAATTGAATAAGTGAGAGCCGTCTAATGACGGGGTGTTTAAGGGTGTCTAGATAGGTCATTACACTTCAACACCATCACTTAGTCCATAAACGATGTTTAAATCTTCTAGGAGTTGAATATATTTGTCAAATGACTCTTGGGCTAGTATTTTATCATCTGATGCAACTGAAATGGTAACGCTCCATCCATCATTATAGAGTTTTGGTAAAGATGAAAATTCCACATCTTTTGGCATATTTTCCATAGTTTCTATAAAAACATTCTCTTTACAGTGTGCAGTCAGGGTATGTCTATAGGTCTCTTTTTTGTGTGGTATAAGCTTTTCTAGTATCTTTGAAACCATAGGATGACTCATCTCTGGAAATCCTGGCATAAAAAAGTACCGTTCATCTAGAGAAAATGCAGGCATTTGATTGACGGGATTTTCGAGTAGGTTTGAATCTATAGGCAGCTCAGCCATTTTCACCGAATGTGGAAACGCTCTATCCCCTAATTTGTTGACAATGATATTTCTAGCCTCTTCATGTGTAGCTATCTCACCATTACGTAATGCAATGGCTGCACATTTTCTGGTATGATCATCGGGAGTAGAACCTATACCCCCAAAAGAGAAGAGTATGGGGTTTTCTTGTGAAGCAATGAATTGAATGGTTTGTACAATAAGTTCAGGGTCATCCTCGATGATAAAAGAGCCTGTAATTCTATGCCCTTTGTCTGCCAAGGCTTTACTCACAAAGTCAAAGTGTGCATCAGTTCTGCGACGGTTTAGGATCTCTGTACCGATGATGAGGGCGAAAAATCTTGGTGTTATGGTCATAATGATGCTTTATATTAATTTGATATTACTGATATATTTAAAATCTTTTGTATTGTAAGTAAAGAGTGTAAGCGATTTTTCGAGAGTAGTAGCAGCTATAAGACTATCTGGTATATCTAAGTTATGACTTTTGGCATACATTTTGATGAGTGCTGTTGCGCGTATAGATATTTTTGTATCTATCTGTAGAACTGTAAAAAGTAGTATAAACTTTTCGAGTTTCTGTACTTCTGATTTATTGATGGCACCATAATAGAGTTCCATAACCGTAACAGAAGAGATATAAAGGGTACTATTGAACGATTCAACTTTTTGAATGGTTTCTTCATTGCCCTTCAAAATTTCTATAAGTACGTTAGTATCTAAGAGTATCACTTCCAGGCATCTTTTCTAATAGACTCTTGTGTAATCTCTCTACCTTCCCACATACCAGAAAATTCACTAAATTTTGAGCCAGTAGGTCTGTTTTTTTTCTCTTGCAAATCTTTTTGGAGTATTTGACGAATGTAGGCAGACATAGAGATATTTAATAGTTGAGCCTGTTCTTTAATCTCTTTAAAAAGGTTTTCTTCAAAATATATTTGTGTTCTATGCATAATGACCTCTAATCTGTTTATACATTACTATATCATAATTAATGATGTATGTAAAGAGAGCGAAGTTAACAGAGGGTACACATATAATGCCTCAAGATGTTTGCAGTTTAAGGTGTTGTGAGGACACAACACCCTACGAGATTACTCTTCAATGTAATTTTTCAGTTTACGTCCAACTTTAGGATGTTTGAGTTTTTTAATCGCAGAGGACTCTATCTGTCTTACTCTTTCACGTGTAACAGAAAGCTCTTTACCAATCTCTTCAAGTGTTCTGTCACTCTCATCTTCAAGAAGACCAAAACGCATACGAATGACGGCTTTTTCTCTTTCGTTAAGCTGGTCAAGGACTTCATCTATCTGGTTGTTCAAGTCATCTTTGAGTACCACATCTGTTGGGCTGAGTGTTGTTTTATCTTCAATGAAGTCTCCAAATCTACCGTCATCTTCATCCCCGACCGGTGTTTCAAGAGAAACAGGCTCTTTGGTGATCTTAATGACATTTTTCACTTTATCTACAGAGAGACCAACTTCTTTGGCGATTGTATCTAAATCGGGCTCTTTTCCCTCTTCTTGAAGGTGTTTTCTAATGATTTTGTTAATACGGTTGATCGTCTCTATCATGTGGATAGGGATACGGATCGTTCTTGCCTGATCTGCAATGGCTCTTGAGATGGCCTGACGTATCCACCATGTGGCATAGGTAGAGAATTTATACCCTTTCTCATACTCAAACTTGTCAACAGCTTTCATGAGTCCGATGTTCCCCTCCTGTATGAGATCAAGGAATGGAAGCCCTCTGTTGGTATAACGTTTGGCAATCGATACAACCAATCTCAGGTTAGATTTTGCCATACGTGTTTTAGCAATTTCACTTTTGTTTTTACCCTGGCGTATCTGCCCTAAAATCTCTTGCAGTTTCTCTTCAGAGAGATCAAAGCCGCCTTTACTCGCTTCCCTTGTTTCAAAGAGTTTTTTGATCTCGACATAGGTACTTACCATTGTCGTTTCGGGTACTGAATCGATGATATCATCTTTATCCATATTAATGATATTGGCTAGAAGTTTTTCATGATTCTCTTTGAGTGTTTTATTAAAAAGTGGCAGTTTGTATTCGAGCCGTTTGAGCTCTTTATCGAAACTGTCATCACTTTTTAGGGCAGTCTCCATCGCTTTGACCAGTTCATTGATGAGCTTTGATGTAGGACCAAGGTTAAGAAGGGCGGCTTTTAGCAACTCTTTTTTAAACGCGATTTTAAGACGTTCATGGATGATCTTTACTTCATCTGTCTCATTGAGCATAAATGTATCAAGGTCATCACGTGCTTTCATCCACTCTTTTTTAGCCTTTTCAAGCTGTTTAAAACTCTCAACTACCTGTTTGACCCTTTTGTCGTCTTTAGGCGTAGTGTCGTCACCTGAGTCATCCGAATCATCCGAATCGTCTTTATCGGATTTGTCATCTTCAAAACTTTTAAAAAGCTCCTTGACCCGTCTTTCTCTATTGAGCAGAGGCTCTTTATAATTTAGAATGTAGCCTATGAGGTAGGGAACAGAACAGATAGCATCAATAATAATATCTTCACCCTCTTCAATACGCATAGAGAGATCGATCTCCTCCTCTTTGGTAAGTAGGGGAATCTTACCCATTTCACGCAAGTACATTCTCACAGGAGAGTCTGAACGGCTCCACTCTAAAAGTTCTTTCTCTTTATGAAGATCAAATTCATCTTCATTCTCTCCATCCATCAGTCTCTTACGAGAATCTTCTCGTCTTTTAGCCTCTTTTGCTGTCAGAAATTTTGCATACTCGGAAGCAGAGGCGAGTTCTATTTTCATATCTGATGAGAATTTATGGATTTTTTTTGCTTGAGCAACCGTCGGTTGCTTTGTGAACTCTTTAGCAATATTTTCAAAGGTAATGACATCACCCTTTTTTTTAGACGTAAATAACGTTTCAATACTTTTCATACTGTCTTTTATTGCCATGTAAATCCTTGATAATTGAGGGGAAAGTCCTCATGTAGTAATTGAATATGGATTATACCGAAATTTGATTAGAAAATGGTATGAAATTTGATAATTTTTGTTTTTTTGGTTATAATCGCGAAAATTTATTAGGCTTTAGGGCTCTTATTTAAAGGAATGACTTTGCAAGGTAAAGTTTGGAAATTTGGTGATAATATCGACACAGATTTGATCATCGCAGCAAGATATCTCAATACCAGTGAGCCGTCCGAGTTGGCTAAATATGTCATGGAGGATGCCGATCCTCAGTTTGTTTCCAAAATGAGTGAGGGAGACATGATTGTAGCAGGTGAAAACTTTGGCTGCGGTTCGAGTCGTGAACATGCACCTATCGCACTGAAAGCAGCAGGTATCTCTGCTGTGATTGCACCCACATTTGCACGTATTTTTTATAGAAATGCCTTTAACATGGGACTGCCCATCTTTGAACTTGAAGAGGCGGCAGAGATCAATGAGGGGGATACGGTAAGAGTTGACATGGCTGCAGGAGAAGTGATCAACGTTTCTCAGGCTAAAATATATAAATTTTCTCCAATTCCAGCGTTTATGCAAGAGTTGGTAGATGCAGGTGGACTCATAGAGTTTGCCAAAAAAGAGATAGCAGAAAATGCAACTCTAAAAAAGGCTTAGTGATGAAAAGTTATAAAATCGGTGTGATTAAAGGTGATGGGATTGGTCCTGAGATCGTTGATGAGGCGATAAAGGTACTTGACGCAGTGTCAGTTGCACAGGGATTTAATTTAAAATATAAAGAGATGCTTTTAGGCGGTGATGCAATCGATGAAACAGGTGTACCGCTTCCTGAAGAGACCATTCAAGGGGTGAAGAAGTGTGATGCTGTTCTTTTTGGTGCGATTGGCGGGCCTAAGTGGGACACGCTTGAGCGACATTTGCGTCCGGAGTCCGGACTACTTGGACTGCGTAAAGAGATGGGAACATTTGCAAATCTTAGACCGGCAATGGTCTATGATGAATTGGTCCATGCATCAAGCCTTAAAGCAGAAGTGATTCAGGGTGTAGATATTATGGTGGTTCGTGAATTGACAGGTGGTATCTATTTTGGTGAGCCAAGAGAACTCAATGAAGAGAATGCTTTTAATACGATGATCTACACAAGAGAAGAGGTGAAGCGCATAGCAGTTGTTGCATTTGATATTGCGATGAAACGTAAAAAACGTATCTGCTCTGTGGATAAAGCCAATGTACTTGAAGTGAGCCAGTTTTGGAGAGAAATCGTTGAAGAGGTAGCCAAAGGGTATCCTGAAGTTGAACTTTCACATATGTATGTAGATAATGCTGCCATGCAACTCATCCGTGATCCTAAACAGTTTGATGTCATTTTGACCGGAAATATTTTTGGTGATATTCTTTCTGATGCGGCATCTATGCTCTCTGGTTCCATAGGACTTCTTCCAAGTGCGAGTACAGGGAAAGATGTAGGATTGTTTGAGCCAATTCATGGTTCTGCACCCGATATCGCAGGTCAGGGAATTGCGAATCCTTTGGCAACAATTTCAAGTGCTAGTATGATGTTACGTTATGCATTGGGTGAAAACAGAGCAGCAGATAAGATAGATAAAGCCATCAAAAAAGCGCTGAGTGAAGGATACCGTACAGGTGATCTTGGTGATTTTGATGCGCAAGAGATCTGTACGTGTACAGAAATGGGCGATATTATTGCTGATTATGCCAGTAAATAGACGATGGTAGGGCAAAGCCCCATCATCATCTCTTAATATTAAAGTTATATTGAGCGGATACAAATGCCCACTATCAAATCTTTTCCAAATTTTTTCTCACAAACAAAATCTTCTATACTTCAAGATATTCAAACAGTCACTACATACTTATCACAAATCTATCAAGCTAAATGTTATGTTGTCGGTGGTGCAGTACGTGACCGTCTTTTAGATGTTGAATGTAAAGACTTTGACATTGAGTGTTTTGGAATATCTGTAGAGAATTTTGAGAAGGCAATGGCTTATTTAGGTGCGCAAGGGGTGGGTAAAAGTTTTTTTGTCTATAAATATCATAATCTTGACATTGCTCTTCCGCGTAGTGAGAAAAAAATTTCATATGGACATCGTGGCTTTGAAGTACGTTTGGCCGTGGATAAGCGAGAAGCATCACAAAGAAGGGATTTCACCATCAATGCGTTGATGTATGACATAAAGCATGAGCAGATACTTGATTTTTGGGGTGGTTTAAAAGATTTGCAAGCGAAGGTATTACGTGTTGTGGATGACAACACTTTTAGGGATGACAGTTTAAGGGTACTTAGGGCCATGCAGTTTAGCGCACGTTTTGGCTTTAAAGTAGAAAAATGGAGTTGTATCTTATCTCAAAGTATGGCATTGGATGATTTACCCAAGGAGCGGTTGTTTCGTGAATTTGAGAAGATGTTTATGGGAGGGTACCTGCATTATGGACTCTATTATCTCTTTGCTCTAGGCATTGCAGAAAAGCTCTTTCATATGACGATAGAGAGAAAAACATTTATAGCGTTAGCCAAAAGGTTGAAAAAAAGTCAAAAAAACTTTGTAGAGCAATTAAGACCCTATTATTTCTTGTTTATTGTAAGGGCATATTTTAAGATAGAGATGAAAAAGATACTAGAGAGATTAGGTGCACCCAATCGTTATCATAAAATCGTGAAAGATCCACTGATACCTCAGGATGTTACGGCATCTTTTATCGCAATTCTATCCTTAAAAGAGGGAATCGTAGAGTATTTGGGTAATTATGATATTCGTGTGATTGATATGGCAAAAAAGTTGGATGTATGGGAGAAACCTTTTGATAGAGGGGTGACACCCGTGCAATTGATGGCAGAGGGATTTAAGGGTAAAGCACTCGGTGATGAACTGGAGCGCAGAACGCAAATGAAGATAAAAAGATTGAAAGAAAAACAGGTATAATTTTAACATCAATTGTAATTAGGGTCAAAATGGAAAAAAGAGCAAGAGTGTTAATAGACTGTAAAGATGCAAAAGGATTGGTATATAAGATCTCCAAAGTGTTTTATGACAGAGGCCTCAATATTGATAATAACCGTGAATTTGTAGATAAAGAGTATGAGCGGTTCTTCATGCGTACGATTCTATCGGGTCTCTTTGATACAGAAGAATTGCTGGCTGCTTTGAGGGAAGTGACACCCCAAGATGCACATATCAGGGTTATTGAGCCTGAAGATAAAAAAATCATATTGATGGTGACCAAAGAGTCCCATGCCTTGGGAGATATATTGATTCGTCATGCAGATGGCGAACTGGGTGCCACGATTGAGTGTGTCATCGCTAACCATGATACTTTAAAAGGGCTTGTTCGTCGTTTTGACATTCCTTTTTTTCATATACCCGCTGAAGATATGCGTAGAGAAGAGCATGAGGAGCATGTGATGAAACTCATTGAAGAATTTGAGTTTGATTTTATTGTATTGGCAAAATATATGCGTATATTGACATCTACTTTTGTGGGTGCATACCCCGAAAAAATTATCAATATTCATCACTCTTTCCTCCCTGCATTTATTGGTGCAAATCCCTATAAACAGGCCTATGAAAGAGGTGTGAAGATCATTGGTGCAACAGCACACTTTGTGACCGATGATTTAGATGAAGGGCCAATTATTGCACAAGATGTCATTCCTGTAAATCATCGTTTGACCTGGAGAGATATGCAAAAGGCGGGACGAGATGGAGAGAAAATTGTTCTCTCTCGTGCTCTATCTTTAGTTTTAAATGATAGAGTGTTTGTCAATGGCAATAAAACGGTGATATTTTAAAATCCCCATTAAATCACACGATAGTGTGCACTTGTCGTGGCGAACGCCCTTGAAAGCAGCGCGATTCGAGAGCCACGACGCTTTTTTTGCTTCGTTTTTTTCTAAAAAAAATGATGAGAGAAACAACGCCTCGATTTAAATATAAGGTAATTTGAAAAATTCAATGCCTATGAGGTTAATAAGGATTATATATGTTTAACATTGTGTTAGTAGAACCAGAAATCCCTCAAAACACAGGTACCATCGGTAGGCTCTGTGTCAATTTAGGTGCCACACTGCACCTCATAAAACCTCTTGGTTTTGATATAGACGATAAAGCAGTCAAACGTGCAGGACTTGACTACTGGCAACATTTGGATTTGGTCATCTGGGAGAGTTTTGATGATTATTTGGCAAAACACCCTATAGAAAAAAACTCTTATCTAGGAACAACCAAAACAGACAATCTCTATTTTAATGCACCTTTTCAAAAGGGTGATCACATCCTTTTTGGTTCTGAGACAAGAGGGATCAATGAACAGATCCTTCTAGACAACCCCGAGCAGTGTATTACCATTCCCATGGGTGGCAAAGGCAGAAGTTTGAATCTTGGTGTAAGTGTGGGGGTCGTACTCTATGATGCCTTACGTCAAAACTATGAAGGGTTCGAAAAAATCACCATAGAAAATAGCCTCATAGAAAATACCATGGAGCATCAATAATGTCATTTGGAGATATACTCTATATCATTGCGTTTATACTTTTTGCCTATATCACTTTTGGTATCGTTAAAAACTACTTTAAGAGTAAGTTTGACGATGAGGGACATCGGATAGATATGGATGATGAGGATTTGAAGAAAGATTAATACCTTAAGTGAAACATCTCACTATTAACCAACTTTTAGATAAAATAAATCCAATATATTTATATTAGGATATCTACTAATGACACAAGCATTACTCATTGAAATCGGTGTAGAAGAATTACCTGCTATACCGCTACTTAAAATCATCACGAACATAGAAAAATCATGGACAAAATTACTCGCAGCATATAATCTCAGCAATGATTTTGAATTTGTCTATACGCCTAGAAGAGTTGTACTCAAACATCAAGCGATGCCTGTAAGTCAAGAAGATACGACGGTAGAGCTTTTTGGTCCTCCTTTGGTGGCTGCTGTGAAAGAGGGTGAACCCACAAAAGCAGCAGAGGGTTTTGCGCGTAAGTGTGGGGTAGCCTTTGAAGCGCTTGGACGTGCTGAGAAAAATGGTAAGGAAGTGCTTTACTTTAAAAAAGAAGAAAAAGGAAGTGAGACTGCTTCACTGCTTCAGGAGATGTTGGAGAAGTGGATAGCATCTATGGCTTTTGGAAAGATGATGCGTTGGGGCAGTAGAAGTGATGAGTTTATCCGTCCAATTAGATGGCTTCAGGTGCGTTTGGGTACGGAATCTGTGGAGGTTGAACTTTTTGGTGTGAAGTCTGACACACAAACCTATGTGCATCGTATGGTCAGTTATGACGCGGTAGAAGTACCAACTATAGATGCCTATGAAGAGATACTCACTGAGGGTGCAGTGATGCTTCAACCCACAGAGCGTGAAGCAGTCATGTTGGCAGAGTTTGATGCATTGGAAGCAGAACATAATATCATCATAGAGAGAGACTCTGCTCTATTGGCTGAAGTTGTGGCGATTACGGAGAATCCAAAAGCGTTGCTTGGGACGTTTGACGAACTCTTTTTAGCGCTTCCCCCTGAAGTGATTATTACCTCTATGAAAGAGCATCAACGCTATTTTCCGGTATTTGAACATGGGAAGATAACGAACAAATTTGTAGTCGTTTCAAATGCTTATACGGATGACTATACAAAAGTTGTAGCCGGAAATGAACGTGTTTTAAAACCGCGTTTGGCAGATGGGCTTTTCTTTTACCAAAATGATTTGAAAAATGGACTCTCTACCGATGGTCTAGAAAAAGTACAGTTCATCGATGGTTTGGGTACTTTAGCAGATAAGATCATCAGAGAGAAGAACATTGCAGTAAGACTTTTGGGTCTCTACATGGAAAAAGTAGAAGCACAGAGCAGTAAAGAGAATGTAGAACTAGAAAAGCTTATGGACAGAGCAGTCAACCTCGCCAAAGCAGATCTTATGAGTGAAATGGTGTATGAATTTACTGAACTGCAAGGGCTTATGGGGTACTACTATGCCAAAGCACTTGGAGAAGATATATTGGTTTATAGTGCTATCAAAGAGCAGTACATGCCTGTAGGTGAGGGTGCTGAACTACCAACATCTATCTTCTCATCTATTGTCGCCATGTCAGCAAAACTCGATACACTTTTTGGACTCTTCTCAGTAGGGAAAATACCGACAGGTTCTAAAGACCCATTCGCACTTCGTCGCGCGGTCAATGGTATCGTGCGTATTGTCACAGCGTATGACTTGGCATTTAACATCGATGACATCATTGTGCTTCTTAAAGATGCCTATACGGACTTTGATACGCATGTGTTAGTAGAGTTCATCCTAGAACGTATCAACAAATCACTCGATGCCAATCCTTCTGTGATAGCAGCTGTACTCTCCTCTGGAGAAAGAGACATCAACGAGATCGCCAAAAAAGTAGAAGCCCTAAATGAGATTGTCTCTGAAGATACATTTAAAGAGCAGTTCTCCACCTTTAAACGTGTGGCAAATATCTCTAAAGATGTAGACCTTGATGCTGATCTGAGCATAGATGTCACCCTCTTCAAAGAAGATGCAGAAGTGACACTCTATAATGCCTATGAAAAAGTAGTCAACGCTACTTACTACAGCTACAAAGAAGAGCTAGAAGCCTTCTTCGGACTTAAGCGTGAGCTTGATGGGTATTTTGATGATGTGATGGTAAATGCAGAGGATGAAGCATTGAAAGCCAACAGGATCAATACTATTGGGTCTGTGTATAAGACGTTTAAGGGTGTGGCGGATATTAAAGAAATTTCGGTTTAGTAAAAGTATTAAATTATGTTTAAGAATATAGGGGTCGGGGTGTGCAATTTTAAGCTTTTACTCTTTTTAGGATATAATGATTTACAAGATACACCGAGGGGAAAAATTGGAATATATTTATAGAGTTCATGCCATTGAAAGAATGTTCCAAAGAGATATTTATGAACATCAAGTAGAAGAGGTGGTAGAGCGTGGTGAAATCATTGAAAGTTATGAAGATGATAAGCCTTATCCCTCTTTTTTAGTATTGGGTGATTGTGACGGTTTGGCACTACATGTTGTTTATGCAAAAGATGAAAAGGGCAATATTATTGTGATAACAGCCTATAATCCAAGTCTTAGTAAATGGCAAAGTGATTTAAAAACAAGAAAGGTATAAAATGAAATGTATGATTTGTAAACATGGTGAGACAGTTGATGGATTTACCACAGTGACTTTAGAAAAAAATGGGGCAACTATTGTATTTCAACAAGTACCTGCGTTGGTTTGTGACAATTGTGGTGAAAAATATGTAAAAGGTGATATTACGGCAGCTCTATTAAAAAAGAGTCGAGAGATTCTTGCTAGTGGGGTTAAGGTAGATATCCGTGATTATCAATTGAATGTCGCGTAAGGTGTGTTACCGCCACCGTTTAGAATAGAATGATAGACTCCTAATACTTGAGGTAGCCTTAATGAGAGAAGGAGAACGCATCGTTTTAAATCCCTATGAAGATATAATTAGATTAGAGTTGATTTCATTAGGTGGTCTGTAAATTGTGTAACCCCTACGACACCATTATCATCGGTGCAGGCATAGCAGGTGCCTCTGTTGCCTACGCGCTTAAAGAAAAAAATCAAAATGTATTAGTAGTAGACAAAAACGGCATCGCAACAGGTGGTTCAGGGGCTGCGGGGGCTTTTGTCTCTCCTAAGATAGGGAAAGGCTCATCGCTTCAGAGACTTACAAATGAAGCATTTGAGTATGCTAAAGAATTCTATCTCTCCACTTGTCCAGCGTATTTTCATCAAACAGGTGTCATACGCATACCTAAAGATGAAGAAGATGCTCAGAAGTTTTCTGAGTATGAAAAGTATAATAAAAACAGATATGAAAACTATACCAAAGAGAAACTTCAATCACTAGGTATAGATACACCGTTTGAAAGTTTCTTTTTCCCTGAGGCAGGGGATTGTGATGCTAGGGAGGTCTGTGAATTCCTACTCAAAGATATCGAAGTTATTCAGTATGAAGTGAAGGAACTTAAGAAAGAGGAAGATCTTTGGATGATCGGTGAGTATAGGGCTAAAAACATAGTACTTGCTACGGGATATGAGAGTGTTCTGGCAGATTTACGATATATGGGGTTACGAGGTACATGGGGGACTAGAGGAGACTTTAGTTCTGAACTAAACCTAAATGTCAGTATGCATCAATCTATGTCTGTAGGGGCGAATGTCGATGGGATTATCAAATTGGGTGCTACACATGAGAAAGCGGTTAAGTTCCCAGTGGCGTGTCAGAAAGAACAGGCACAAAGGCTTAAAGAGAAGGCCTCTTCACTCATAGATACTTCAGATTTGGAACTAAAAGAGCTCTATTGCGGTATGCGTGCAGGCTCTAAAGACTACTTTCCTTTGATAGGTAAAGTGATAGATGTACCCTATATGCTAGAGACCTATCCAACTATAGTCAGAGGGGCAAAACCTCACTTAAAGTATAGAGAGCATTTGTATGTATGTAATGGTTTAGGAGGAAGAGGGTTTGTTTTTGCTCCACTGATGGCTAAGATGTTGTCTGAATATATGACGCAAGGGAGGGCATTAGATAGCAGAGTGAATCCTGACAGACTTTTTTTCAAGTGGGCAAGAAAATTAATGAATGAATAAATAAATGCTAGAGTATCTAGCGTTTTTTGACCCAGGGTCTCCATTGTGGTTTTTCAAAGGTTGGAGGGTAACCTTCAAGTATTTGCAAGGGTTGAAAGTTCTCTTTGTAGGTAAATGCTTTGCACCCTTCAACCCAGTATCCCAGATAGACCCATTCAAGCCCTAACATTTGTGCTAGTTTTATCTCGTAGAGTAGAGAGTAGGTACCTAGAGAGTATCTTGGGTAGTCAGGATCATAATAGCAATAGACAGAACTGATCCCATCATCTACAATGTCAATGAGGTCTATACCAACGAGTCTATTGTCTATATAATAGCGTAGTTCTTTCCCAAAGTCATGGGCACCCTCCACAAAGCTCTCATAATACTCTTGGCCGCTGATATCTTGATGATTCCATCCATCTTTGATTGCTTTGTAACGATGGTATTTATTGTAAAGATCGATATGCTCTTGCGTGAGACCAGGCTCTTTTACAAGAATATGGGTTGTTTCATTTTTATTGATGATTTTACGTTGAGATTTTGAATATTTATAGTTTTGTACATCAATACGCATATTTTTACACGCTGTACAGTCAACACAGTCAGGGTAAATAAAGTTTCTTCCAAAACGCCTCCAGCCTCTTTGTGTAACGGAAGTTGCAAATGTTTGAGAAGCAACATCCACTTGTTTGGAGTGGATATGCATCTTTTTTTCAGGGATATAGGGACAAGAGTTTTTATTCATAGTGTCATTTTTTGATTTAGAGGCTTTAAGTACTTTTTTGGGGTTTTTCCCATAGTTCCCATAGGGGTTGTTGGGAGATAAGCGGAAAATCGTCAAGTATCTCCTGAGGCTGAAATCTCTCTTTATAAGCAAAAGCTTTACACCCCTCCACCCAGTAGCCTAAGTAGACCCAAGGAAGGTTCAGTTTTTGTGCAAGCTGTATTTGATAGAGCAGAGAGAAAGTACCTAAAGAGTGCCATAAATACTCAGGATCATAAAAAAAGTAGATGGAAGAGATACCGTCATCGAGTATATCTATAAGATCTACACCGACAAGTTTTCCTTCTACAAAATAGAGGATCTCTTTACCAAAGTTATGGGCACCATCTACAAAGTTCTCATGGTACTCTCTTTGTGAAATATTACGACTCTGCCAATTATCAATTTGGCTTTTGTGGGCATGATATTTGTTATAGAGATCAATATGTGCTTGTGTCATAGTAGGTTTTTGCATGATGATTTTGGTTTGGGTATTACGTTTTATCGCTTTTCTTTGTGATTTACTGAAATGGTAGTTGTCTGTTTTTATGCGAACACTTTTACACTCATTGCAGCTAAAACAGATGGGATGCACAAAATACTTTCCAAAGCGTCTCCACCCTCTTGCAACCACAGCAGTGGCAAATTTTTTATTGGCTTGGGGCACATATTTATAATTCATACGTACTTGTTTACCCGGAATATACGAACAGTCGTAATCCATCATGGAAAAATCTGTTGATGCGGGCTTTAATGGATCTAGTTCTTCATTCATAATTGGGATTATACTGAAAATATTGTAAAATTCATTAAAAAAAGGAGAACTAATGTTTCTTTATCAGCCGACATCAGGCTATTGTTACAATAGTGACTCTATTTTTTTATATGATTTTATCTCTCAGTTTCAACCCAAAGGGGCTCTACTGGATGTAGGGTGTGGCGTGGGAATCATCTCTCTTTTACTAAGTCGTGATTTTAGGGTGAAAACGACGGTTATTGACAAGCAGGAGAAGATGATAGCGTATGCAAGACATAATTATCTACTCAATGATATGGAAGCAGAGAGTTATTTGGGAGACTTTTTAACATTTACAACCAATGAAAAGTATGATTATATTGTCTCAAACCCTCCTTTTTATGACGCAGGGGTGACACAGAGTGAAAATACCCATCTGAATATTGCAAGATATGCACATCATCTTCCCATAGAGGATTTTATACTGAAAGTCAAAAAACTCTTGAAACCACGAGGCTATTTTATCTTTTGTTATGATGCCAAACAGGTAGATCGATTACTTTCTCATTTAACTTTATGTGGTATTAATGTGGAGAAGGTACAGTTTGTGCACTCTAAAATAGACAGAGACGCTAAACTTGTGATGATTGCTGCACGTATGGGTTCAAAATCAATGACGCAAATACTGCCCCCTTATGTGGTATTTGATGACAACAGCATTTATCAAAAAAGTGCAAAAGAGGCTTTTTTAAAAGCAAATACGCACAGTATAAAAGGTGATTTTTAATATGGAAATAATTGAAAAAGAGGGATATACATATACGTTTACACCTTTGGCATGTGAAGCATGCGGCGGGCACTGTTGTACAGGACAGAGCGGTTACATCTGGGCAAAATATGCTGAGATAGAGAAGATGGCAGACTTTGTTAACCTTAGTGTAGAAGATTTCGCTTCAATCTATTTGAAAAAAGTGAAACATCGTTACTCACTGATAGAAAAAAAACTTGCACCGGATAATTTTGCTTGTATCTTTTTTGATGTATCTAAAAAGCGGTGTTCCATCTACCCTGTACGGCCGCTACAGTGCCGTACCTTTCCTTTTTGGGAACAGTATAAAAATGATGAAAATGAGGTACGTAAAGAATGTCCCGGAATCGTATAGTTCTAATCCTGTTTAGTATCATAATGGGTCTTGGTATCTCAAGCAGTTATGCCAAAGAGTTGATGCATATCAATGAAGATGAGCTGATTGTCAGAGGGATATTGGCAGATGAATATAAAGCCTATGAAAGCAGCTATCAAATTTATAAAAAGCTTTTTGACGATACGGGAGAGGAAGTATATCTGTTTAAGGAAGTGACTTCAGCACTCTTAAGCCGTACTCATATTATCGAGAGCATCGGTCGTCTTCAACAATGGGATAAACAATATCCCAATAAGATTGAGGTTAGACGTTTGCTTATTCCACTTTTTTTGACGGCAAGACAGGTAAAAAATGCCAAAATGGAAGCAGAATATCTTCTTGAGCAATCGAGTAATCCTATGGATTTGGATCTTGCATCAAATTCATTTCTTTATTCGGGTGATTTTGAGCGTGCTCTGTCCCTTTTAAGTAAAGTATATGAAACCGTACCCAAAGAAGAGATACTGCTTCGTATGACTTCTATCATGGATGAGTTTACAGGTGAACGAAAAAAAGCAATTCAGTTGCTTGAGACACACCGTCGTATCAATATCGTGAGTCAGGAGGTCTATGTGAGACTTCTTCTTCTCTATCAAAAAGAGCAAGATATTGATGGTATTTTAGAGACATATAAGGTCTTGTATGCACAGGATAATGATGATAAGTATCTTGAAAAGATTATTCAAATATATATCTATAAAAGAGACATTGACGGTGCAATTACTTTTTTGGAAAAAGACCAAAGAGAAGATAGCATACTTTATGAACTCTATAAAAGAAAAAGATACTTTTCCAAAGCGTTGGCATTGATAGATAAACTGTATAGTGAAGACAGGGACGCTAAATGGATTGCCGAGAAGGGTATTTTGACGTTTGAAAAGTCTGAGGATAAAAATGATAAAGCGATGATACAAAATGTCATTGCTTATTTTGACAAGGCGTTTAAATTAGGCATTGATGATAGTATTTATTTGAACTATTATGGCTATACACTCATAGATAAAGAGGTGGACGTTAAAAAAGGTATGAAAATCATAGAGGATGCACTGGTGCAACAACCTGAGAATACATTTTATCTAGATTCTTTGGCTTGGGGACATTATAAAGAGGGTAACTGTGAAAAAGCGTATCAACTCATGAAGAGGGTTGTCGATGAAGAGGGACTTGAAGAGCCTGAGATAGTTGAACATTGGAATGCAATACAAGCGTGTAAATAAAAGAAATTTATTTAGATATAATATGCGAAATTTATAAATAGTATGGAAGTATAATGGCTCAGATATTAGATGAAATCATTAAAAAAACAAAATCAGATTTAGAACAAAGAAAAATAGATTTCCCTATGGAGTGGCTTGGGCGTTCTCTAGCCTTTAATCCTTTTATGCCTAAAGATGTTAAAAGTGCTTTACGCTCAACGAAGGAGAACCCTTACCGTATCATTGCAGAGGTGAAAAAGGCAAGTCCAAGTAAAGGGGTCATACGGGAAGATTTTGATCCTATGGTAATTGCACAAGCGTATGAAAAAGGTGGGGCGGATTCACTCTCTATTCTCACAGAACCGCATTTTTTTAAAGGCGATAAAGAGTATTTGGGTATGGTTCGCCGTTATGTCAATATACCATTGCTTAGAAAAGATTTTATTGTAGATAAATATCAGGTACTCGAAGCGTTGGCTTTTGGTGCAGACTATATTTTGTTGATTGCCATGGCATTGTCACGAAAAGAGCTTAAAGAGCTGCATGATTATGCAAGACACCTGGGTTTAGATGTACTGGTGGAAGTACACAATAAAACAGATTTGGTCAAAGCCATTTTTGCAGGTGCAGATATTATTGGTATTAACCACCGTAACCTTGAAACATTTGAAATGGATATGAAGTTAAGTGAAAAACTGATACCACTCATCCCAAATGGAAAAATCATCGTTGCAGAGTCCGGAATCAATGATCACGACACCGTTGTTGAACTCTCTAAAATCGGTGCGGATGCATTTTTGGTGGGTGAGCATTTTATGCGACAAGATGATATTACAGGAGCATTAAAAGCCCTAAAATATGGAAAATAATTAGGGTGTATCTATATACAATTAAGACAATAATTTTTTCACTATTTGATTGATACGTCCACCATCTGCGCGTGAGCCAATAGATGCTTTAGCACTACCCATTACTTTACCCATATCTTTCATACTTTGTGCTCCTACAGAAACAATGATCTCTTTGAGTACATCTTCTAGTTCCTCATCTGTCATTGGTTCGGGTAAGTATGTTTTAACGATAGTAATCTCTGCATCTTCTTTTTCTACCAGATCATCACGACCTGCATCTAAAAATTGTGTTTTGGCATCTTCTCTTTGTTTGAGGTATTTCATTAATATCGCTTCAACATCTGCATCGCTTACATCTCTACGCTCATCAACTTCTATCTGTTTAATGCCTGCTTGTATATTTCTTAGTGTATCTCTTTTGAGTATCTCTTTTGCTCTCATTGCATCTTTGATATCGGATTTAATTTGTTCTTTTAAACTCATTGCTTTCTCCTAGGGATATTTACAGGGATTATACTATAATTCTTGTATGATAATTACAATAGAAAATAAACAATTTAATACCAAAGAGATCACGCAGCTTTACCCTGCAGCAGTCGTAAAGACAGGATATGAAGATGAAACAACACAAGTAAGTCTTGAATGGATAGAAGTGGAAGCCAAAGGAAAGGTAGAAATAGTCGGTTATGGTCTCTTTGTACATTTGGGTGAAGAGGAAAAATATACATTTATGTTTGATACAAGAGAGGAGATGGATGAGGCTGCAGGACGGATTGCCTCGCAGCTTCAAAAATAGTTAATCTTCTGTAAAGTTTAGCGACGCTGAATTGATACAGTAACGCTGGTACGTTGGTGCTGGTCCATCAGGGAACACATGACCCAAGTGTGAACCACATGCACTACAACGTACTTCCACACGTCGCATTCCTAGTGTATCATCTACGACCTCTTCTATGCATCCTTGCGAAATAGGTGCAAAATAGCTTGGCCATCCTGTACCTGAATCAAATTTGGCTTCTGAAGTAAAAAGGGGTGTTTTACAGCATTTACAAGTGTAAATCCCTTTTGCTTTATGGTCATAAAATTCATTTTGGAAAGGTGCTTCCGTACCATGATTTAAACAGACATTATACTCTAACGGCGTCAACTCTTTTTGTAGTTTTTCTTTATCTAATTCTATTTTATAAGCCATAATAATCCTTTAGTGATTTTTTACAATCATAGCAGGTTTTCTTTGTATTTAAGTTAGATTGTTCTATGATGTCGTATCAATTTTTGGAGAATCCATGACTACATTTCAACTTTTATTGCTTATCATTGCCGGAGGTGTTTTTTATCTCTTTTTTAAACAATTGTTTTCAGGAAACCACCCTAAACGAGGTGTCGATTTTGAGGCAAAGGTAGGTGATGATCAGATAGGGGGTATCAACCGTCCCGATAAAACATTTTCAAAACCAACCGTGCAACCTACCCGTATGCAACAACTCCTTACCATGGCGGATGAGGCTGTAGAGAAAAACGATATGGAAGAGGCTAAAAAAGCACTTCAAAGTGCACGTATTGTGGATGAGAATAACATAGATGTACTGCAAAGAAGCGGTTATGTTGCCTTGCAAGCGGGTGAGTATGATGAAGCTAAATCCTATTATGGAAAGATTATCACCTTAGATGAGCGTGATGATATGGCACATGTTTTGCTTGCAAATGTTTTTCATAAACTAGGTGATGAGGAAGAGGCGCAAAAACATCATGAAGAAGCGATTAGAATTGATCGGGAATATGCACCGCATCACTTCAATTATGCCAATACCTTATATGATATAGGACGCAAAGAAGAGGCATTGGTGCATTATAAAAAAGCATACGAACTTGATAACACCCTTGATGAAGCACAAAAGATGATCACTACATTAGGAAGTAAATAATGGCAAATGAATGTTTTGTAACAGAATCAGCAACGATAGAGATACTTTTAAGAGTAACAAATGTATGTGCGGAGTGCTATAGCGATATTTCTGAAGGTGACATCATCCATTACGATATGCAAAATTACCGTTATTTATGTAGTGATTGCCAAGAGAGACTTTCTGCACAGATGAATGAAAATTGTGAGATTATTGAGGATGAAAACCCGGGGCTTTTTTGTTAAAGTCCCCCTATACATTTTTACTAAGATACTTGATTGCATTGAGATAACTTAAATGGTTTAATGTGACACCTTTGTATGCAATATCAAATGCTGTACCATGGTCAACGGATGTTCTGAGTATCGGTAGATTTAATGATACATTGATACCTTCATCAAAATACAATGCTTTAAGCGGTGCTAATCCCTGGTCGTGATACATCGCAATGTAATGTGTGTAGTTGGCCCTTACTCTAGGGGTAAATGCAACATCGGGCACAAGGGGTGCTGAATATATCTCTTTTCCTAGTTGTGCATGTGCATTGTCAATGGCTTGTTGTATGATGATCTCTTCATTACCTAATACTCCCTCATCGCCTGCATGTGGGTTCAGCCCTAAAACTGCTACTTGTTGATGTGGATGGGCAGTATGATAGAAGTCTATGAGAAATCGTGTTAAGTCTTTTTCATTCAGACTTTGTGCAACTTGTTTAAGCGGGATATGTTCTGTAAAAAGTGCGACATACATTTTTGAACAGCCTAACATCATGATTGCTTCAGCCTTAAAAAAGTCCCTGAGTGCGTCTGTATGTCCTTTATACCCAATACCTGCAAGCTCCCATGCTTTTTTATGGATGGGCAGTGTACAAATGGCATCTACCTCTTTCATTTTTGCAAGATTGACCGCTTTGACAAAAGAGGCATAAGCATATGCACCGCTCTCTTTACTGACTACACCGGCTTCTATACTGAAATTAGGGGCAATCCCTTCAATGGTTTGAAACGCTTGAGGTATTTCTAAATGGAGTTTTTTCGCTGCCTGTATGAGCATATTTTGATCAATACAGTAAATAGGTTCTACTTCTTGAGAGATATATTCATGGTTTTGTAACGCCAGTTGAATCCCTATCCCATTAAGATCACCAACTGAAATGGCTACTTTTTTCATCTTTTCCTCACAAGAGAGATAAAATAGAATAGTATCAAAGGAGCAACGCTTTCATATCAACAATCGCTTGCTCTAAACCGGTATAGACAGAACGTGCTATGATACTCTGACCAATATTGAGCTCTTCAATCGTTTCTATCTCAACAATCTTTTTTACGTTTTGCATGTTTAATCCATGCCCTGCAGCAACGCGCAAACCTTGTTCTCTTGCATCAAAAGAGAGTTGACGTAAGTTACAGAGCGCATCACTTAGCATCTGTTTAAGCGTTTTACGTGAGAGTTCAAGTTCAGCAATCGTGTGGTGTGTTTTAGAAATATTTGTATAGAGCATGGCATAGATATTTGCATATTTACCTGTATGAAACTCTATCCACTCAACATTCAAATTTAAAGAGGCATTGACTGCTTCTAAGGTTGGGTCGATGAAGAGTGAAACTTCTATCTCCTCTTGATGGAGTTTCTCAATGGCTTCTTTGAGTTTAGGATGTTCTCCTTCAACTGCAAGTCCGCCTTCTGTGGTTACCTCTTCACGCTTTTCTGGTACAAGTGTGACACGGTGTGGTTTGAGCTCGCAGGCAATATCTATCATACTCGGTTCAATGGCACACTCCAGATTCACAGGTAAAGGAGAGAACGCTATAATATTTTTTGCATCACTATCTTGTATATGCCGTCTATCTTCACGCAGGTGAATCGTGATTTGATCAGCACCAGCACGTTTACAGATACTTAATGCATCTAAAGGATCGGGATCGGCTACTCTTCTTGCTTCTCTTAGTACTGCAATATGGTCTATATTTACACCTAATAACATTGGTTAATTCCTTTGAACAAAGATAAACCAATTATAGCAAAATATTATTTTGAAGCAGTATGATCCTCTGCAGAGGGAGTTTGTGTTGTTTTTCTTTTTTTGTAACGTCTTTTGGCAGGTTGCTGTTCGTGCATCAGGGTTTTTGTTTTTTTCAATGAGAGATTATAGAACCACATTATTCCTAAAATAAGTACGGCACCTATCAGAAAATGGTAAATGACAATGCCTGCACCCATACCATAGATAAAGTTTAAAAGATGCTGTTTCTCTACTTTCTCTTCAAGTGTCATGGATGACTCATCTTTTTTAAAGATAGCGATTGCATTGGAGAAAAATCCGCTTGCAGTTTCAATCAGTGTAGAACCTTTTTCCTTCATGACCTGTAATGAAAAGTCATTCTTTTCCTTGGTGTTCATGTATATCCTTTACGAGGTACCATTTACTTAAAGTATGTCATTATAACATAGATATATTACCTAAGTTATAAATCCGGTCATAACCAATATTATGATAGAATCAAGGCAATATTATTAACTAAAAGGCTATATCATGACAAAAAAAGAGATTAAAAAAGCGGTATTGGCTTATAGCGGTGGGTTGGATACGAGTATTATATTAAAATGGCTTCAAGATGAATATCAATGTGAAGTGGTTACTTTTACTGCTGATCTTGGACAGGGTGAAGAGGTAGAGCCTGCACGAAAAAAAGCACTTGATATGGGAATTAAAGAGGAGAATATTTTTATTCTTGATTTAAGAGAAGAGTTTGTCAAAGATTTTGTTTTTCCTATGTTTAGGGCAAACGCTATTTATGAGGGTGAATATCTTCTGGGTACCTCTATCGCACGGCCGCTTATTGCCAAAAAGCAGATAGAGATTGCGCATCAAACCGGTGCGGATGCGGTAAGCCACGGGGCAACGGGAAAAGGGAACGATCAAGTACGTTTTGAACTGGGCTATCTTGCACTCGATCCTGAAATTGCGGTGATTGCACCTTGGAGAGAGTGGGATTTGAATTCGCGTACGAAGTTGTTAAAGTATGCTGAGGAACATGGTATCGATATTGATGGAAAAGGGCAGGAAAAACCCTACTCCATGGATGCAAACTTGCTGCATATCTCGTATGAGGGTGAACATTTGGAAAATCCTTATGCCGAACCCGAAGAGGATATGTGGTTATGGTCTGTGAGTCCTGAAAAAGCACCTGATGAAGCAGAATATATTACACTCTCCTATATGAACGGTGACCCTGTTGCGATTAACCGTGAAGAGATGAGTCCTGCTACTATACTTGCAAAACTCAATGAATATGGGAACAAACACGGTATCGGTCGTATTGATATTGTAGAAAACCGTATGGTGGGGATGAAGGCACGTGGATGCTATGAAACGCCCGGAGGTACAATCATGCTTAAAGCACACCGTGCAATAGAGTCCATAACGTTAGACCGAGAAGAGGCACATATGAAAGATGAGCTTATGCCTAAATATGCAAAACTTATCTATAATGGTTTATGGTGGTCTCCTGAACGTCGCATGTTACAAGCTGCAATAGATGCAACGCAAGAACAAGTACAAGGTGATGTAAAACTTAAACTCTATAAAGGGAGTGTGACGGTAGTAGGAAGACGTTCAGATAAAACACTCTATTCCGAAGAGCACTCTACATTTGAAGCAGATGATGTGTATGACCAAAAAGATGCAGAAGGGTTCATTAGACTGAATGCATTGCGTTTCATGATTGAAGGTAAAAAACAGCCTGAGCGTATTGCTTCCCTGATTGAAGACAGTGAAAACAGTGAAGAAGAGGAAGTAGAAACATGCCGCATAGAGACAGGGTCATTTACAATCTGTCAGCGTATTAAAAGATTTTTTGGGTTTGGAAAAGATGAAAGACCTGCTAAAGAAGAGGAGTATATTAAATCTTAGAATGATTAGTCTAAGAGTACTTCCATCTCATTTAATACTTCTGAGGGAGTAAACTTCAACAATTTCTCTTTGAAAAAGAGATGTGGGAGTACTTCCAATAAGATATAGAGTAATCCCATCAGCGGATAAAAAGCATAATACTCCATTTTAAATGTTTTGTAAGTATAACGAGAGATAAACCACTCTTTTGCACTTTTACTTCCATTATAAAACAGAAGCACTTCCATTGCAAATATGGAACCCCAGAGAAAATAGGTCATGGATGTTACGATGAGTGCACCTAAAACACCGTATAAAGAGATGACGGCAGCTAAAAAAATGCTGAGAAATAGTGCAAATGAGTGGAAGCCTAAAGAGGCGAAAATAGCGACAACTGAAAAGATAAAAAGTAAAGATCCAAAAAAGATAAAAAGTTCTAAATAGGTTTTCTGCTGTTCAAATGTCGGGCTAAAGTATGCACCTAGTAAGGTGATGATAAAGATACCGAGTATCGTGAATACAAGTGAACGGTATTCACTCATGAGAGACTCCTTTGATATTATGCAATTTCATAAAGTTTTATAAGACTTTTTACATCTGCTTTTCGTCCAAGCCACGCTTGGTATAGTTCAGACATTTCCAAAGCGCCACCACTTGCAAGTATATACTCTTTATATCCTTTTGCACGTTCTTTGTCAAAACCTGATGCATCATCCAGACAAGAGAAAAAAGCATCCGCAGAGAGTACTTCTGCCCATTTGTATGAGTAGTATCCCGCAGCATAGCCACCGGCAAAAATATGAGCAAATCCATGTTGAAATTTATTATAGCTAGGTGGTTTGAGCAATGAGGTTTTTGCTCTAATAGTGTCAAGCAATGCTTGAACTTCTTGACCTTGGTATAGATCTTGATGCAATACAAAATCAAAAAGAGAAAACTCTACTTGGCGCAAGATACCTAGAGCTGCTTGAAAGTTTTTGGTCTCTTTTATTTTTGCGGTCAGTTCATCTGAAATAGGAGCATTGGTTTCATAATGGAAGCCAAAACGTTTTAAGATAGCTGCTTCATAAGCAAAATTTTCCAAAAATTGTGAGGGGAATTCGATAACATCCCATGCCACACCGTTAATACCTGAAACAGAGCGTTCTTTACATTTACCAAAGAGATGGTGAATCGCATGCCCCATTTCATGAAAGAGTGTGACTACATCGTCATGCCTAAGCAGTGATGGGGTCTTTTCTGTTGTAGGTGAGAAGTTGCATACGATGAAAGCAGAGGGGAGATGTTGCTCACCTTTACTGTCTATATAGTGTGTCTCCCAGTCATTCATCCATGCGCCGCCGCGTTTTTCTTTACGGGCTTCAAGATCAAAGTAGATGCGCCCTGAGAGTTTGTCATCTTCGAAGATATCAAAAGGTTTGACACATTCATGCCATGTCGGCACATCGGCAGATTCAAACCTTACAGCAAAGAGTTCTGAGACTATGTCCAGTAAGCCTTGTAAAACTTGCTTTTGAACAAAATAGGGTTTGGTCATGGTATCATCAAAATCAAATTTTTCTTTTTTCAATTTTTCGGAATAGTACCCTACATCATAGCCCTGTAAATCTTCTATACCATCTGTTTTCAATGCAAATGCTTTGAGTTCATCGAGTTCATTTTTTGCTTGTGGCAGCGCAGCATCGGCAAGTTCATTTAAGAATTTTATCACATCGTCTTCTTGGTTTGCATCACGTGTTTCCAGTGCATATTGTGCATAGGAACTAAATCCAAGGAGCTGAGATTTTTCATGCTTGAGTGCTAAGATTTGGTCTATCACTTCATTGTTTTTTGGTGCTCTTGTTGCATAAGCTTTTGAGAGTTCTTTTCTATATTCACGGTTTGGACCATAGGTCATGTAGGCTAGGTAACTTGGAATTTGCAATGTGAATTTATAGACTGTTTTTCCTTCTATCTCCTCTTTGGCTATATCAATGTCAGAGTGTTGCATCCCTTTGACATCTTCTTCATTTTCAATGATAAGTTCATACGCATTGGTTGCATCAAGAAGGTTTTGTGAAAATTCATTCGAGAGTTCAGAGAGTTTTAAATTTATCTCTTCCATACGTTTTTTCTCATTTTCAGGTAGATTGACACCAGAAAGCATAAACCCTCTTACTTCATGTTCAATCACTTTTTGTGCCTCTTTAGAGTCTGCTTTGATAGCTTCTATTTTATGAAACAGGGCTTCATTTTGAGCCATTTCCGAAGAAAATTTTGAGAGTAAAGGAATGGAATCTTCATACGCTTTTTGGGTCTCTTCAGAGTTTAAAACACTATTGAGATGGGAAAGTGGCGTAAAAAAAAGTCCTAACTCTTCATCTAAGTCTTGTAGAGGTTTGAGAACTGTTTCGTAACTCTTCTCATCATTTGTAGTAATATCATTGATGATTTCTCTTTGTTTATTTAAAAGAGTATCAAGATCCTGGGGAAATTGTTCTAAATTATTTATTTTAAATTCTTGAAACATAGTATGATTCGTCCATTATTTTATTTTTTTGATTGTAGCATATTTTATAAGCGTAACTATTAATTTTTAGTAGATAATTAATTTTTTGAATGGCTTGAATAAGAGTAAAAGTTTAGGTAACAGTATAAGATTTGAGACAAGTGCAGCTGCCATAACTAAAACAGTGAGTAGCCCAAAGTAGATAGTTGGAATAAGATTGGATAAGATTAGGATAGAGAATCCTATGATGACAGCAAGAGAGGTGTAATACATAGCATTCCCGACGCTGGTATTGGTTCTGTGCATGGTAAAGTAGTAAAGATTATCTTTTTCAAATTCTGCTTTAAAACGCTGAATATAGTGAATGGTGTCATCTACACCTATACCCAAAGCAATGGCTGCAATAGTGATGGTCATAATATCTAGAGGGATCTCTAACCAGCCCATAAATCCAAAGACCATACCAATAGGAATGACATTGGCCGTTAAGGCAATTAATGTAAGGTTTAATGATCTAAAGAGGATAAAGAACATAAGAGATACAATAACTAGAACCAGACCGATCATAGTAATCTGTGAATGAAATAGGGATTGCAGCATATTATTATACAGTACCATGAGATTTGACAGCTGTACCTTTGCAACATCTGGATTTATGATATGTGTAAGATCATCTTTAATGGTTTTTAGCAATGCATCCCTACGTAACGTTTCATTGGAGTCTATAATACGTGTAGTGAATCTTAACTGGTTATGTTCTATATTGACATAAGGTAAAAGTATGATCTCTCTATATTTTTGAGGCAACTTTTGATAGATCAAAGCGAGATCTATACTGTCTAGGTCTTTGTTTTGATTGAGTATCTTACCTGTTTCAAGAAGGGTGGCAAAAGATTGTACCTCTCCTATTTGTGTTATAGAATTTAAATAGTGATGTACTTTCTTGATGATCTTGATCTTCTCTTCGGTAAACCAGTATTTTTCTTCATCTTCTATGCTACTGAACTCATCTTCAAAAGAGTCCTCTTCTGTCTTTTCTTCTCTATCCAGTAGAGATACTGCAGTGTTATTTCCTTCATCAGACAGAGTAAGAATGATATCCAAGGGAGTAGTGCCTCCAAGCTCTTGATCAATAATCTTCATACCTTTATAAATCTCTGTATCTTTTTTAAAGTAGTTAATGAAACTATTTTCTACGATAAGTTGTGAAGCACCAGTAACACTAAAAAGAATGACAAAAAAGGTGATAGTAAAGATACCTTTTTTATCATGCAATACAATCTTAGATGTGAGAGAAGGTAATGAAAAAGTGGATTTTTTCCGTTTTACAGGAGGGGTTTTCTTGATTAGCATTAGCAGTGTCGGGAAGACAATAAATGCAATAATAAGTGAGAGTGTGATTCCCGCACTCATCATCCAACCAAGATTGATCACAGGATATATATGAGAATAGAGAAGTGAAGAGAATCCTGCAATGGTAGTAAGAATGGCAAAGAAAGTAGGTGTCGCTTTGGTAAGCATAGTAAATAAAATAATTCTTTTGGAGGATGCACGAGGATAGAGTGTCAAAACCTCCTCATATCTTACGATGAGGTGTAGCACAATAGAGATTGTGATGATGAGCTGTAATGCAATGAAATTTGAAGAGATAACAGTGATCTCCCATCCAAAGAATCCTAAACTGCTTGTAATAGCAATAACAGAGAGCGTGCAGATTAGAATGGGAATGGCTACCCATCTTGGTTTTCTAAAAACGATACCTAGAACAATGATAAGAAGAAGAATAAGAATTGACCCATAGATGAGTAGGTCCTTTTTCACAAAACCAATAATGTCGTTGGAGATCATTTGAGCACCACCTAAAAAAAAGCTAGCTCTGTCTCCGTATTTTATGATGATTGAGCGAATCTCTTCAATATTTTTATTGTCATCTATACGCTGTTTATCTCTGTGTTTTTTAAAGGCTATTGTGACCTCTTGAAGTTTCTCTTTTTCCTCTGCTGTAAGAGAAGTACTCTTTTGCTTATCCAGTAAAAGATTTCTCTTTTCTAAAAGTGTAAAATATTCCGGGTCTTGATGTAAATTGATAAAAATAGAAGATACGGTAAAATCTTTATTGACAAGCCGGTCTTTATAGAGAGGACTGGTTAGAAATTCTTGTTTAACCAGTGATAGATCAATATTTTCACTTTTTAATGTTCTCGTTTCATTGATCAGATCATCTATTTCTCTTATTGGAGAAAAGAACAGAGGTAGAGTGATAAGCGAATCTACTGAGTTTACGCCCGGTAATTGCTCTATATCATGACTGATATCTGTTAATGTTTGAAGGCTTTGTAGAGAGAGCAGGTCCTGTTTTGGCTTATAGGCGAGAATAAGGATGTCGTTTGTATGGAATCGTTTTGCTACACTCCTGGAAAATGCCAAGTCCTTATCATCATTGAGTAAAAGCGTTTCAGCGGAAGCATCTATCTCCAGTTTTGTGACATTTGTTCCAAAGATAAGTATGCTGCTGACAAGTACGATAAAAACAGCCAAGGGATATTTCAGTATCAGTTTTTGATAAAGTTTATGTAGCATAGGTCATCTTTTTATATATCAATTAAAGTGATTTGATAAGCTGCTGGACCGACTTTGTTTTTAAGAACTCCGAAAACTGTTTTCTATAGGTCTGAATAATGCTCACACCGACTAATTCTACATCATAAATATACCATTGTCCACTTTGCTTTTGCTTGTAAAACAGATATATCACCTTGTAAGTGTCGTCAATACCTATCACTTGAGTTTCTAAAGTGATTCGATTTGATTTAACTTTTTTTAACTCTTTGATATTAACTTTTTGATTGTTATAGAGTCTGAGTTTATCTAAGTAAGAGTGCTTTATTTTTCTCTCAAAAGCTTTGGTAAATTGTTTTTTTTCACTTTGGGAAAGAGAATTCCATTTTTTACCCAGACTTATCTTTGCCATGGTATTGTAATCGAATGCTTCATCTATAATACGAACATTCTTTTGATTTTTTTGTGTTTGTGATAATGACTTATTTTTTAAATTAGCTAGAACTTGTCTTACTTTATTGTCCATTACTTTTTGAATGTTCTGTTCTTCAACAGCATAAAGAGATATCATAGATACCAAGAGTAGTACAATGATCTTTTTTAACATGTTTTTTCCTTTTTGAGTTATTCTGCTATTTCAGCATCTCTTTTTTGTTCATAGATGTCTTTTAAGAACGGGTATAAGTCTATAGCATCTTTTTTAAGATCTTCATACTCACCTAAATGTAGAGATGTCTTGTTGATAAGATGTACAGCGTAAACAGCAACAGACTCAGTAAAGTTCTGAGGTATTTTATAATTTTCCAAACCTCTTACATTGACCAGTGGAGAGAGATACGCATCTAAAGTAATACCTGCTATATCTCTTACATTTGAAGGTCCTATAAATGGAATCACTATGTGGAAGCCAGAACCTACACCATAGTGTCCCAGGGTTTGACCAAAGTCTTCCTCATGAGGATGAATATCCATAGTATGTTTTGCTGGATCCATTAGTCCGGCTAAACCAACAGTAGAATTGACAATGAATCTTTCCAGCTCATTTGAAGCGTATTGGAGTTTACCTTGTAAAAGGTTATTGGTAAAACGAATCGGAAACTGTATGTTATGGACAAAGTTGGAGATACCTAAACGTAATGGTTGAGGTAAAATAGCTGCATATGCTTTAGAAACAGGGATTAACCCATAGATGATGACTGCATCATTAAAAGAGGTCATGGCTCTGTTATAACCATTTAATGGATCGATAGTATCGTTTGTCTCTTTCTCAGAAAACTCGTCTTCAAACTCATCATCTATATCTTCTTCTTGAGGTTCAATTCCATTATCATTAGAAGTGGTGGTTTCTGTTTGGGTCTGTGTAGTGTTTGTTTGAGGTGCAGCTTCTTTCGTAGTGCATCCCTGGAGTGTAAAAAGTACCACAGCGAGTGAAAAGTAAAAAAGTTTCATAAAACTCCCTATTAGTCTTTCAAGTAAATATATTAGGATATCGTGTATTTAACGTGCAACATGTACATCTCTTTAACCGATGTCTAGTAAAACTTTGTTAAAATTATAGCAACATATAGCACAATAAGGAATAAATCAATGAAAGTATTACTGATTAAAGATGTCAAAACACTTGGACTCGCAGGTGAGATCAAAGAGGTAAAAGATGGTTATGGACAAAACTTCCTGATAGGGAAAGGATTGGCTAAATTAGCGACACCGGATGTGGTGTCAAACTGGAAAGCAGAGCAGGAACGTATGGCTCAAGAGTTAAAAGATGAGCTTAGCAGACTCAAAGAAGAGAAAGTTACACTTGAATCTACTGTCATAAAAATAGAAAAAGCAACTGCACCGGTGGGGATAAAAGGTTCTGTTGGAAACGCAGATATATCTACGGCAATAGCAGCACAATTAAATATTAATTTAGATAAAAAACATATTAATCTTAAAAAGGCACTGAAATCTACAGGATTGCATGAAGTAGATGCAAAATTAGGACACGGTATACATGCAGGATTAAAAGTAGAGATTGTGGGTGTTTAATGTTTGATGCTACTACGATACTGGGGTATAAAGCTGAAGGGAAAGCAGTGATTGGCGGTGATGGCCAAGTCACGTTTGGGGATACGGTACTCAAAGGCAATGCTACGAAGATACGGACACTGCATGAAGGTAGTATTTTGGCGGGTTTTGCAGGAAGTACGGCAGATGCCTTTAACCTTTTTGACATGTTTGAGGGTATACTTACAGAAAAAAAGGGCGATCTTTTTAAATCCGTGATTGGATTTTCAAAGATGTGGAGACAGGATAAACACTTAAGACAACTTGAAGCGATGATGATTGTACTGAATCAAGAGCATATATTTATTCTTTCGGGTACAGGTGACGTTGTTGAACCGCAAGACGGAAAAATAGCAGCCATTGGATCGGGTGGAAATTATGCTATTTCCGCAGCACGTGCTTTAGATAAACACACGGATCTCGATCCAAGAGCATTGGTACAAGAGTCACTGGAAGTGGCGGGTGATTTATGTATCTATACAAATAAAAATATAAAAATATTGGAACTTTAAAAAATGTCGATGGATAATTTAACACCTAAAGAGATAGTGACATACCTTGACCAATATGTTATTGGACAGAATGATGCCAAAAAGACCATAGCAGTTGCTCTGCGAAACAGGTATAGACGAATGCTGTTAAATGATACGATGCAGCAAGAGGTTACACCCAAAAATATCTTAATGATAGGGAGTACGGGTGTGGGTAAAACTGAAATTGCAAGACGTTTGGCAAAGATGATGAATCTCCCTTTTATTAAAGTAGAAGCGAGTAAATATACGGAAGTAGGTTTTGTGGGTCGAGATGTAGAGTCGATGATACGTGACCTTGCATCTACATCTATGGGGATTGTACGTGAAAGTGAAAATGAGAAGAATAAAGAAAAAATAGAAAACTATATAGAAAATAAAATCATTGAAAAACTCCTTCCGCCTCTACCTGCCGGCGCAAGTGAACAAAAAAAAGCAGAATATGATGCTTCTTTTAGCAGAATGCAGGAGAAATTTCTTAAAGGTGAACTTGATCATCTTAAAATTAAAATAGAAGTACCCAATAACCCTACGATGCCTGAAGAGGGATTACCGCCTCAAATGATACAGGTACAAGAGTCTATTGTAAAAGTTTTGGGCGGTATGGGTAAAAAAGGACCAGAAAAAGAGGTAAATGTGAAGGATGCTAAAAAGATTCTTGAAGCAGAAGCGAGTGAAGCCTTACTTGATGAAGAGACATTGAAAGCACTGGCTCTAGAGAAAGTAGAGAAGGGTGGTATTGTTTTTCTTGATGAGATAGATAAAGTTGCAGTTTCCACAAATTCACAAGGCAGACAAGATCCTAGTAAAGAGGGGGTACAGAGAGATCTGCTTCCTATTGTTGAAGGCTCTTCGGTACATACTAAGCTGGGGATGGTTAAAACAGATCATATTCTCTTTATCGCTGCGGGTGCATTTCATGTCTCTAAGCCTAGTGATCTTATGCCCGAACTTCAAGGACGTTTCCCTTTACGTGTAGAACTGAACGCTTTGGATGAAGAGACCCTATATCGTATATTGACTGAACCGAATAATTCATTGATAAAGCAGTATGAAGCGTTGCTAGCAGTAGAGGGTGTGGAGTTGGTTTTTGATGAAGATGCTTTAAGCGCTATCGCTGCTTATTCACTTCAAGCCAATGAAAAAACAGAAGATATCGGTGCAAGACGTTTGCATACAGTAATGGAAAAGATACTTGAAGATATCAGTTTCTCTGCAGATGAACATAGAGGAGAACAAATCACTGTGGATGCCGCATTGGTTAAAGAGAAGATTGGCAGTGTTGTTGAAGATGAAGACACAACAAGGTATATATTGTAATGTTTGAGCATGAAAAAGAAGAGATAGATACGAAAGCAGGATTTGTTGCAGTTGTCGGAAGACCCAATGCAGGAAAAAGTACACTTTTAAATTATCTTGTAGGTGAAAAACTTGCAATGGTATCTAAAAAAGCACAAGCGACACGTAAACGTATGAATATTATTGTGATGCATGATGATGCACAAATTATATTTGTAGATACCCCCGGGATTCATGAAAAAGAGAGACTTTTAAATCAATTTATGATGGATGAAGCACTCAAAGCAATGGGGGATGCAGATCTCATTATTTTTTTGGCACCTATCACAGACAAATTGACCGAGTATGAAAAATTCTTGAAGATGACTGAAGCAAAAGGAACAAAACACATTATTCTTTTAACAAAAATGGATCACGTGAAACAGGGTGATATTCTTAAAAAATTAGGTGAATACCAAAAATACCAAGATAGATTTGAAGCAATTATTCCTTTTTCCGTAAATAAAAAGGTAGGGAAGTCTCAACTCTTAAGTGAGATTTCAAAATATTTACCACTGTCGCCATTTTTATTTGATACTGAAATATTGACTACGGATAACATACGTGATATTTATAAAGAGTTGATACGAGAATCTATCTTTGAGAATTTGAGCGATGAGATACCGTATGAGAGTGATGTGACGATTGAAAAGATAGATGAAAGTGATACCCTAGATAAAGTGTATGCAACGATTGTAGTAGAAAAAGAGACCCAAAAAGGTATGATTGTTGGACAAAAAGGTTTAGGCATAAAAAGAGTAGGAAAACTTGCAAGGGCACAAATGGAGGTTTTTTCAGGCAAAAAAATATTTTTAGATCTACATGTTGCCGTAAAAAAAGGATGGAGTAAAAATAGGGATAGCCTCGAAGAGTTTGGCTATATTGTTTAAATTTATAGCATAACAAAATAAATAGCCTATATTTGAAGTAAAAAACAATAATTAAAAAAGGTTATATTATTAGAAAAGTTGATACTCCGTAAGATAGTTTTAATATTATAACATATATAATTATTCAACAAACAAGGAAGTCTAGAATGTTTTTGAAAAAAAGTTCGTCACAATCGACAGTAAAAAATATTGTTACACTGAATACCTATACAGGGAAGAAGTATATCTTTAAAGATGATATATTTAAAGTCCTCAATAAACTTACCTATAATACTTCAAACTTTGTCACCTCTTATGTGAATAACAAAGACTTGATTACGGCTACTGTGAATATCAGTAGAAGTATTCCTGAAGAAGATATTGCAGATATCATTGAGATTAAGGCCTATGAAGAGATTGGACTCGATCAGGCAAATAGCTATATGATTTCATCCATGGAAGTGGAGAGTGAAGCTGACGAGAGAACATATCATATTTTTGTTGCAGAGCCTGAAGCATTGGATTTACTCTATCTTCCGGTTAAACAAGAGACAAAATATTTAGATCTTATAGTCCCCGCGCCACTACTCTATAAAACCCTTTATAGTAAAGAGATACTTCAAGGCAAAAATGCACACTGTTTTGTCTATTTTACACAAAATGATGCTTTTGTAACGATATACAGGAATGGTGACTATCTTTATTCTAAATCAATTGATTTTTCTATAGAACAAATTTATAATAAGTATTGTGAAATTATTGGTGAAAAAGTTGATGAAAAAGAGTTTTATACCATTTTAGAATCAGAAGGACTTAAAACCACCAATAATCATTATCAGCAAAATTTCATGAAAATATTTGCTGAAGTATTTATTACCATTAATGATATTATTATTTATGCTAAAAGAGCTTTTGAGCTTGATACGATAGAGCAAATGTTTATAGGGAGTGATAGGGGTCCTATCATAGGATTGGATGACTATAGTCAAAACTATTTAGGTTTACATTCGTCAGATTTTAATTTTAACTATAATTTAGCGAATGATGAGTGGTATACCGATCAATTACAATATCTGATGCTTTTAGCATCATTTGACTATCTTGAAGACGAATCCTCTTTTGTGAACTTAACCATGTATCCTCGTGCTCCATCTTTTGTCAATAGAGCAAGTGGACAATTTATTATTTCAACCTTTGCCGCAATCTCTTTAAGTTTGGCATACCCTTTAATTCATTTGGTTGGATCTTATGTGAATGATGCTAAAATTTATGCATTAACCATAGAAAATAATCAATTAACACAAGAGTCTAATAAATATAAAAAAATCCTTAGTGAGAAGAAAAGTATAATTAGTGGATTAGATATAAGAATAGACGATTTATCTGATTCCTATCAGGCTAAAACGAAAACATTGACTTCTATTTATAATAAGAAAGTGAATTATCGTTTGAAGTCTGGTACTTTTCACAATTTAGCGGATGATTTGACAAAGTATGATGTGCACGTCGAGAAAATACGGACAGAGGGTGACCACTTAGAGTTCTCCTTGCTAAGCACTAACGATAGAAAAATGACGGAGTTGATCAAATATATTTCTGAATTGCACTTTGATGAACTCAATCATATAGATATTGAACGCATTGAAAAAAATCCGGATAATAATTACTATCAAGGTCTGCTAAAGGTTGAATTAAGATGAAGTTACTAGAAGATAAATTAGAAGAACTCGATGTCTATTTTGCACCTAAAAAAGAGAGTGAAAAATGGTTACTTATCTTAGGTGTTGCCGGTATCATAGGATATTTAGCCTATGCGTATCTATTACCGTATACCGAAGACCTTTATAAAAAAAGTGAAAGAAGTAAAAAAAGTATCCAAAAGAGTATTGTCGATAATAACACTTATTTAAACTCTATTACCGTTCGTGGAGACCGTGAGTATTATGTCAAGGAATATGATAAGGATATCATCATAAAAAATAAAAATATTGTGAATGTTACCAATAATATTAAGTTTATTAACAGTAATTTGGATAAATTATCAGATATGTTGTTTAATCAAAAAAGTTGGTCTAAATTTTTAAACTCGATTACCCATAAAGCGCAGACACATAATGTCGATTTACAATATATTGTAAGTGACTATGTGGATCAAAACGGTAGTTTCGGGCATGTACTTGAAATTGCTTTAGGGTGTAGAGGTGAGTATAAACCCATCGTAAAATTTATGAATGAAATTGAACAAAATGTATTGGTAACGGATATTTTTAAAACAGAGTTCACTTTAGACGACAACGCAACAAAAATTAATGCAGATATTCATATCTCAGTGTGGGGGATTAATCACTAATGAAAAATATATTTTTATCATTCCTATTATTGACTTTGATATTAAATGCAAACTTAACGGTAAAGCAGATAGAAGAGATGGTGTATAAAATACATCAAAAAAGAGAAGGGGTAAGCTTAGAAACACTGTCTCAAACAAAAGAACCTTTTATGATTGGGGAAAACAATAGTACTTTTAAAGAGACTACGGTAAAAGTAGAGAGAAAAGAGGCCAAACTGTTATTGCATGCCATTGTGAACGGAAAAGCATATATTAATGATGCATGGAGTAGTGTGGATGATAGGGTTATGGGGTATACACTAAAATTTATAGGAAAAAGAGGTGTGGTACTTCGTCACGGTAATCATATTAAAAAGTTATATCTTCGTAAAGAGAGAGATAATTTTATCAAGTTAGAGGAGAGATAAACGGATGAAAACAATACAAAAAGCAGGGATAAAGTTTTTTACTATAATCACGGTAGTGATGGGTTTGATGAATGGTCTTTCTGCTAATGACTGCTCTACAAAGTTATTTTCTGTGACGATAGACAGTAAACTAACGATTGGTGATGTCATAGATAATCTTGCAGATACTTGTGGATTAAGTGTCATTGTTAAAGATGATGCAGCAAAATTACGTATGAATAAAAATCTTTATTATGTGAAATTAAAAAACAGTACACTGAAAGGTTTTTTAAATACGATTCTTAAAGATAATGATTTACACTACGCTTTAAGCGGCAATAAACTTCAAATATCCTATCTCATTACACGTACATTCCGTATACACTATATTGCGGGAGCAAGAACTGGAAAAAGTACTGCCAATGTTACCATTGCAAACTCCAATGATGCAGCGGGTGCTGCTGGCGGAGGCGGTGGAGATAGTGTTTCACTCTCTAAAACAGGAATCAGTATTGAGAGTAATGATGAGTTTGTTTTTTGGAAAAAAGTTGAATCGGAGATTCAGCGTATTTTAATCGGTGCGGCTGATGGCAGTACACACTATACAAGAAATGGAGATACGTGGACGGGACCTGATGGCAAAGTATGGGAATATAATCCTCTAGCCCCCATTATTAACCCCGAAGCCGGGATGTTGACGGTAACGGGAACACAGAGGCAGATTAAGAGGGTAGCAAGGTATGTGCATACCATGACACAACAGATTAAATCCCAAGTGATGATTGATGTGAGAATGATGAGTGTGACCTTTGATGACAGTACCACTTCAGGTGTTGATTGGTCTCAACTCTATACTTTGCAAAACGTTACAATCAACACTTTGGCAATGGCACAAAAAAATATAGGATCGTATACGTTTGACAATATCTCAGGAATTACAGATGCTACTTTTGCGGAGGGTTCACGACCTCAAAGTGCAAATGTCATGAGTGTCACCGGAAGTACAGAAGTAACAGAAGTTGTGAAGTTCCTCAATACGCAGGGGGATGTGAAATCTATATCAAGCCCAAGAGTGATGACACTGAACAATCAACCGGCACTCATCTCTGTGGGTACGGAACTCTTCTATAAAATCAAGTCCAGTAGTACTGCAAGTAGCGGTGGGGGTGCAGTAGCAGCTGAAGGAGAGCTGGTGGATTCAGTTTTCTCTGGTATTTTACTGGACATTACACCCGAAATTGACAATAATGGATGGATCACATTAAAAATAAATCCATCCGTATCGCAAGCAAACGATACAATACAAGCAGGAGGAGGGGCAAGAACGATTCCACCTGATTTAGTAAGACGGCAAATTGCTTCTGTGATTAAAGTTAAAGACGGTGAGCATGCTATACTTGGTGGGTTAATTTCTACGGAAACAGGTACTAAATCGAATGCTGTCCCACTTCTAGGTGATCTTCCGGGTATTGGAAGTCTATTTAGACGGGAAGAAAAGATTAATAAGGTATCGGAACTGGTTTTAATTATTACACCACATATCATTAGAAATTCAAAATCGGTCTCTTTAAAAGATTTAGGATATACAAAGCTTAATGAAAAGTAGATATGAAGCTGCTAAAAATATATTTGTAGACTCTGTTGATATTGAAGATTATATTGACCTAGATGCTTCTGTTGCTGCTTATCAGCAGCTTGAGTATAGCTTAAATAAGCCATTGAAAATGATACTGATATTTGGTCGTCCCGGTACAGGTAAAAGTATATTGTTGAACCGTATTCAAAAGAAGTTAAAGCATCAAAGAGAGATATACTATTTTGATACGCCTACAGCGACGGAAAAAGAGTTTTTCTATAAGCTCTTTAAAGTCTTGACACAAAAAGAGTTGCCGAGTAATGCAGAAGTGAATTTCTCTGCTTTGGTTGAGTTTTGTAAAAATTTAAGGGGCAAAAGAGAAATTATTATACTTTTGGATGAGGCACAAATGTATGGTCCTGAAATGATGGAAAAAATACGCCTCCTCTCCGATAGCCGCGCGGTAAAATTTGTAGTGACTCTACATAAAACAGATGATGAAGATCTTATCGCAAAAGAGCATTTTCAATCCCGTATATGGGAAGTGATTGAACTTAAAAATGCTTCAAAAGAGGATCAGACGGCGTATATCCATAAGAAGCTTTTAAAGAAAAATCTCTATGAAGTAGCAAATAGTATCAAAGCAAAAGATATGAAGCTGATATATCGTTTTACCAATGGCAATTATAGAGAGTGCAATAAATTGATGTTCACCATTTTTGAAATATGTGAATACTATGATAAGAATGAACCTTCAAAAGTGAACTATTCACATATTCCTAAGAAAATTATCGAAATGTCAGCATTAAAATTAGGATATATTCATGTATGATATGAGACATTTAGAGAGAGAGTGGAAACAGTATAGAAAAAAAAAGTTAAAACCATGGTATATAGGTAGTTTTCTTTTTTTTTCGGCACTTTTAACACTACTGTTTTTTTTATATCGTTCTAATATGAATCTAAATGTTTTAAGTACCTATTTTACATCGATTAAAAACATTACGATTGAAAAAGATAATGATGAGGATATTCAAGTGTTGAAAAACCCTATCGTTTTAAACGGTCCGCTCATGCATTTAGAAGTAGAACCGAAGCGTATTGATGATGTTGAACAGAGTGAAGAGACGCTGCCTAATCTATTGGTTGATATACCGATATTAGATGGTGTAGAATCAGAAGCGGTAAACACGACGGGAAAAGTAAGAAAAAAAATACATTTAGATATTATTGAAACAACAAACATTACGGCGTACAAAGATGTAGAGAGACGTTTTAAACATACACATGATACGGATGATTCACTATTTTTGGCTAGAAGTTATTATAAACATAAGCAATATAAAAAATCCGAGTACTGGGCATTAGAAACAAATAAAGTTGATTCAAATATAGAAGAGAGTATGCTTATTTTTGTAAAATCAAAGATGAAATTAGGTAATAAAAATGAAGCGAGAAATATATTAAAGCGATATATTAAAAAAACAAACGCATCTGAGGCAAAAAAATTATTATATCGTATTGAAAATGGTAAGTTCTAAAAGTATATGTTATTATTTAATGTTATACTTTGGTGCACTTATATAGGGAGTATTTAAATGGTAAAACTCATTGAAATCATGCTTAAAGAGAATCTTATCACGAAAGATGCAATTTCTGTATTGGTAAAAAGCAGACCTCCAAAGAAAATTTCTTTTGCAAACCTTTTGGCTGAAAAGATGATTGATTTGCATACAGTAGAAATATTTTTAGCAAAAAAGATTAGACAAGGTGTTATCACTTTACGCCATCTTGAAAAAATAGGCGGAATCAATATTATTCCTATCATTGAAGAGGTGGCTAAGTCCTTAAATATGGAATATATTGATCTCGATGATGTGGAACTTGATATGAAACTTTTTGCTAAAGTGCCGTATCAGCAGTTATTGAAATACAATATTATACCTGTTGAAGAATCAGACCTTCATATATTGATTGTCTTCGATGATCCTCTTGATATGGCTGCGCAAGATGCGATACAGAGACTCTTTCCTAGAAAGCCTATTAGAATAGCCATTTCAAAACCTCAACAAATTAGTCAGCATCTACAACGTTTGGAAATCAATGAAAGTATTAAAGGTTTGGTTGCAGATATTCGTAGAGATTTAAGTATGGAGGGGGGCAAAGAGGAGTCTGATGAGTCACCTGCCGTTTTAAAAATGATTGATATTATTTTAAAGTCATCTATTTTTGCTGGTGCAAGTGATATACATATTGAAGCTACGGAAAAAAGTTGTATCGTAAGAGCCCGCGTAGATGGGATGTTACGTCAAACCTTTACTTTTGATAGAGATATTTTCAATCCTTTGGCATCAAGAATGAAACTGCTTTCTAATTTAGATATTGCTGAAAAGAGAAAACCGCAGGATGGTAGGTTCTCAACAACAGTGGCTGATAAGGATTTTGACTTTAGGGTCTCAACACTTCCGACAATTTTTGGAGAATCCATCGTTTTGAGAATTTTGGATAAATCCAAAGCAATGATTAGGCTTGAAGATGCAGGTATGAGTAAGTTTTGTTATGATAGGTTTTCACAGTCAATTCAAGTACCTTACGGTATTGTACTGGTAACGGGGCCTACGGGTTCGGGTAAAACGACGACACTTTATGGTGCGCTTAATGCTATTAAAGATGTTAAAGATAAGATTATTACCGTTGAAGATCCTGTAGAGTATCAAATGGGAGGCTTACAGCAAGTACAGGTAAAAGCAAATGTAGGATTGGGTTTTTCTGATGCATTAAGGTCAATTTTAAGACAGGATCCCGATAAGATTATGATTGGGGAGATTCGAGATAAAGAGACTTTACGTATTGCAATTCAAGCGGCACTTACTGGACACCTAGTGCTCTCCACACTCCATACAAATGATGCTATTTCTGCTGTAACAAGAATTTTAGATATGGGAATAGAAGAGTATCTGGTCAGTGGTGCATTGGTTGCGATACAGGCACAAAGGCTTGTGCGTAAGATTTGTCCGTATTGCAAAAAAGAGACAGCACTGCCTGAGTCACTTTTAAAAGATGTGAAACAATATCTTCCGGATAATCCTACTTTTTATATGGGGGAGGGGTGTAAGGAGTGTGGACATAATGGATACGCTGGGCGTGAAATGATTTCAGAAGTTTTGACAGTGAGTGAAGCATTTTCCCGTTTAATTGCCAATAATGCCTCCAAAGAGGAGATGACCACTTTAGCGCTTGAAGAGGGATTCATCAGTATGTTTGAGGATGGTGTGAATAAGGCATTAGAGGGTAAAACTACAATCGAAGAAATATATAGAGTAGCGAGATTATAAGATGAAATATTTTAATGTAACAGTGATGGAAAAAGGGAAGAAGAGGGATGAAGCGATAAAAGCAGCCAATAAAATGGCTGCCATTACTGCCATAAAACATAAGTTTCCGTCTGTTGTCGTGATGAAAGCATTGGAGACATCACAACCTCTTGAAGAGACAATAGCCAATCTCTTTTCGGGTATTAAAGATGGCATGAAAGCAAAAATACCCATCAATGATAAGTTGTCTACGATTAGACAAATCGCGGTCATGACCGATGCAGGGATTCCCATTAGTGATACCTTGCTTGATGTGGCAGACAATACGGAAAATAAACAGTTAAAAGAGATTTATGCAAAGATGAACAGTGATATTCTTGCGGGTAACAGTATGTCAGACGCTATGGAGCCCTATATCGATCAGTTTGGTCATGTTGCTTTGGCTATGACCAATCTTGGTGAGAGGACGGGTAATATCTCTGAGTCCTACCATAAACTTGCAGATATTTTGGAAAATATCAGGGATAATACGGCAAAATTTAAAAAAGCAATCCGTACACCACTCATTACCCTTGGTGCAATGGGGATTGCGTTTACCATTCTTATTATGGTTGTTGTACCAAAATTCAAAGATATATTTTCAAAATTTAAAACGGAATTACCGCTTCCTACACAGATTTTATTAAAATTAGAGTGGGCATTTAGTAATTACGGTTTACTTATCCTTGCTATATTGGTTGGAATAGTTTTTACATTAAAATTCTTTTATAAAAATAATATGGATTTTAAATATCAAACAGATAAGATATTAATCCATCCAAGGTTTTATCTGATTAATAAAGCAATATTCTTATCCACCATGCATAAATACAATTTAGTTTTTGGGGAGTTGGTACGATCAGGTATTCCGGTGGCAGAAGCACTCGAAACTGCTGTAGGAATGGTTGATAATTTAGCCATTAAAGAGCAGCTTTTAAGTGTGAATGGTAATATCGGACGTGGTATGAACTTAGCTGAAGCGTTTCAAATCACTGGTCTTTATCAGAATATGCTCTTACAGATGATTAAGGCAGGTGAAGCGGGCGGGCAACTTGATGCGATGCTTGATAAGGTAACACAATATTATCATATGGAGTTTCAATCTTTGATTGATAACCTTTCTGCCTATGTTGAGCCTATTTTGTTGTTCTTTATTGCCGCGTTGGTACTGTTAATGGCACTTGGTATCTTTATGCCTATGTGGGATCTTGGTAGTGCTGTGAAGTAAGGGTGCAGAGAAAGCGTAAGCTCTTTTCTCTTTATCTATAATTATTTATAGAATATGGTGTTGAATTGCTTTTTGTAAATCTTCGGGTGTATCTATACCAAAACTCTCTGTATTGACTTCTATCATCGCTACTTGATAGCCGTGATAGAGTGCTCTAAGCTGTTCTAGTTTTTCTATATGTTCAAGTGGAGCAGCGGATAGTGCACAAAATTTTTCCAATGATTTTACGCTAAACCCGTAAATACCTAAGTGTCCTTTATAGTTATCAAAGTGATGGTCTCTGGGATAGGGTATCTTAGCTCTTGAAAAATATAAAGCAATATCATCTTCATCAGTGACTACTTTGACAATATTAGGGTCATCTGCTTCGGGGTTATTGATTATTTTATAACATGAATTCATCATAATGCGATTATTGTCTCTATTTTTATCTGTAAGATTATAGATAGCTTGTACTACCTCTGTTTCAATAAATGGTTCATCCCCTTGTACATTGATAACAATTTCATTTTCATCCAGTTCAAGTTTTTGTGCTGCTTCATAGATGCGGTCTGTGCCACTTTGATGATTTGTATCGGTCATGACGGCTTGAATGTTGTATCTATTCGCGATATCAATCACCTCTTGAGAGTCCGTTGCAATTGCTACCGTATCAATACCCTCAACAGCCTTAGCGGTTCTAATGACCATGGGCATACCACCAATATCTGCCAATACTTTGTTAGGAAATCTACTTGAACCTATACGCGCAGGGATAATAATCATGTTTGATCCTTATATCTTTATTAGTCTAATATTACACTTTATATGCTAAGATACAAGACTTTAAAGGAGTGACTATGAATAAAGCACTTTTGCTTCTCAATATGGGTGGGCCAAATAATTTAGATGAAGTTGAACTATTTTTATACAATATGTTTTCAGATAAAAATATTTTACCGACAAATCCTGTTACACGGGCACTGGTACGTAAAATTATCATTACCAAACGTTTAGATGAAGCAAAGGAGAGTTATGGTTATTTGGGTGGTAAATCGCCTCTATCTGAGTTAACGCAAACACTCATAGAAAAGCTTAAAACTATGATAGATATGCCAATTTATGCAGCAATGCGTTATGTGCCACCTTTTGCAGATGTGGCATTAAAAAAGTGTATGGAAGATGGGATTGAAGAACTTTTACTTTTCCCACTCTATCCACAATATTCAACCACAACAACACTCTCCTCATATGAAGATATTGTCTCTCGCTGTAAGCTGTTAAATTATTATCCAAAAATTACCATGTTGACCTGTCAATACTACGATGATCTAGATTATATTAAAGCAAATGTAGAACAGATAGAAAAAGCAATAGAGGGTAAAGAGATATCTGAATATGATTTACTTTTATCTGCACATGGGCTACCTGTAAGTATTATTAAGGCAGGTGATCCTTATCAAAGACAAGTTGAAGCTAATGTAAGTGCCATAAAAACTTTACTTGAGGTAAAGGGGATACATTTTAAGAATGTGAAATTAGTTTATCAATCCAAGGTTGGTAATGCTACATGGTTAGAACCTAATCTTGTAGATGTATTACGAAATCCAATCAATAGGAAAGTAGTCATATACCCTTTAGCATTTACCATTGATAACTCTGAGACACTATTTGAATTGGATATTGAACACCGTGAGATTGCTGATAAGATAAAATATGATGATTATGTCGTTGCCTCATGTATGAATGACAGTGATGCTTTTGTAAATTTAATCGTGAAGTATGTCTCTGAGCATACTTTAGAGAAATCTAAAGGTGCTTCTTTTTGTTCAGATTGCAGTGTCTGCTTGTGTTGTGGCACAGGGTATAATTATAATGAGAATTTAAAGTCTTTATCTTAAAATGATGTATACTTTACATTCACGTACAATGGTGACTACAGAGGTACATCGCTCCAAGTTCATAGCATATCTTGTGCCTGGGTTAGAGTATAAGGGGTTGCAAGAAGAACTAAAAGCAGAGCATCCAAAGGCGAATCATGTTGTTTATGCTATACGTAGCTTGAATGCATATGAGCAAGTAGTAGAAAACGCGTCTGATGATGGTGAGCCAAAAGGATGTGCGGGGGTTCCTGCACTCAATGTTTTGCGGGGTAAAGAACTTATCAACTGTGTTGTCCTTATCGTACGTTATTTTGGTGGTATTAAATTAGGTACCGGAGGTATGGCAAGGGCATATGCTTTGAGTGTTAAAAATGTAATTGATGCAGCAAAACTTCTTCCTTATGAAAAGCAGTGCACAATAAAATTTTCTAGTGGGTATAATGAAGTAGATAAAATACTCTATAAACTAAAACAACTTGGTATTACCCAGTATGAACGTGACTTTGGCGTTGATGGAGTGGTATGGAAATTAGAAGGGAGTGAAGAAAAGATAGTACAATTTAAAAAGGAACAAGGACTATAAGGCAGTCTCTATCATAGAAAGAAACATTTTAAAAGAGATATATGGTATAAAATTTAGTTAAGTTGATTAATTTTTAGTCAGTACTAGAGAGATAAGGAAAACCTTATCTCTTTTAAGCCTTAAAGTGCATCCATATCAGTTTCATCTGTTCTGATACGAAGTACAGAATCAATGGTGCTTACAAAGATTTTACCGTCACCGATTTTACCTGTTTTACCCGCTTCTGCAATCACTTTAATGGCAGTTTCAGCATACTCATCCGTACTCACAACAATCTCAATTTTAATCTTTGGGATAAACTCAACAACATATTCTGCACCTCTATAGAGTTCTGAATGTCCTTGCTGTCTTCCATACCCTTTTACTTCAGAGACTGTCATCCCTTCAATGCCCGCTTCTACAAGTGCATCTTTTACATCTTCTAGTTTAAATGGTTTGATAATTGCTTCAATTTTTTTCATATTATTTCCTTTAATAGTTTAATATTGTATAGTGTCCATTTTAACTTAAATGGAACGTTTAAATTCAGGATATGATTCCAAGCCACACTCATCAATATCCAAGCCTTGCAACTGTTCCTCTTCCGTTGCTCTAAATGGAGATATTTTATTTATAAAATATATGATAGTAAAGGAAGTAGTAAACGCAAATAGACCTACAACCAATACTCCTTTTATCTGTACCAAAAGTGAAACATCTGTAAAAAGTGCAACAGCTATGGTTCCCCAAATACCGTTAAGTAAATGTACAGAGAGTGCACCTACAGGGTCATCTAATTTTAATGTATCAAAAAGTGTGACGCCATAAACCACAAGAATACCTCCAATAGCTCCTATATAGATAGGTGCATATATATCAAATATATCAGCACCCGCTGTAACAGAGACAAGTCCACCAAGTGCACCGTTAAGTATCATGGTGATATCAAATCTTTTATATTGTATATACATGATAAGTGCTACAATTATTGCTCCTGATAAGCCTGCTGTATTTGTATTCATAATTGTAAGTGCAACTAAATCAGCATTTTCTTTGCTGGAAATAGAACCAACTGATCCACCATTAAAGCCAAACCATCCAATCCATAAAAGAAAGGCACCTAAAACGACTAGTGGAATGTTTGATGCAGGTATCACACGTATCTTTCCCTCTTTTGTGTAACGTCCACGACGTGGTCCAATGATTAAAATGGCAGCAAGAAGAGCCCATGCACCTGTAGAATGGATGATTGTACTTCCGGCTAGGTCATGCAACTCAGAGATATCAAATATTGTATCAGATAGAAAATTCGTTCCCCACGTGACATTGACTACTAATGGATAGATGATGGCAGCCATAATTACAGTAAAAAGAGTTAAAGGGATAATACGTGTTCTTTCACTGACCCCACCAGACATAATATTGACGGTTTTTCCTACAAAGGCCATTTGAAAAAGAAATACAGCCCATTGGCTCATACTATCATTATTCCAAGAACCAAAAGCGAGTGAGTAGCCTATAAGTAAAAAAGCCATGCTCGCAACTGCATAGACCATAATATTTACTGTGAGAACAGCTGTGACATTTTTTGTTCGGACAAGTCCAGCTTCTAGCATGGCAAAGCCCGGTACCATAAAGATGATGAGTGTCATTGCAAAAATAGCAAATAAAGTATCAAGTACATAATTGATTTCCATCAGAGTATTCCTTTAAATTAATAGAGTAGTGTATCAATTAATAGAAAATGATTGAAAGGGATAGTTGCTATAAAATAAGGCAGTTAGTGAATTTTTTATAAGAATTTTGTAGTTAAGTTGATTAATTTTTAGTCAGTATTAGAGAGATAAGGAAAACCTTATCTCTTTTAAGCCTTAAAGTGCATCCATATCAGTTTCATCTGTTCTGATACGAAGTACAGAATCAATGGTGCTTACAAAGATTTTACCGTCACCGATTTTACCTGTTTTACCCGCTTCTGCAATCACTTTAATGGCAGTTTCAGCATACTCATCCGTACTCACAACAATCTCAATTTTAATCTTTGGGATAAACTCAACAACATATTCTGCACCTCTATAGAGTTCTGAATGTCCTTGCTGTCTTCCATACCCTTTTACTTCAGAGACTGTCATCCCTTCAATGCCCGCTTCTACAAGTGCATCTTTTACATCTTCTAGTTTAAATGGTTTGATAATTGCTTCAATTTTTTTCATATTATAATTCCTTTGTAAATTCGTGGTAGTAAATTCTTAAGAATTTACTACAGTTTCACCGTGTAGGGTTTCATCAAGACCTGTTGATTCAGTCTCTTCATCTACTCTTGCACCACCGGTTAATGCTGATGCTATAAAGTAAACAACAACTGTTCCAACAAGTGTCCACAGACCGACCACGACTACAGATTCAACTTGAACCATAAATTGTCCCATTCTGTCTCCGGACTCTTTCAATGGACCGTCCCATAGAAGGTCTTGATCATTCAGTGCAAGAAGACCTGTTGCAAGTGCACCCCATAGACCTGCTAAGAAGTGGATACCAAATGCATCAAGTGAGTCATCATAACCAAGTTTCTTTTTCAATGTAACAACACCGAAGAATGCAATAATTGAACCAATAATACCAACGATAAATGCACCGCCAATGCTCACAAAACCAGCAGCAGGCGTAATCGCAACAAGACCAGCAATGATACCTGAAGCAATACCAAGAAGTGTAGGTTTCTTAAATACGAACCACTCAAGTAGCATCCATGTTACAGCTGCTGCAGCAGTAGCAACGGTTGTTGTCATGACAGCAAGACCTGCAATGGCATTTGCACCAAATGCAGAACCACCGTTAAATCCATACCAACCAAACCATAATAGGGCTGCACCCACAGCAGTAAGAAGGATACTATATGGTTTCATTGCTACTTTAGGGTACCCTGTTCTTTTACCAATCAATATAGCAAGAACAAGACCGGCTAAACCACCATTCATATGTACAACAGTACCACCTGCAAAATCAAGTGCACCCGCATCAAAAAGAAGTGCACCGTCACCACCCCATACCATATGTGTAATAGGAGCATAGACTAATAGACCCCATAAAACAACAACAACCATCCATGTTGAAAACTTCATACGCCCAATAACAGACCCTGACGCAATGGCTACGGTAATCGCAGCAAACGTACCTTGGAATGCAATAAATACGTAGGTAGGATAAGAACCAGAAAGGTCAGTCCAACTAACACCACTAAGCATCACATTGCCAAATCCACCAAATACATTTTGAAGCATTGCACTTTCACATGAACCAAAGGCGATAGAGTACCCTGCAACAATCCATACGACAAATGCTACAACAAAAGCACCCATCACCATTGCATAGGTGTTCAATACATTCTTAGCCCTTGTCATTCCGCCATAAAAGAGTGCTAAACCTGCTGGTGTCATAAGCAGTACAAATGCTGTGGATACCATCATCCACGCTGTGTCTCCCGAGTCGAGTGTATCTTCTGCAAAAGCAAAGATTGGCAAGAACATTGCCAGTAGAGCTGAAAGTTTTAATTTCATGCTAATTCCTTTAAATTAATTTTTACAAGAAAATAATAGCATGGTTTGATTTCTTTAGTGAGATATTTTTGATTAATTTTTAATCAATAAAATTTACCGTAAGAGTGGGATTTCAAGTTTAATAGAGTACTCTTGGAGTATGCACTTAATTTGGCTCTCTATGGCTAATGAGCGTATTTCTATATCTTTATCTGCGTAGCGTCCATTTGCAATAATGGCGAGTTGAACAATTGCCTCTTTTTTATTCTCTATGATGACATGCTGTCCAAAGAGCAGTTTGAGTGAGATATCAATGGAATCCGATGCTTTGAAAGAATCGAATATCTTTCTTAGAAGTTTAGAAAAATTATTCTGGTCAATTTTAAAAGGAGGCAAATCTTGATCGGCTAAAAGTTTAAGAGGATTTGAGTTTTTGGTCCTAAAAAGTGCAATATTTGCTTCAAGTAAGAGATTGATATCGGTCACTATCAGTTTATCGGCTTCTATTTTACGTGTAGGTTTTATTCTAGGAGCATTATAGAGGCGTAGTGAAATCTGCTCTTCATTTTCATACCCTATATTGATGGCATGAAACATAAATGAGTCATAGTTTAGTGCAAGTGAAGTGGTTTTATAGCCAAAGCTTTGAGGGGCATAGGATAGGGCAATATCGTAAAGTTCTTTTTTTGATACATAGCCAAATAAAATTTCTGCAGCATTATTAAGGTAGAGAATTTTCCCTTGAGCATTAAAGAGGATGAATGGATTAGTATCCCATTCAATAAAAGCTTCGAAGTTAATCGATGTCATGTTCATGTATCTTCTTTCTAAGTGTATTTCTATTGATGCCTAAAACTTGTGAGAGTTGTAGTTGTGAACCGAATTTCTTGAGTCCCGCTTGGATAAGCGGTTTTTCATAAAGACCTAAATATTCTCTATATCCATCATTTCCCTCTAAATGTTTGAGTAGGTATTCATAAAGTATTGCCTCTATCTCATTTTCCTTCATAGCGTGTTTCATAAGATGAACAAAGACTGTTTTTTTCAAACTTTTAGTGTTGTTGACCAAATTGGTCGGTATGGTATCGGGATCTATATCACGCTTGTCGAGCATTAAGGTAGAGAGTGCTTCGTCAATAAAGAGTGCTTTAATTGCTTTAACATCTTCCGGACGTTCTTGAAGGGGTGGCATCGCATAGATAAAAGCAAAAAGTTCATCTATGATTTGTGAATTACCCATATAGTTTGCTGTTGCAATAATACGTTTATTGCTAAAATCAAGCACCCCTTGATTGGTGAGTTTCTCAAAGTTGGTGATGATGAGTTCATCATGATTGACTAGCGCACTTTTTACCTCTTCTTGATTCTCTCCTGAAACCAAGTATGCATCGGGAAATAGATACCGTGCTAGAGATTTCTTACCGGTGTTTGCCTCTCCGATGATAATAGAAGAGACAAAAAGTGTTTTTGTCAGGTTAAAACTTTTAATAATATGTTGTGTCTTTTCAGATGTAGTAAAAAATGTTTCCATCATAACTCTTTTTTTATCAATTGATTAATATTTAATCATATCATAGGTTTCTGAAATTTTCATATTTAAATGTGATATATGTTAAAATAACTCTATTAATAAAAGAAAGGAACGCCATCAAAGCATCATTTCAAAAGTTTCATCAACATTTTTCTTATTTGGAATTAGAGCAGACCATTGAGTATTTTTCCATATTAGGTGGTATTGAAGAGACGATAGTATTGGATTATTTTGATGATGTTTTTTCTATGGTAGAGTCTAACTTCGTGAAAGACTTTTCCAAGTTCGAAGATTTGGTTACCCCCTCTTATCTTTTGGAGACTCCTTACAGAGAGATACTTATCGCTGTTGCAAGAGGTGACGGAAAGTTTTATTCGGTACTTAGAAAAGCAAAACTCAGTGAGAGGGTCGGAGAGCAGATCGTTGAGGAACTTGTCTCTTTAAATGTTTTAAGGGTTGAAATCTCAAGAGAATCACCACTTCGTATGCATCCCAAACATAAACTTAAAAAAGAACAACGCAGCTATCGTGTACAGGATAAACTTCGTTTTGTCCAACCTTTTATGCGTTTTTGGTTTGGTTTTGTCAGTTATTATAGAGATAATCTGCTTTTAGGAAAGGGAGATGCATTTTTAGAAAACTTTGAGAAACATTATGAGCGTTTACGCTCTTTGGTCTATGAACAACTTTGTGATACACTTTTGGTCGAACATTGTGCAGATCAAAGATGTATTGTAGGGAGCGGGAGCTATTGGAACATTCATAGTGAATTTGATATTCTTGCAGTGACGCAAGATAAAAAGATTATTTTGGGGGAGTGTAAGTATAAAGAGAGGAAAGTATGTAAGAATGAACTTACAAAACTTAAAGCTAAGGCTAAAGCGTCAGCTTTAAAAGTCGATGTCTATGCACTTTTTTCAAAAAGTGGATTTTCTAATGAACTCTTATCTAGCAAAGATGAGAATTTGCTTTTATTTGCTTTAGAAGATTTAAAAGTGCTTCTGTAGGGTGTGGTAGACTCTACAGTACCTGGCTTTTCTATATGTTGATGTGTATTCCCTTGAGTCTAGTTTATTTCTCAACCCCAAGCATTTTACTAAAGAGTTTATCTTCTATTAATCCTACTTTTGCGGATGTCATGAGGTTGTTTTCTTTGTAGTACGCTACAATCTCTTCCGCATCTTGACCTGTCATGATTGCTTGTGTTGAGAGTGCAGAGAGCACTTCCTCTTCACTCACCTCTATGTTTTCTTTTTTTGCAAGTGCATCAACAATCAGTGCTGCTTTAATAGAATCCCTTGCCTCCACTTTAAGCGACGCTCGGAATGCATCAAACTTCTCTTTATCTTTTTTATAAAGTGCATGTTCCTCTTTGCTCATACGTTGTGCTTTTTCATTAATTTTGGCATCAATCTCCTGTTCAACAACATTGTTGGGTAGAGTGAAGTCAAACTTTGTAAGCAGCCCTTTGATGATTTTAGGTTTTAATTGCTCATTATATAGATCTGAGAATGCTTGTGATCTTATTTTTTCCCTCATTCTTTTTTTTAATGTATCAAGTGTGGCTGTTTCATCATCAAATATTCGTTGGGCTAAGGCATCATTGAGTTCCATAGGAATTTGTTCTTGAATTTCATGGAGTTTTACATTAAATTCGGTCTCCTGTCCTGCCAATGCTTTTGTCTGATACTCTTTGGGGAAAGTGAGTTGAATCGTTTTCTCTTCATTTATTTTCATACCAAGCATTTTTTCTTCAAAACCTGGAATAAATGATTTGGAACCGACTTTGAGCTTATACTGCTCAGCACTCCCGCCTTCAAGTGCTCTGCCATCTAAAAAACCTTCAAAGTCAATCACAACAAGATCACCGTTTTGAACCGCTCTGTCTGTTTTTATTGGGGTAAAAGGTGCTTTTTGTATGGCCATTTCGGAGAGTCTCTTCTCTATCTCTTTTGGATCTATCGTGGGTTGCGTATACTCGGGTACAATGTCCATATATTGGATATTGGTATCAATTTCAGGATGTGTAGAGATCTCTACTTCCAGATAGAGTCCCGTATCATGTTTTTCATATTTTCTAAAGCTTGGTTGTCCCAATAGCGCTTCTAAAGTCACATCTATCTCTTTCATTCCTTTGTCTATAAAGGCATGAAGAAGCTGACCCTCAGCCTCACGTTGCAATGAGTCATCACTCATTTCTGGCGCTGCTTCTTTTTTGAGTGTTCTTAATGTATCACCAAGTTCACTGTTATCTATAGTGCCGCGTATGATGATATTGATGTCATCTATCTTCTCTACAGATACTTGCATTAACGTTTATCCAAGCCAAGCATTTTACCAAAGAGTTTGTCTTCGGTAAGCCCCATTTTTGCTGCGGTCATCAAGTTATTCTCTTTATAATAGGTTACCAGTTCCTGAGCATCTTGTCCTGACATCATCGCTTGGTAATAGAGTGCGGAGAGTACCTCTTGTTCATCTACTTCAAGTCCCTCTTTTTTTGCTAACGCTTCAACAATAAGTGCAGATTTTATGGCATTGCTTGCCGCTTCTCTGAAACTCTCCCTTAGGGCATGAAACTTACTCTTATCTTTACCGAAGGTTTTTCTCTCTTCTGAATCCATTTGTTGAATCGTTTCATTGACCTTTGCATCGATCTCCTGCTCCACAATATTGCTAGGTAGTGTAAAGTCAAATTTTGTAAGAAGACCTTGGATGAGCAGGGGTTTGAGTTGATCATTGTAAAATTGTGAGAGTGACTGTGATTGTATCTGGTCTGCCAGTTTTGCTTTGAGTATCTCTAGGGTCGCTTTTTCATCATTGAGTACTTTCTTTGCAAAATCATCATTGGGCTCTTGTGCTTTTTGTTCTTGGATTTCATGTAATTTCACTTTAAAGTCACTCTTTTTACCTGCTAAATCCGCAGAGGAGTAATCTTTAGGAAAGGTGACGGTAATGGTTTTTTCTTCACCGTATTCCATGCCGATGAGTTGCTCTTCAAAACCCGGAATGAAAGCGTTAGAACCAATTTTGAGGTTAAACTTCTCAGCACTCCCACCCTCAAATGCCACACCCTCTACAAAACCTTCAAAGTCTATGAGGGTTACATCATCATTTTGCACGGCTCTTGGCTCTGCCAATGCTGTAAATGGTGCTTGTTGTACTGTCATCTGCTGAAGTCTCTCTTCTACATCTTTTGGTGATGCATCTGGCTGGGTGAAAGTTGGAATGATGTCGCTATACTCTACATTGGTATCTATTTCAGGGTTTGTAGAGAGTGAAATTTCAAGATAGAGACCATTCTCTCTTTTTTCATATTTTTTAAATCCAGGTTGTCCCAAGATCTCTTCTAATGCAATCCCAGCTTCCTTGAGACCGGCACCAATGAACTCCGTGAGTACTTCCCTCTCCGCATCTTGCTGAAATCTCTCTTCACTCATATCTTCAGATGTCTCATTTGCCTCTTGTTTTGCAGCTTCTTGTACCGCTTGCTCTTTAAGCTGATTGACTCTCTCTTGGGTCATACTGTTCTCTATAACGCCACGAATGATGAAGTTGATATCATCTATTTTTTCTACTGTAACTTTCACTACAATCCTTTAGTCTTTAGTATCGCGATTTTAACAAAATAGTCTAAAATTAACTTTTTTGGGTTTTGAGTTCATTTAGGATTGTTACGGTGGGGATGGTTTTTTTAGATGTGAATTTTATTCCAACAACGTGTCTACAAAAGATTGACTGATTAATTCTGCTCCGATTTAATTTTTTCTTAAAGTTACTACGATAAAATTCATTTGTTAATAAAAATTATCACTAAGGAAATAACATGTTAGTAACAAAAAAAGCTCCAGATTTTACAGCAACAGCTGTACTTGCAGATGGTCAAATTGTAGATGGTTTCAACCTAATGGAAAACCTAGGGGAAAAAGGTGCAGTACTTTTCTTCTATCCACTTGACTTTACATTTGTATGTCCATCAGAAATTATTGCATTCTCTAAAAGAGCTGCTGAATTTAGAGAAAGAGGTGTAAATATTATTGGTGTATCTGTAGATAGTCAATTCTCACACTTTGCATGGAGAGAGACTGCTGTAGAAAATGGTGGTATCGGTAGAGTTGATATGCCACTTGTTGCTGACCTTTCTAAACAAATTGCAAGAGATTATGATGTACTTCTTGATGAAGCAGTAGCACTTAGAGGTTCTTTCCTTATTGATGCAGATGGTACAATCAGACATGCAGTCATCAATGACCTTCCACTAGGTAGAAACATTGATGAAATGATCAGAATGGTAGATACAATGTTATTTACAAATGAGTTTGGTGAAGTGTGTCCTGCTGGTTGGCAAAAAGGTGATGAGGGTATGAAAGCTGACACTGCCGGTGTTGCTGAATATCTTGCTAAACATGAGGGTGACCTGTAGTGTATAGAGCTGTTCCCACTTTTGGTGGGAATGTCTAGATAAGTCTATCATGATAGATTTATCTAGGTAAAGTCATAGAAAGGATTAGATATGACAGATTATGCATCACTACTTAATAGAAGTGGTTTGAAAGCAACGTTTCAACGTATGAATATTTTAGAAAATATTGAAAAATATGGTCATATGTCTATTGATGCTATTTATGAAGAGGTGATAAAAACACACCCTTCACTTTCACTTGCAACAGTGTATAAAAATATTATACTTATGGTAGAAAACAGTGTCTTGGTTGAAGTACCTATAGAGGGTAAGAAATCTAAATATGAGTTAGCCAAAAGTGAACATATACACTTGGTATGTACAGAGTGTGGGCAAGTGGAAGATAGACCCTATAATCAAAGTACCAATGCACTTTTTACCTCTATGACAAAAAAAGAAAATTTCTCTTTGAGTAAACAACAAGTAAATTTATACGGTGTGTGTAAATGTTGTCAGGAAGCGATAGCATCTTAAGGGAGTGTAGATTTTATGCTGCGAGTTTAGAGGTGCCCTTTATCTAAAAAGAGCAGAACCTACACGTACGAGATTTGATCCGCATTTAATGGCCAACTTATAGTCTGAACTCATGCCCATTGAACAGATATTCGCGCCCTCTTTTTGAAGTTTTTCATAAATACCATAGGTACTTTCAAAACTTTTTTGTATCTCTTTGACATCTTCACTGTGTGCACCAATGGTCATGACACCTTTAAGCTGAATCCGTGGGAAACGTTCTTGAATGGCTTGATAGACATCAAACGCTTCTTCAGTAGTTACTCCAGACTTACTCTCTTTATTCGCCGCATTAATTTGTAAGAGACACTGCATTTTTGCCTCTTTTGCCAAGAGTTTTTTATTGAGTTCTTCTGCTAGAGCCATACTATCAAGAGAGTGCATGAGTGCTGGACGCAAGTCTATAAGGTTATTGATTTTATTTTTTTGTAAAGATCCGATCATATGCCACTCTAAAGGCAGTGCATCGAGAGCAATCATACGCTCTTTAAGCTGTTGTACCTGATTTTCACCAAAGGCTCTTTGTCCAAGTTCATAGAGCGTGGAGATGTTTTTTAGTTCCGTATATTTTGCCACTGCCACAAGTTTGACAATGTGGTGTTCACTGACGGTAATACGTGCCTGCTCAATATTCCAAATGACTTCATCAAGGTTAGATCTTAAGTGTTCTTTGTCTAATATACGCATTGTTTTATCCTAATAGTCTGTTAATATCATTATACAATCCCAACATCATTAAAGCGATGAGTATCGCCCATCCGACCATAGTAATGTACATCATGACCTTTTCACTAGCACTCTTTCCCGTGAACATTTCATAGAGGTTAAACATGATATGTCCACCATCAAGGGCAGGGATGGGGAGTAGGTTCAGTACCCCTAAGTTGACCGAGATGAGTGCAGTAAAAAAGAAGAGTGCAAGGATACCCGCAGCACTTGCCTGAGAAGTTACATCTACGATGGTAATGATACCGCCAAGTTTATCTGTTCCAACCACGCCTGTAATCAATTTTTGTACCGATTGTACAATAAGCATAGAGGCTTTTTTTGTCTCTTCCCATGCATACTCGATACCTTCAAATAGACCATAGTAAACCGTTGTCTGTTTTCCCAAGGGGCTTATCCCTATGATGCGCCGGGTAATTTTTTCACCAAAAATATTTTGATCCTCAATGATTTTAGGGGTAAGCTGAAGGGTGATGAGCGCTTTGGCACGTTCTACTATGAGGGTAATTTCACTTTGTGAACCATTGATACGGTCCCCAATATTCTCCCAATACTTAATATTTGTTCCATTGATTTGAACAATTTTATCTTCTTTCATCAAGCCGGCATGAAAAGCCGGTGTATCTGAACCTACCTTTCCCACATAAGGGAGTAGTTTGGGGACACCGAGGTTTGCAATGGCAAAGTAGAGTAAAAATGCCAGAAAAAAGTTGGCAAAAGGACCGGCAAGCAAAATGACAATGCGCTGCCATGGCTTTTTAGCATTATAGGAGTCTTCATCATAAGAGACTTTTGTAGGGTCTGTGTCATCTTGACCTTTCATTTTCACATATCCTCCAAGCGGTATGGCAGAGATACTCCACTCTGTATGACCAATGGTTTTTGTAAAAATTTTTTTACCAAATCCTATGCTAAAGACATCTACACGCACAGCAAAAAAACGCGCTGCGGTGAAATGACCGAGCTCATGAAAGAAGATAAGTACCGATAAGACTAAAAGTGCAACTAAAATGCCCATGAATTTCCTCTGTAGTAATATACGAAATTATAGCTAAGTGTTGTAAAATATTGATGTAGATTAAGAATTTAACGGAAAAATCTGATAGAATAAAGCATAAGGAGCCAATCAATGAATGAAAATAAAAATACGGGTGAAGAGATGATGCATCAAAATGAGAGTGAAACAGTTGAAATAGTTAAAATAGAGGAAGCAGTTGAAGCAGTGGAAAAAAATGAGAGTGAGGTGCCTGAGGGTTTTGAGCAGAAAGAATCTAAGGATGTGCCAGAAACAATGGAATTGACGGAAGGGTCATTAGAAGAGAAGAGGCAAGAGCATGAGGATGTGCCAGAAACAATAGAATTGATTGAAGGGCCATCAGAAGATAAGAGGGAAGAGCATGAAGATGTGCTGGAAACAATGGGATCGATGGAAGAGTCAATAGAGGAGACAATGAAAAAACCTGAGGAGAAGAAAGAGAGTAAAAAAGAGAAGACAGTGCGCTTGGTGCAGCAGGCACGTACACTCGTACAGGAGGCGGATGAAGAGAGTTCGGCATGCAGAATGTTGCTTGGTGATGATTTGAAAGAGTATAATGATGCCAAGAAGAGCCTTTTGGAGAATGGTTTTGAAGCATGTGATAGACTCATTGAAAAGATGGGATATAGATCTATGGATAGTGGCTCTTCAGATGAAGAAGTTGTGACTTTTGAGCCAAAAGAGAGTGTAAAACCTTTGGTAGTCAAAGAGGTTTCAGGGGGTGCATTTTCAGCTCTCTTTCTTGCGTTAAGTGCAGGGGCCGTTACCGCTGCTGGACTGATATACCTTGCAACAGAACAATTGGGTATGACTTTGGATATCTCTAAAATGCCCTCTGCCGAAGTTACGGAGAAAATTGCAAGCTGGTTTAGTACACTCATTGATGTTGAACCCAATGTCACCATAGGTACCGGTATCTTCGGGACATCGGTTTTGTTGGTCGGAGCAGTTGTTTATGCACTTTGTGCAACCTTTAAGACAAATAGCAACCTGCATTTTGCAGTACAGCAGTTTGTAGAATCAGAACTTTATGCGGAGAAAAAACATGAGTGTAAAAGTGAGATGGATAGGGTTGATGCACATATGAAAGAGACCATCAAAACGATGAAAACGTACGAAGTACTCTTCAATGAACAAAAAGGAAAACTTCAACGTATTTTACATATAGAGGGTGAAAAATCAAAAGCGACAGAGTATCATGAGAAGTCATTTTCGGAGATACGTGTGACCAAAGAGCTTATTGCTACGATGAAAGATTTTATGAATATTCCGATGTCTGAAGAGGGAAAATTATCAGATGTATCCGTGCAGCGTTTAGAAAAGGTTAAAAAAGAGATGAATGAGATGATAGATAGATTGTATTAAATTTGATGAAGAAGCAGGGACTCCAAAAGGAGTCTCTACAGCAAGCTATGATTTAAGATTAAAATTTGTAGTTTGCAAAGATTTCAAGACCATTAATGTCACCTGCACCATCACCATAATCTGTGTTAGTGTAAACTACATTTAAGTCAATAGCTTCATTTACATTATATCCAAGAATGAAGTCAATCTCTGCACCTTCCTCTACTTTCCATGCTTGTGCATACTCATAGTACGCATAACTTAATGCTGCTGAAATACCAGCTAGTTCTGTAGATGCTTCTACTTTCCATGAATCACCTTGAACACCTGATGTAAATGTATTCCAAGAAGTTGTATAGAGTGAATCTATACCTATAGCACTTGCTACGTTATCTGCAGAATTATTATATGCAGCCATAAGACCAAAACCACCGAGTGTAGCAGCAGCTTTTACACCAAAGACACTTGCATCGTCAACACCGGTAGTATCATACATAGTAGAGACATACTGAGCTGCAAGTTCTACACCAGAGAATGTAGTACCTAAGTCTGCATATACTTGTGTATAGTTAGCAGCTCCTATATCATAGTACCATACTTGACCGTTAAGTGTTTTATTGTCATACGCTGCAGCAAGTGTATAGTTATCACCATCAAGTACATTTCCAAATTCACCACTGTTGACTGGTCTATACTTACGTACATAAGAACCAATCAGTGTAAGATTTTCAACAGAAGAGTTTGCAACTGTATAAGCTTCAAATGAACCTGGAGCCAATAACCAGTCAAAACCAGCCAACATTGGCGTATTAAGAAGTTGACGACCTAAAATGAACGTTGTGTCACCAAAAGTTGTTGTAAGGTTTGCAACGTTAAAGAATCCACCCTCTTTTTCAGCCTCAAAATATCCTAAGTCTGTATCTTCAAGTTTCCATGTGTTGATATACCCTACAGCAGAGAAGTTTGCTGTTGCCCAGCTGTTAAATGCATGAGAAACATTTAATGTTGCAGCCCAAGCAAGTTGTGATTGGTCACCGAATAGACTATCTGTACCATCATAAGTAATATAATACCCTGTCAATTTACCATCAACCGTTGTACTAGATGCTGTTTCAACAACCGGTGCTTCAACAATTGGTTCTACTGGAGCAATATCTCCACCTGCGAATGATGCACTCATTGCTAATGTAGCAATAAGACTTAATTTTGTAATCTTCATTTTATTTCCTTATTATTTAGATTCGAATGAATTATAACATAAAAATTAATGAATTGTAAATGATTTATTGCCTAATTTTTAACCATTTTTTTGATTATATTTAAAACTTATTTTGTATGTTTGAAAAAATCTCTGACATATTCATACCCCGAGTAGAGTGTAAGAAGTACTGCTAGCCATAAAAGTTCTGTAGCCAATGGCCATTGCATCAGTAAAAAACCAATGGCTATCATCTGTACAACCGTTTTTACCTTGCCCATCCATGAGGCTGCAATATCCATGCCTTGACTGACTGCGGAGACTCTAAGTCCCGTGATGAAAAGTTCTCGCGTAAGGATGAGGAAGATTGCCCAAGGTGAAGCAGATCCAAGCATCATGAGACCTAAAAAACCTGAAAGCGTAAGCATTTTATCTGCTAGAGGATCAAGAATCTTTCCAAGAGTGGTAATTTGGTTGAAAGTACGTGCAATATAGCCATCAAAAAAGTCGGTGGCTGAGGCTATGACAAAGATAAAGGCTGCAAAGTAATTGAGCCATGAGGGGTGGATACCTTCAAAAATGGCTGCATCCTGATTGACGAGAAAGAGGAACATGACGGGGGCAAGAAGAAGACGAATGAAAGCTAAAAGATTGGGGATATTGAAAATTGTATTGTTTGACATAGGGAGTTTCCTTAAGAAGAGGGTGGGCAGAGGTCGCCCTTATGTAATTAGATGAGAATTTTTATCTAAACGTTGTACCACCATCAACCACAAGTGTTTGACCTGTGATCCATGATGCTTCATCAGTACAGAGGAAATAGACAGAACCAGCAAGGTCATCGGGACTTCCCATTCTGTTTACGGCTGAACGTTTGATGGTTTCAGCCTTGACCTCTTCGTAGTTTGTAAAAGCTTTGAGTGCATCTGTATCGATAGGACCACCGGATACCGCATTGACCCGAATGCCCATCTCTCCAAGTTCAACGGCAGCGTAACGGCTCATTGCTTCTACGGCAGCTTTATTGGTTCCGTGTCCGGCATAGTTTTCAATGTAAATAAGATTACCCGTAGAACTCAGTGTCACGATGGCGCCACCACCCACTTTCTCCATACGCACGGCAGCTTCTTGAGAACCACGTACAAATGCACCCACTGTTGCAGTATAGATGTTGGTTAACCCTTTTGCAGGACGGAGTTTCATAAATTTACCGTAACCGCCCACGACAGGACGTCCGTAAATCATGGCATTGGAGACAAAAAAATCTACTCTGTCAAAGTCTTCATCAATAGCTTGAAAGAGCGGTTTGAACTCATCTAGCTCTAATATATTCAGAGGGTATGCTTTTGCTTTGACACCATATTTTTGTTCCAAATCTTCTGAAATTGCATCGGCAGCCTCTTTGTTAGAGTTGTATGTAAAAGCAATGTTGACACCATTTTGAGCAAATTTTTCTGCAACGGCTTTACCGATTCCTTTGGTTGCACCTGTGATAACAAGAGTTTTACCTTTCATATCTGACATACTTACGCTCCTACAATTTTATATTTTTTCATTTCTGCTTCAATCTTTTTCATATTTTCAACACTGGGTTGAACAAGAGGTAGTCTATATTCAAGTGTCTCTGTCAATCCTGCGATATACATTGCAGCTTTAATGGGAATAGGGTTACTTTCACAAAAAAGTACTTTGTTGATCTCAAAGAGTCTATCGTTGATGGATTTAGAGGTCACAAAGTCTCCATTGAGTGCTGCATGGGTGAGTTTGGCTTTCATATCTGGCAAAAGGTTTGCAGTGACAGAGGTGATGCCTTTCCCTCCACTGGCCAAAATAGGAAAATCTATGGCGTCGTCACCTGAGAATACATAGAGGTCAGGTACTTTTGCCAAGAGTTCAACGGTTCTCTCTATAGAACCTGTCGCCTCTTTGATCCCCATAATATTCTCTACATCATCATAGAGTCTTTTTACCGTGTCAGGCAAAATATCTACCCCTGTGCGACCCGGTACGTTATAAAGCATAAAAGGTACTTTTACAGCTGAGGCGATCGCTTTATAGTGCTGGTAAAGACCTTCTTGACTGGGTTTGTTGTAGTAGGGACTCACAGAAAATATTGCATCTACACCAGCAGCTTGGGCATGTTTAGCAATGTCTATGGCTTCATGTGTTGCATTACTCCCTGCACCGGCAAGTACTTTTGTTTGAGTACCTTTACAGACTTTAACGGCAATTTCAATACATCTTTTGTGCTCATCGTGACTCAGTGTTGCACTCTCACCTGTTGTTCCCACAGGACATACCGCATCAATGCCATGTGCTATTTGTCTTTGGATGAGAGTTGCAAATGTTGCTTCATCCAAGGTACCGTTTTTAAATGGGGTAATGAGTGCAGTTGTTGCACCGGTAATATAGTTACTCATTGTTTAAATCCTGTTTTTTTTCAATATGACTGTGGTTGAAAAGTTATGATCAAAATATTTTTTAGCCGTATTGCTAATATCTTTAAGTGTAATTTTATCTAATTTCTCTTCATATTCAAGTAAAGGCTCAATATTTCCTTTGACATAATAGTCTCCGTAAAGTCCTGCAACCGAAGAGGAGCTCTCTAGTGAGTAGATAAATTCTGCTTTTGTGTTTATCTTTACTTTATCGAGTTCAGCTTGTGTAACATCACCGTTTTTGAGTTTTTCAAGTTGTAGCAATATCTCTTTTTCCAGTGTTTCCAGAGATGCTTCAGGGGCACACATTGCCATAATGAGAAAAACACCGGGATCGGTGAGTTCCATATTGTAGCCATAGACTTGATTTGCCAACTGTTTCTCATTGACAATGGTCTTTTCAAACCATGAACTTTTCCCTGAACTTAAAATGTGGCTAATCGCAGAGAGCGCTACTTGATCTTCATGCGCATAATTGGGGATAGAGTAGGTAATGGCAATCGTATCGACACGGTTACTCTCTTTATGAAGTACCGCCCTTTTGGCACCATCCGTTTTGGGTTCAACGGCAGTCACTTTGGGAATCGTATGTTTATTTTGTATGTTTCCGAAATAGGTGTTTGCTTCTTTAAATACTTCATCGGGCGTAATATCACCTGCAACAACCAAGATGGCATTGCTTGGCTGATAATAGCGTTGATAGAAATCTCTAATGTCTTCAATTTTCCATGAGAGAATATCTTCCATAAATCCAATAGGCAACCAGTGGTAAGGATGGTAGGTAAAGTGTGTGTTGAAAACTCTGAAGTATAAGTATCCCATAGGATTGTTATCGGTACGTAAACGTCTCTCTTCTGCAACCACATCCCGCTCTTTTTGAAACTCTTCATCGGTGAGTTTAAGGTTATGCATCAGTTCAGCAAAAAGGTCCATGCTGAGTGCAAGATTTTTAGAGGCTGTTTTAATGTAGTAGTGTGTTTTATCGAATCCTGTGGCAGCATTGTTGACACCACCGCGGCTTTTTACGATGGTGTCAAATTCACCCTCTTTGAGTTTGTCGGTAGATTTAAAAGCAAGGTGTTCAAGCATATGCGCCATACCGCTTTTCCCCATAATTTCGTTTCTGCTTCCTACTTTGTAGTAGATGTCCGTGGTGATGACACCTGAATCGTTATCCATTGGTATAACCACAATTTGCATGCCGTTATCGAGTGTTTTTGTAAAATGTTGCGGCAATGAGTTCGCCATGAGTACCCCTGTAAATAGTAATAGTGTAAAGAATAAATGTTTCATTATTTCCAATCTGCTCCAATCGCTTCGCTGATATGGTTATATCCATCTTTTTGTAAGAGTTCAATTAAGCCCTCATTGATCTCTTTAATGAGTGCTGGTCCCCTGTAGACAAGCATAGAGTAAACCTGAATCAAAGAAGCACCTGCTTTAATGCGTCTGTAGGCTTCTTCAGCGGAGTCAATCCCTCCTACAGAGATAAGCAGTGTTTTACCATAGAGTGCTTGACCGATGGCTTTGAAGAGTTGGTACGATTTTTCTCTAAGCAGTGCACCTGAGATGCCGCCAAACTCTTTTGCATGTGTCGTGAGTGAATAGTCTATGGTGGTGTTGGTAGCAATAATCCCTGCTGCGCCAGCATCCACGGCGGTTTTGCATAAAGCAATGGCGTCTTCAGGCTCCATATCGGGCGCAATTTTAAGTAAGACGGGTTGAGAGGTAATCTCTTTTGCCATGTTGAAAATTGCGTTGATAAAGGCTTCGTTTTGAAGATCTCTCAGACCCGGTGTATTGGGAGAGGAGATATTGATGACAATGTAATCGCCATAGCTTTTAAATGCCCTAAAGAGTGTTTCATAATCCTCTAAGGCATTCTCTTCAGAGGTAAGTTTATTTTTACCAATATTAATACCCAATGGGTAGTCAAAAAAGTAGAGTTTTTTAAGGCGTTCGACCATGTAGTCGGCACCTTTGTTGTTAAAGCCCATGGCATTTTGGAGTGATTGATCCTCTATCAGTCTAAAGAGTCTTGGTTTGGCATTACCGTCTTGGGGCTTGGGTGTAACCGTACCTATCTCCGTAAAGCCCATGCCCAAAGTCGGCATTGCGGTAATGTATTGACCATTTTTGTCAAATCCTGCACCCAGACCGACAGGGTTTTGAAAGGTTTTTCCAAATATGTTTTGTTGAAGCATTGGATGTGTGACAAAGTATCGCTCTTTCACGCAGCGCAACAGTGCAGGGGAGTGTGCAATACTTCTAAGACCGAAACCCGCAAGTGTATGCGCCGTTTCAGGATTAAGTTTAAAAAGTATTTTTTTGAGGTTTTGGTAAGAAAAAAATGACACAAGTGACTCCATAATTATTGTATGGCAATTATAGCGAAATAATCAAAAAAAGTAATGTATGGAGAGTGTTGCACCATGAAGATCGTCTAAGAACTTGAGGTCGTACATGCTATAGTAGTGGTAACTAAGATCAAGATCAACCTTATCGGACAGATAGATAATATAGCCTAAGTTAGCACCTGCGTAGAGACCATTTTTCTCTTCAATATCGACAGCAATATTTTTTTCATCATAAGAGATATATCCAAGCGTCATACCTAAGTATGGTCTTATTTTTGCAGTACCGAACATATGGTCTAAAAGGATTCTATCTACCTCTACGGAAGTAGATAAATAGGCATCGGGTGTATATTCAAGTGAAAAGATCGTTCTCCAATCTAGCGATTGTTGACCATATCTTAACCCGATACCGCCTTCCCATGAAGTGGGTCCTGGATTTCCATTAATGCTTTGTGCCAAAAGAGATACTCCTGCAAATGGATACTCTGTGGACTCTTCTCCAAAGAGTAGCACAGAAAAAAGTAAAGAGAGAAGCAATGATTTGAACACTATACACCTTAATAAAATTGAATTTTTAGTTTGTAATTATAACACTTCTTGCGTTATAGACTTCTTCACTGCGTTAGACCTTTTCCCACAGTGTACCCTCAGCCGTATCCATAATGGAGATTCCTTTGGCAATCAGTGTATCACGTATCTCATCCGAACGTTCAAAATTTTTTGCTTTTTTTGCCTCTGTACGCTCTTCTAAAAGGGTTTCTATGCTTGCTTTGAGCGCTTCATCGACACCAATCTGAAAATAAGAGAATGGCTCTTTTCCTCCAAAGCCAAGCAGGGTGTCGATAAAGGCGATGTTGGCAAGTGTTTCCTTTTTTAATGCTTTGTCTTTTGGGTTCTCATCCAGCCCATCATTACTGTTTGCAATCATCTCATCTATATGTGCCAAGGCAATGGAGATGTTAAGGTCATCACCCATTGCATCTAGCAGAGCCTTTTTAAACGTTTTGTTCACCTCTGACCCTTTACCGGGGCTTACACGTTTTTTGAGTCGGTAGAGTTTGTCCAGCCTCTTTTTGCTTATCTGAAGTTCTTCTTCGGAAAAATTAAAATCATTTCTATAGTGTACGGAGTTAAGATAAAAACGTAGGACTTCTCCATCATACAGTTTGAGTGCATCTTTTAAAAAAAAGCTGTTTCCCAAAGATTTACTCATCTTCTCTCCGTCAATTTGTACAAAACCGTTATGCATCCAGTATTTTGCCAGTTCATGTCCCGTGGCACAACGGCTTTGGGCTGCTTCATTTTCATGGTGCGGGAAAAGCAGGTCTGCACCGCCGCCGTGAATGTCAATGCTGTAGTGTGCATCACCTTGGAAGTGTTTTTCTATCATCGCCGAACACTCAATGTGCCAGCCTGGGCGACCCGAAGAGAAAGCGGTATCAAAACAGATATCCTCCTCTCCTTTACACGCTTTCCATAGGGCAAAATCTTTAGGATTGCGTTTTTGAGAAGTGTGTGCCACACGGCTTTGATTGTCATCATCTTCACCTACCTGATGGGAGATATCGCCATAGTGTGCATCTTTAGAGGTATCAAAATAGACATCGCCTGTAGAGATGAGATAGGCCATATCTTTCTCTATGAGTGTTTGGATCATACTCTCAATCGCCCCTAGGGATTCCGTCGCTTTGGGTTCAATGTCGGCACGCTGCACGCCAAGTGCCGCCATCTCTTCAAGGTAACGCTCGATGTAAAAAGAGGTAATCTCTTCCATACTTTTTCCCGTCTCTTCCACTTTTTTGATGATCTTGTCATCAATGTCCGTGAAGTTTTTTCCCATAGTGACTTGATAGCCAAGTGCTTTTAATGTACGAGAAAGAAGATCAAATGCCAAAGAAGAGCGTGCATGTCCCAAATGTGCATCATCATATACGGTTGGGCCACAGACATATATACTTGCTTTTCCTTCACAAATGGGTTCAAAAGGAAGTTTTGTTTTTTGTACGCTGTCGTATATGTGCATCATGAAATACCCTTGGTTTAAAGTACTAAAATTATATCAAAATTATCTGATGAGAGTTATCAGCCAGTGGTTGAGTAGTGTAAGTGCCAATCCGAAAAGAGACATGGTTACTATAAAATAGAGTGAATTTTTTGACTTTATAATAGGTAGAAATTTGTCAAATCCGACCTCTTTTACCGTGAGTATGAAGAGTACCCATCCGCCTATACTTCCAGCCAAAGCAATACCCGATGCCCCCATAGGTTTCATGAGAAGGAGTGAAGCAATGATGTTGACTGCCACAGAGACAGTGGCGATTACAGCAGCTTTTTTTTGTCTGTAGGAGGCATAAAGAAAAAGAGAAAAAAGTTTGGCAAGTCCTAAAGGCAGAAGTCCCAACATAAACATGCTCAGTACAGAAGCGGTTGCGACAGTTTGTTGGGCATTAAAATTATTTCTTTCGAAAAGGAGCCATATGATGGGTTCGGAGAGTATCATACCGCCTAACGTTGCCATGCTTAACGTAAAGGCGAGTAGCCAAAATCCTTTTTCCAGATTGGCATAGGCGGTTGCTTCATGATTATTTTTAAGTGCTTTTGAAATGCCCGGGAAGAGAGCAGTTGCTGCGGCAATGGCAAAGAGTGCAAGAGGAAGCTGAAAGAGCCTTTGTGCATACGCAAGGTAAGAGACTGAACCCGTCACTAAAAAAGAGGCGAGAATGGTTCCGACAAAACTGTTAATCTGCATACTCGATCCACCCCAAACAGCTGGTATGAACAGGGAAGTAAACTTCTTTTTCTCTGCGGATATTTCCCGTTTTTTCCTGTATCTCCATCCACCCAGAAGAAGCCGTGCGAGCTTGAGCCTGTAGAGTGCAAAAAGATGTACAAGTACTTGTAACAACCCTCCTACCAAAACAGAAATACTTAAAGCATAGGCAATGGTCTTGGGGTCACTGTGCATAAAGAGTAAAAGTGCCACAATCATGGAGATGTTCAGAAGTACGGTGGACATAGCCGTGGTGACGAAGTGCTCTTTGTATTGTAAAAGGGTTGCGATGAATGTGACGATAAAGATGAGGTACAAGTACCAAAAGTTGATGGCAGTCAGGGGCGCGGTATCGGCAATGCGTTGACTCTCCCAGCCCATAGCCAAAAGCTTTGTGATGTACTCAGGCGCAAAGGTCACGACCAGAGAGCCAAAAACAATGAAAAGCGAAAACCTTAAAAAGATAGCCGTAGAGAAGACACTTTTATTGGTAGAAGCCACAAAAGAGGGCATAAATGCTTGTGTAAACGCACCCTCAGCAAAGATATTTCTAAAGAGGTTCGGCAGTCTGTTGGCAACAAAGAAGAGGTCACTCCAGTAACTCGCCCCCAAAACAGATGCCATCATCACATCACGGATAAAACCAAAAATACGAGAGAGGAGTATGCCAAAGGAGTTGGTGAAGATAGATTTAAATTGCATGGGTCTCTTTTGTTTAGGTTAGGGTGTATTTTAGCGTAATATGACATAAATATTACATGGAGTAGGGTATAGTAAGGGGGAGTATTAAAATAAATTATATAAACCAATACTTTTAAATCAGAAGGCATAAAATGGAACAACTTACAGATTTAAAAGCAATTCTACATTCAAAAAGAGCCAATATATACTATCTTGAAATGTGCCGTGTATTACAAAAAGATGGAAGAGTATTCTATCTTTCTGAAAATAAAAAAGAGTATCAAACGAATGGTTATTACCGCACTAAGTAAATACCTCAATTTTTGATGTAGTGATTTCGTTCATAATCAAGGCAGATTTTTGAAGGACTCGCCTTAGCGAATTCGAGAAAATCTAACGCAGAGTATGGGCGAAAGCACTGCACCCTTCGGGAAGAACGAGAGAAGGCAACCTGTAAGCAAAAAAATCTTTGAATTAACCAGTTAGTCCTACAGCTTTTTTCACTCACATCTTACCTCCTCTCGTTCTTTCAAACATTGAGGTATTTACTTAGTGCGGTAATAATTGTATAAGTTAATGTTTACTACTGAATAAATAGCGTTATATAGAGTAATGGAGCATAAATGGAAGCATTAACAAAGGAAGAAATTTGTGCATTTGTTGAAAAGTCTATAACCGATAAACAATACAATGATGATTTACTTTTTTTACTTCCTTTTAAAACGATACAAAGAGTCAAAGAGATTTTATATTTTGATCTGAAAAATTATAAAGGTGTCATTAGTAGTCATAGTGTGCGACATGTTAAAAGAGGACACCCTGAAGATATACTCTATATCTGTGAAGTGGTGGAGATTATTCAGACATTTTCAAAAGTTCACAAAAGTATTACAAGAGACCGAAAAACAGGTGCAAGTTTGGTAAGTTTAGAGTTTTATAAAAAGTATGATAATCAAACAGTGAAGTTAGTAAAATTAAAGGTTCATAGAGATAAGAGATTGGAGTTAAAAACAGTATTTATAAAAGATTAGTAGACCAAAAACTACTAAAATCTACGGGTGTTTGCTAATGCTTTACCGAAGTAATCTCTAGCTTAACGTCCTAAACGAACTCCGATGGTTTTATATCCAGAGGTTAATCTGTAGTTACATTCTAGCATATACTACGATAAATGTCAATTTGAGAAAGGAAATTAAAATCATGATGGTAACGTTTATCTCTCAATGTGAGAAAAATGCTTTACAACGTAATAATATGGGGTAATTAAACCCTGAACCAAGTGGCATAAAATAGTAACAAACTATACCATGGAGCAGAGTCACTCATAAAACCGAAAATACGAGAGAGGAGTATGCCAAAGGAGTTGGTGAAGATAGATTTAAATTGTATGGGTCTCTTTTGTTTAGGTTAGGGTGTATTTTAGCGTAATATGACATAAATATTACATGGAGTAGGGTATAGTAAGGGGAAGTATTTAAATAAATTATATAAAATAATACTTTCAAATTAGAAGGCATAAAATGGAACAATTAACTGATTTTAAAGCCATTCTACACTCCAAACGAGCCAATATCTACTATCTTGAAATATGTCGAGTTCTACAAAAAGATGGGCGTGTACTCTATTTGTCTGAAAATAAAAAAGAGTACCAATATTGGAATATTCCCATTGCTAATACTACTTGTTTGCTTTTAGGTACAGGAACTTCTATTACTCAACCAGCCATGAGAATGTTGGCACAAGCAGGTGTTTTAGTAGGTTTTGTAGGTGGAGGAGGAACACCTTTACTTATGGCAAATGAGATAGAGTGGTTTACTCCTCAAAGTGAATACAGACCTACCGAATACATACAAGGATGGATGCGTTTTTGGTTTGATGAAACTAAGCGATTAGAAACAGCCAAAAGATTTCAAATAGTACGCATAGCATTTATTCAAAAAGCTTGGGCAAAAGATAGAGAACTTAAGTTAGAAGGTTTTAAAGTAGAAGAACTTGAAAAAGAGTTTTCTCTTGCTTTGAACCATATAGAAAATGCTTATAGCGTTGGTAAACTTTTACAACTTGAAGCAGATCTCACTAAAAAACTTTATAAATATGCTGCTAAAAAAACGAATCAATTAGGCTTTGTACGAGAACACGCGAAAGCAGAAAATGCCAATGGATTTTTAGACCATGGAAATTATTTGGCTTATGGTTTAGGGGCTACTACACTTTGGGTGCTAGGTATTCCTCATGGTTTTGCTGTGATGCATGGTAAAACTAGACGAGGGGCATTGGTTTTTGATGTGGCTGATTTAATTAAGGATGCACTGATTTTACCTTGGGCTTTTATCTGTGCGAAAGAGAAGCAAAGCGAAAAAGAGTTTCGTTCACAAATTTTACAGACATTTGTAGAGCATAAGGCTTTAGATTTTATATTTAATGAGGTTAAGAAGGCTGCTTTGTTTTATAAAGAAGATTAAGAAAAACAAGTGAATAAGTAGCATATTATATGGAGTTTATAATGAAGAAAAAGTTTCAAGAATGGCATATTTTAAAAGAGAATTTACACCATAGTGATAAGCAAATTCTTTTTAAAGAAAGAGATATTTTTTGGGCGAGTATTGGCGTTAATATAGGATTTGAACAAGATGGAAAAGGTGAAATATCATCTCGACCTTTATTGGTTTTAAAAAAATATAATAGAAATCTTTTTTTTGGAATACCTTTATCTACAAAGATTAAAGAGGGAAGTTTCTTTTATACTTTTGATTTTAATGGAAAACTGAGTAGTGCATTGCTTGTTCAAGCAAGAACCTATGATGCTAAAAGGTTAGAAAATAAAATGGGAATGATGGCTAAAAATGATTTTGAAATATTAAAAGTTAAATTAAGGGAATTGCTGAATGTGTAGTTGTTCTCCCTCTGAAAACAGAGGGCATCCCGAAGGAAATTGTAAGTACATTCTAACATATATAATCTCAAATGTCAATTTAAGTGAAAAGTTTTAGTCATGATAGTAACGTTTATTTCACAATGTGAGAAAAATGCTTTAAAACGTACACGAAGGGTTTTAGACGCTTTTGCCAATCGTATTGGTGATAATACATGGCAGACGATTATTACCCAAGAGGGATTAAATGCTGTGCAAAAGCTACTTAGAAAAACAGCTTCTAAAAGTACGGCTGTGAGTTGTCATTGGATTCGTTCGCGTAGTCGGAGTGATTTTTTGTGGGTAGTAGGAAACAGAGAGGCATTTGATGAAAATGGCGTGGTGGCTGTAAATTATGGCTTAACAAAAAGATTTATAGGGGAGAAAGAGATCATGTTAGATAAGATTTATGCGAATACCAATGGACAACGGCTAGACCAACATTTGTTTGGAGTGGGTTATTTAGCTAAAAAATTAATTGAGAAGATAGTTCCTGAAGATGATAATCTTGCTGAGGCTGTTTATGTTGCTGGGTTATGGCATGACATAGGAAAGATTGATGAGAATTTTCAGGCTTGGGTTCTTAAAGAGTTAAAGAAACAGAAAAAATATAAAGATATTCCTGATGAGGGAGTACATATAGATAAAAATACAGGTAAATTTTCTTGGCAAAAATACCCACGACATAATGAGTTTTCATTATTACTTTTTGAAATTTTATTTGAATCAAATTTAAATGATGATTCTTTAAAGAGGGTTAGACACGCTATTTATTGGCATCATGCTAAACCTTTACGGAGTAAAAAAGAGGAAATTAAAAAAGTAATTGGAATTTATAATAAAATTGAAGATTTTGAAACTACGTATAAAGATATAATAGACAAGCTTCAAGGTATACAAGGTTACCAATATCGCACAAAAGCTACTTTCTCTTAATATACTAGATGGTAGTTTCTTAAATGTTGATGTTATCATGCCACTAAGAGAATTGGGCATAAAGATAGATAAGCTTAGTATGGAGTTAGATACATTAACCGATACAAATAGAGTCAGTTGAATGCTATGGCATACACAATATAGGAATTGGAAAAAGAAAAAATATGATAAAACCAAAACCCTATAGACTTAAATACTCAAATTGTGTTTATAGCAGAGTTGTAGCACCGAAATTTGGAGATATGCATGAAACAAGAACATGACAAAATAGGTACAAGATTGGGTATGATTCTCACTAGATTTAATTCAGGAGAAAGTTTTACGGTAGCAGAGTTGGCTGAAGAATTTTCGGTTTCAGACAAGACGATACAAAGAGATTTAAATCAGAGGCTCTCATATTTTCCTATTGAGAAGAGAGCAGGACGTTACTGTTTAGAAAAATACTGTTTAGGTAAATTAAACTTTAATGATATCAAAAACTTTGCAACTTTCAGTGGACTTAAGGAGTTGTACCCCTCTTTAGACAATAGTTTTATTGTCGATGTGCTTAACAGTAAAATTAACCCTTCCATGCATATAAAGGGGTATAAATATGAAGACTTGAGCTATAAGTTAGATGACTTTACTACAGTGGCTTCTACGATAGTTACAAAACAACAATTGCATTTTACCTACAAAGAAAAACAAAGAGTAGTGAACCCCTAAAGGCTACTTAACACCAACGGTATTTGGTACTTGGCAGCTACTGAGAATGATGTACTCAAAGCTTTTAGCTTCAGTAAAATATCTAAGTTAAAACACTTAAAGAGTGTTTTTGTAATGAAGAAGAAAATTGTAGATACCATAGAGGATGACAATGGTACATGGTTCACCCAAAACCATATAGAGGTTACGCTTGAAGTGGATGTTTCCGTGGCAGAATATTTTTTACGAAGAGAGTTGCTTCCCCATCAAAAAGTTTTGGAGTCTACAGAGGAGAAACTCACGCTCTATACAAAAGTAGCCTATGAAGAAGAGATACTCAAAGTGGTTCGCTACTGGATACCTCACATTACAATTATCTCCCCTGCGTATTTACGGGAAAATCTGGAAGCAGGTTTAGAGAAATATTTGAAAAAGTAATAAAGGATGGAGAAAGAGAAATGGATACATTGATGATTATACTCGTAATGGGTATTGCTGGAGATATATCTGTCAGCACCACAAGGACTGATTATAAAATATGCAAAAAAGTAGAGAGATCATATCAGGTCTCTCTGCCCGCCAATATTAAATCTGTAGATGTCAGGTGCATTAAATAGTATTTATAATCCACGAGTACATATAAAAAATATAGAGTTCTCTTAAAAAACGACACAACCTGTCCTTTTGCATGATAAACTGCCTTATCTTAAAAACATAAGGAATAGATGATGCTACCATTGGTTTTAGGCGGTATTGCATTAGCAGCCGTGGGTTACGGATTAAAAGAGTATTGTGAGAGTGAGGGTTGCCCTTGGGATGAAGAGGAAAATACGCTGAGTCGAAGTGATGAAGTTAGAACTGACTTTGAAACGTTTCATAAAATAAAGATAGAACTTTATAAAGATTATTTTGTTGACAGTGTGCAACTACTTTCTCAAGTAGAAAATATGCCAAGTAAAAATTTAAAACAGATTACCGCGACTTTCTCTAAAGAGTTACATGATAGCATAAATAACGATGTGGCAGAGATGCTTACAGCCTCCAAAGAAGTGTTGTTGTATGTGCAAGATATCTTAATGGTCTCAGTACGAAATATGCAAAATATACTTGAAGAATCTACAGACTATAGAAGCTACAGTAAAGAAGAGCAGGAAGTTTTCATGAATGGACAAAAACTACTCAAACTCACAGGAAAACTTTGCCATACACCTTTGGTTGGCAAAGACGGTTTTTTGTCTGAAACGTATGAAGGTCGTGTAAGGAAACTTGTCGTATTTATAAAAGAAAATTGGAAAATTGGAAAATTGAAGAGGTTGGAGTTAAGGGGGTGATGGGTAAAACTTTTTGGTGAATGTGATTAATCATAGATTGAGTATAATATTTAAGAATATGCAAAATAAAATAGGGAATTATAATTAAATGATAAATACAAGATTGACAGATAAAGTCTATATTGAAAAAAAGAGTTTAAAAAACACTTATATCGTCTTATTTTGCCGTAAAAGGAGACCGTATGTCAGCGGACACATATAAAGTATTAAGACAAACCCCAACTAGTAAAAAAGAAGGAAGTAAGTTGGCTTCGCTTTGGAGGAATGTTGTGAATGATCTTAATGTAGTAAATGCTATAGGATCGCTGGTTCTAAGACACGAGAAAGATTCTAGAGCCAGAAAAACAACTGCTTTTAAAGAAAAAACCACACTGCAAAACGATATCGTATCTAACGATATGACTTTTAAGGTGTTGATCTATCTTATAGATAAATTGATCAAACCCAAGAACATCACACTTACACTAACGCTGACGCATGAAAACGGAATGGAAA
>JAYEJF010000028.1:0-18372 GCA_034660455.1 Campylobacterota bacterium | reverse complement strand
TGAAGATGTGATAAAAAAGTACATTCAAAATCAAGGTAAAGATGTGAAGTATACTAAACTTCATGAAGGGCAATTAAACCTGGAGTTATGAAGATACCTCGCACCCTTGGGTCGAGGAGCTTCATTTGGGCTGCTCTTTGGTATGGCACATGTTTGGCGTCTTATGGGATGGAATAAATGGACCATAGTAACATTTATCTCGTTATTAATCCTGACTGAAATCGTGGTAATTTGGAATATTGCTGTGGATGAGCATACGCCTAGAGATAATGAAACCGTAGTATCAGATCAGGCAATGTTGGAAGAGTGGATGGATGGTAGACGTGTTGATGCAAAGCGATATCATTCCGATGAACCCCAATATATACCAACAGGGATTTTTCTTGAAAATGTCATTCAACGTAGCGGACATGATATCGTTCTAAGCGGCTATCTGTGGCAGCACTATCAAAAAGGGAGGGATGATGCTCTGAAGCGAGGAGTGCAATTTGTAGAGATCACCGAAACGTTATCAGAAGAGTTTATACCTCTGTATAGCTATCAATATGCTAACAAAGAGATTGTTGGCTGGCAATTTAGAATTATTGTTCGTGAAGAGTACTGGCCACTACGTTACCCGTTTGATGCACGTCAGATCCACCTACGCATACGCCATCCGGACTTTTTAAATGGGGTGCAATTAATACCGGATCTTTCATCATACGCTCTTCTCAATCCACTTTTGTTACCAGGAGTGGACAGGCATATACATATCCCCGGTTGGAAAGCAGTTGAGAGTCACTTTGAGTTTATAACACATAATTATCAGACATCATTCGGTGTTGAAGATAGACGGCAAATGTCACATATGAATGATCTTAGTTTCAATTTAAAGATAAAAAGAGAGTTTTTAGGGCCTTTTATTTCACATCTTATTCCAATGGCCGTAGTAAGCATCATGCTATTCTCCCTACTGATCATGGTGCGTAGAAATGACAAGGAGCATCTAATTGGTTTTTCAGCGACACAGATTTTAGCTTCTTCGGGTGGTCTATTTTTTGTACTCATTATTTCCCACAGTAATTTTCGTGCTTTTAGTGAAGTACCAAAAGTAATTTATCTTGAGAATTTCTACTTTCTACTCTATATGGCTATTGTTGCTGTGACCATTAATGCTCTGTTATTTATTATGCGTCGGGATGTAGCATTTGTTCAAGACAACGATAATATATACCCAAAACTTTTATATTGGCCATTACTCTTGGGAACTTTACTGCTTGTAACATTGCTATACTTTTACTAGAGGTCATTTAGAATCTAGCAATCAAAAAATACAGTATAATGCCAATATAGTCAAAATATTTAAAAGGTTTTTTATGAATAACACTCTCTTGATCACCTCTTTTTCAACATGGAGATCGCATCATACTACGAATTCATCAGATGATTTACTGAACCTACTTACTGAAAAAGAGCTTAGTGTATTTCATTTTCTAAGAAACCTTCCTGTTGAATTTGAGTCGGCTCCCGAACAAGTGCTTACAAAGTTCACTGAGCTTCGACCTAAAGTATTGATCTGTTGCGGGATGGCTGAAGAGCGTACAAAACTTAATATAGAGTCCAGAGCTATACTTAATGAACAGACCCTGCATACCAGTGTGGATTTGGATAACTTGACAAATAATCTTCTAATCACGGAGATCAGCAATGATGCCGGTAGATTTGTCTGTAATACACTCTATTACAAGATACTCGAACATCTCTCTTTACAAGAGGGGAGTCACTACTCTATTTTTATTCATGTTCCGGTAATTACAGAGCAAAATAAGGATCATCTTGTGGCAGATTTCATATCGATTATAGAACGATTGTCTCTCATGTCATTTGATTAGTAAAAAGGAAAGATATGTTATATCAAATTTTAAAAGATACAAGTAAAAGATTCCCTAACAAGATTGCAGTCGTTGATAATAACAAAAGATACACATACCATGAACTACTTCTTTTAACAGACCTTATAGCAGACTCTCTTTTGAAAATTGGTATGAAAAAAGGGAACCGGCTTGCGTTTTATCTCTATAATTGTCCCCAGATTATCCTCTGTTATTTTGCCTGTTTTAAGATAGGTGTGACAGTTATTCCTGTGAATTACCGTCTGAAAGAAGATGAAGCTCATTATATTATAGACCATAGTAAACCAACTGTTTTAATCTCTCAGAAGAGACTATTTTTCCAGATTGCCGATAACATATCTGAATTACCGAGTATAGAACAGAGCTATCTCATTGATAGTGAAGAAGCGTATCGTGATACTTTGCCTTTTTCAGATCTCTTAAGTCCAGCAGAAAGTATAATCGCTTCAAATAAAATTCCGCCTAAAACAGAAGCCGTTGTTCTCTATACGTCCGGAACTACAGGAAAACCAAAAGGTGCAATTCTAGCGCATGACCAAATGATGATTCATACGGTAAATCACTGTAAGCTAGTGGAGTATAAAAGTGATGATAAAACACTGGTATGCCTAGCACTTTCCAATAATTTTGCTTTTAGTCATCAGATGCTTTCTGCTTTGTATAGTGGTGCAACATTGGAGATAAATGCCTCTTTTGACCCCTCTGAAGTGCTAGAAAAAATTGAAAAAAACGGTATCACTATGCTCTATATGATGCCTGTAATGTTCCATGCACTCAACCAACAAGCAGCAGTAAAAGAACTTCCCATACTAAACCAACTTCGTCTGGCCGTTGTTGCAGGCGATAAAACGCCTTTGATTGTCTTAGATCAGTTTCAAAAAATCTTTGGTCTAGAAATGTGTGAAGGGATCGGTATGACAGAAACACAGATCTATGCACTTAATCCTTTGGGGAAAGGAAAGAAAATAGGTTCCATGGGTGTACCTGTTACTTATACAGAGGTTCAAATTCAAGATGAAAAAGGCAAGGCATCACCGGCGGGTAGAACAGGAGAAATTTCAGTCAGGGGGGATATTATTATGAAAAGTTATTTGAATAACCCTGAAGTCACAGCGGAAAGTTATCGTAATGGATGGTTTCTAACCGGTGACCTTGGCTATTTTGATGATGATGGGTATTTATGGTTCAGGGGACGCAAAAAACAGCTAATCCTTCATGATGGATCGAATATCTCACCTCAAGAGATTGAAGAAGTTTTTTACCACCATCCTGCTGTTTTTGAAGTAGGTGTCATTGGTATTCTAGATAAGATTGAAGGAGAGATGGTGTATGCTTTTGTGACAAAAAAACCGGAATTTGAAACTGTGAATGAGCAGGAGTTGTATGCATTTTCAAAAAAGCATCTTGCTGATTATAAGGTACCTGAACGTATTATCTTTCTAGATACACTTCCAAAGAGTGCAACAGGAAAACTCGACCGAAAACGCTTAAAATACTATGGCGTAAATAATGGGTAGTGAGATAAGCCACAGAGTCTTTACAAAAGAAGACTTTATAGCCTTTAAACAAGCATTGTTAAAAGAACATACCTATGTGAAAGGATTATTTGAAAAAGGTTCAAAGCTGTTTTCAAACCAATATCGTATAGGCTATGAGCTTGAAGCTTGTATTCTAAATAGTAAAAATCAACCCTATCCTATCAACAAAAAGATACTTGATGATATTGGATCTGCACTCTTTAGCAATGAACTTGCAAAGTATGATTTGGAAATCAATGGAAATGTATTCGATCTTAATGCCAATGCACCTAAAAAATTAGCGGAAAATCTTCGTTCGCTGTGGAAACGAGGAGAGGATTCTGCTCAAAAGTTTCATGCTAAACTTGGACTTTTTGGTGTTCTGCCCACTCTCAAAATTGAGCATTTTAACAAAGCGTTGTACCAATCTGATATGTACAGATATACTTTGGTTTCTCAGCGTATGAGAGAGTTAAGAGATGAGAGTGTAAAGATTTTATTTCAAGGTGAAGATGAAATCTCTTTAGAAAAAGATGATGTGATGTTAGAGGCACTTGGAACCTCCTTGCAGATCCACTTACAAATTCCTTTTGAAACATCCGTACACTATTACCATGCTGCATTGCTTGCTTCTGTGGTCATGGTTGGATTTGGTGCAAATGCTTCTTTAGTTTTGGGTAAGAGAGCCTGGCATGAATCTCGTATTGCTATTTTTGAACAATCTGTAGATACAAGAGATAAACAAAGAAGGGATCACGGTGATGAGACAAGGGTACATTTTGCACATGGATATATCGACTCATGGCTTGATCTCTTTGAACAAAACAAAATGTTTAAAATTATTTTTGCAGATGTAAAAAAAACGCCTGAAGAGAGACTGCACCATTTTAATCTTCACAACGGTACGATATGGCGGTGGATACGCCCTATTTTAGCCAAAGACAAGGAGGGGAAACATACCTTGAGACTTGAACTGCGTGTACTACCCTCAGGGCCAACTCTTATAGATACAGAGGTCAATATGTGGTTTTTTATAGGTCTGATTGAAGGTCTGGTTAGATCAAAAACAGAACTAACAAAGATACCCTTTGATACCCTAAAAGATGACTTTTATAGCGTAGCCAAGAGTGGGTTACAAACGCAATTTCATGAACCTGTACATGCTAAGAGGGTCTCTTTAAAAGAGTGGATTCTACATGATGGAGTGAAACTCGCAAAACTAGGTCTGGATTCATTTGGCATTGATACAATAGATAGCTATCTCAACATTATCAAAGAGAGGGCAACAAATGGACAAAACGGTGCCTCTTGGCAACTTGAACATTTTAAAAAACATAACTCTATCATAAAACTTATGGAGGATTATATGCAAAATTCTAAACAAAACATCCCTGTACACAAATGGAGTCTATAGATGCAAGATTTAAACATACGCAATACCCTGCCCGATGCCTTTTTGGATATCTCTTATCGTGATATTAAAAAAGTGTTTGATACACCCACGCTGATACACTTAAAAGGCAATAAATCCCCTGCTCTATTTGTCTCTATTTTACTTCATGGAAATGAATTCAGTGGTTTAGAGATCATGCAGACGTTACTTAAAAAATATAAAACAACCAATGGATATAAACTTCCTAGAGATCTGTGGATCTTTATTGGTAATGTGGATGCCGCCCAATTAGGGTTAAGAGCATTAGATGGTCAAATTGATTTTAACCGTGCATGGCCAGGTACACCAAACCCCCATACCCAAACAGCAAAGCTAATTCAAAAAGTTATGGAAGTGATCAGTGAAAATGGTCTCTTTGCATCTGTTGATCTTCACAACAACACCGGACAAAATCCGCATTATGGGTGTATATCAGATGTGAATGAAGCAAACAAATATCTTTGTACTCTGTTTAACCATATTGGAATGGTATTTAAATCACCCAAAGGCGTCTCAACCATGGCTTTTGACGGTCTTTGTCCTGCAATCACATTGGAATGTTCAACGCCTGGAAACATCTTGGCAAAAGAGAAAGCGTTTAGACTTCTAGATGATCTTATGCATATGGATCATTTTCCCACAAAACCAGTAGCAAAACATGATTTACAACTTGTAAAAAACTCTGCAACAATCAAGATAAATAGCGATATCACATTTAGCTTTGAGGAGGATTTAAGCCATCCTACGGATATGGATTTAAGCATTGTAAAACATTTTGACCATCATAACTTTACACGCTTAGAAAAAAATGAAGTTTTTGCCTATTCAAATGTAGAGCAGCCTCTTGTAGTCACTTCTGCAGATGGTAAAGATATCACCAATGAGATCATTGAAAACAAAGAGGGGAAAATATCCCTTAAAAAAGCGCTCATGCCTGCAATGATCACGATGGATAAAAACATTGTACTTCAAGACTGTTTGTGCTATCTCCTAGAAGAGTATTGAGCGGAGAATCCACCTGAACAATAATTAGGCTACCCCAAGGGGGATAACCTTAATATTTCTCCAAAGGATTATATTTGATTATTTCAGGTTCTGAAAAATTGGGTACATCATCGTAAGAGAAGACCCCATAATACTTCTCTTTGTCAAAAGAGGCAAAGTTATCATAGGTATAGCTATCTTTCCCACCATATATTTTTACACCATCTTTAAAGTGTTTTGGTGTGTGGAAGCTGTTTCTTACGACATAGTAACCATTGAGTGCTTCATCCTCTACTCTATCCCAAGAGAGTTTGATCATCCTGTTCTCTTTGGTGATTTTTAAATTTTCAACCTGTGCAACAGGTGTACGACGTTTTTCAATATACTTGACTATCAGTTCAACGTCTGAATTCCACTCGATTACTCTATTTTTTGCACCCAATGAAGAGGTTGGTTTGATCACAAGCTTGAGTGTTTTTCCCTCTTGATGCATTTCATCAAGTACTCTTTTTGATAAGGTATCAAAATTAAAATACTGATACTCTTTGCCAATAAGATCAGATTCGGCAACTTCATAACCGATATATTCTATCTTTTCACGATTTCGAATAGCGTCATACGTGCCTACTTCATCTACCTCCACCAACTCTACATAGTATCGTACATCAGATTTTGTCTTAAAAGCATTTTTATTACGCAAGCGTAGTGCACACTTTGTGATCATTGTATGTTGTGGATCAGGAAGCCGTGAAAGATCAAAATCCATATATCCGTAAACACGATTGCTGTCTGCATCAAATCCTGACTTCAATCCCTCATCCAATTTATCCGTACAGATAGTGGAGAGTGTTGAAGCGGAGAGTTTGATCTTCTCATTTTCGAGTGTATACTTAATATCCAGTATCGGGCGATACTGGATACCTCCGCCAAATTTCCCGTAACCAATGTCAAATTGCATCATTTGACTATCTTCACCGTCCGGGAGTGTTTTTGGTCCATCAAGTCTAAAAACAGCTTTATTTTTTTGCATTTCAGCCTGTAGCAATTGACACTCATGTCTGGAAAAAGTCCAGTGATTCCAAATACCCTGGGTTAGATTACTTGACTTGATTGCACGCCCCATAACACCTTGTGTCGTTGCATGCTCAATCTCATGAAAATCTGTAATTTCAGAAAAAGAGTCTTGATTAAGCAAAGAGAGATTCCACTCTCCGAACTTTTCAATCTTTGCTCCTACTCTGTTCATAGGATAAATATAAAAACGTGCAGATTTAATAAGCGCATTTTTAGGAATAGTATCCAGATCAAAACTCATGACAGCATCACAGATACCTTTTGATTTATTGATACCCACAAAAAGTGAATTGAGTCCGAAGTGTGATCGGTTCTCCTCTTCAGTATATTGACCTAAATACCCTGTACCGGATTTACTGGCAAAAATAAGTTTAAAAAACTCATCATCTTCAAGTGCGGTACGTACTTTCACTACAGGTGCAAAAGGAGACTTATATCCTGTACTTTTATTGACTGCACGTATCGTATAATGATAATTTGTTGAAGAGTTCAGATCCTGATCAATAAATTTACAGTCACCTACCAATCCTACTTTTGTACTTTCATTACAGGCATCTTTATCTTTGGTACTACGATAAATTTCAAAGAAAATATCTTCTCTTAATTCATATTTCCACACCAGCGTTACAGATGTTGCATCTCTTGATGCTATCGTAAATTCATCAACTCTTTTAGGCGCAAAGGAAGAGTAATTGATCACTTCCGAAAGTACATACTTTAACGCTGGAATATTTTCATGGATACTCCCGGACATACTTTTCATATAGTCAGGAATATTTTTGGTTCCTACTTCTGCAACAACAGCGATAATACCTTTTGAATAATAATACTCACGTCCCGAACCGGAGATAAGCGTTGCAGGTGGTTTCCCTCGGTGAATACCGTATTTCCTGCCTGTTACCTTTGCAAACTCATCATTCATATTGGCACACAACACATTCATATCTGTCCCATTTAACTCTGCTTCATGCGTAAATTTATGTGCAGGAAAAAAAACATTACCTTGAGAGTGGTAGTCAAATGCGATGGTAATATTCTCATGGGAATCTACAAATGCTTTGATTGCAGAGGTCTCAGCTTCAGAGAAAGGCTCTTCTCCACCATAAACATTGGAAGAGGTATTGCTCTGTTTTACAAAGCCTATAGAGAAGTTTCGATTCAAATCAACTCCATAGGTACCATCATGATTTAAACGTCTGTTCTTCCGCCAAAAAGAGAAGTGTTTACGTGAATATTCATATCCGTCAGGATTTAAACAAGGTACCATATAGAGTGTTGACTCCAATAAGGACTTTTCAAGTTCAGGATCAATCTTTTGATTTTTTACGACATACTCGATAAACTTTAATCCCAGCTCATTACCAATCCATTCACGTGCATGAATGCTCCCTGTATAAAGCAATGCCGGTTTACTATCTGCAGTTTCAACGTTCCTCGATATTTTAACAAGGACAATATCACGTCCCTCATACGTTGTACCTATTTGAATCACTTTTATAAGATCAGGATGACTTTTTTCCATCGCATCAAGAAAGTATAAACTCTCATCATACGACATATATTGGTTTTTCATACTATCACTTTCTGTTTTTATTCTTTAGTTTACAGTTTATTTTTAAAAGTAGCCCAAACATCATTAAGCTGCTCTAGCATTTTCTTTTTAAACCATGAGAGCTCTTCTACAAGTTTTTCGGGTGCCTTTTCCAAAATAGTCACCAACTCTACGATTTCAAACTTTTCTAAGACCTTTTCAGATTTTTTTATACCGATGCCCTCTACAGAGGTCAATATCTCTTTCATCTTATCTTCTGTCAAATGTACCGTAATCTCTTCCGCCACTTCACTCTCTGCTGACTCATCAGAGGTAATGATTTCATGCGGGTTACTCTTTGCATGTACTTTTCTAACCGTTTTTCCGTAGTTGTCTTGAAAGTTCCATCTCTCACTTGGCCACTCTTCTTCACTTCTCTTTTCTGTCATAAGCATTGGGTACAGCGAATCAAGTTCATGTAGATACATTTCTCCCTCTTGTGTCTCCCTCTTCTTTTTATCAAGGAAGTAAGCACCATCATAAGAAGGTGTGTAGTTACCAAAAGTAATATAGCGAAGTGTTCTAAGTACAGAAGCGTCCATCTTGCCGAGTTCTTCCCAGTTAAAAAGAGGAATATTTGGCAGAGAGAACTCTCCGTTAGAAAATTTCCACATTAAATACTGTCCTATCCAATCTCGAATATACGGGAATGCAGCAAATGCCGTGGCACACTCTAAAATACGATATTTTCCATCTGCCCCTACCGCAATATCACATGCCCAATACTCAGCATTGGCTGCTTTAGAAACATTTACGGCTAGCTCAAGAAGCTCTTTTGGAATATCCATATAATCCATACTTCCACCCTGACTTGTATTGGTCAACCACTCTCCTTCAGGTGGACGTCTCCAAAATGCACACACAGGCTTATGTCCTATAAGCATCACTCTAACATCCGCCTCCATAGGTACAAAATCCTGAAAATAGGCTGGAGAATATTTTTTCTGTGCCAAGAGATTTCTCGCTTCTTGTTTTGAGTCAACCTTATGTACAAAATAACCACCGTAATTTGAAGGGCCGTAAGATTTTTTGATAATCTTCGGAAATGCTGTCTGTTCTATGAAATTATCTGCTTTATCTTTGTCATAATAGATATATGTCCTAGGTACAGGGATATCATATTTCCATGCAAAACGTGTTACATTCTCTTTTGATTTATTGGAGAACTGCGTATCTAAAGAGGGTATGAACTCTACATGAGGCAGTGCTCTTGCTATTTCTCTAAATGTCTCATATGCAGTTGCAGGAATATTACCAATAAGTACATTGATCTTTTTACGTTTTACCTCTTTAATAAAACGCTCTTTATCTTTTTTCCAATGATAGGTCACTGTCTCAATTTTCTCAGGCCACCCTTTAAAATTTGATTTATCAAAAAATCTCAATACATGATCTAAATAGAGCAATCCTATTTTTGGTAGTGTCTCTTTTTTTTGTTTTTTTGCCATTTTATATTCCTTTATAGTATTATTTACTTGTTTTTCTATCAATCATATCGACAATCAGGTCAATCTTCTTCTTGTTAAAATCTAATCCCATCTTCTCCTGTTGCGGTGTTGCAAATGCAGGTATACCATTTACCTCTAGTACGACATACTCCTCTTTCTCCAAATCATAAATAATATCTACCCCCGCTATATCTGTTCCACATGCCTTTGCTGCATTTTTCGCCAAAGCGATAATCTCATCATCAGGCTCTCTTAAAAAGATTGAACCCCCGGAAGTCACATTCGTACGCCAATCTGTACCGCTGGCTTTACGTCCGTAACATCCGACATACTCGCCATCTACAATATCGATACGATAGTCCGTATTATCATACTTTAAAAACTTTTCCACATAGAAAAAACGCAGGTCCATCTGATTTAAAAATGGAAGCAACATATCAAGTGTTGCTTGATTTTCAATCTTAGTGAGTCCAACACCACCCCAACCATCTGTCGGTTTATAGACCATTTTGCTCCATTTTTTCATAATAATCTGTAACTGTTCCGTATCATCCCTGTGGCAAAGCTTGAAATTTGGCGTCGCTATACCGTGTTGACGAAGCAAGAAAGAGGTTTGAAATTTATCTTCTGTCAGCGCAAATGATTCATAAGAGTTGATCATCGGTATCACCCGATTGAGTGCCTGATAGAGAAAAACTTGGTATTGTGTCTGTTCCCCAGCATTGTAAGAGAAAAAAAGGTCCAGTTTATCCACTTTTAGATCATTAAACAAAATATGTCCATTTTTTGCAATAGCATGACGCAAATTGATATCTGTAATCGTCTCGATTTCTCTCTCTTTAAGCTTTTTTACAAGCTTTGCCTGAATCTTGTCACCACCTCCATTACTGTAAAGCCACATTCCAATTTTTCTGGACATTTTCTTCCTTTCTATTAATGTGGCATTTTACAATAATTTAATAAAATATCTTCAGAGAAAGATAACAAAATGATTACGATTATAGGGAGCAAAGATGTGTAAATTAGACTTTAGTGAACTAAAACAAATTATAGAGATAAACTCATGGACAAAAAACAAAGAGGGGGTGGACAAAAACGGTGAAATATTCGCCTACTGGGTACAAGCGTTAGGCTATACACTCTCACGTTATCCAAGAGAAGAGATAGGAGATCATCTTCATCTTATCGCTCCTCACAAAGAGGGGAAAAAACTTCTACTCTTAGGGCATCTTGATACAGTCTTTCCCCCCGATACCTTTGAAAGTTTCAAAGAAGATGAAGAATGGATCTACGGACCGGGTGTTTGTGACATGAAAGGAGGTAACTATGTTGCCCTTCAGGCATTGAGAAATGCCTTTGAAAAATTTGGAGAAATCCATAACATCGATTTTTTGCTGGTCAGCGACGAAGAGACAGGCAGCGATGATTCCAAGCACCTCTCAGCAAAGATTGCTAAAGCATATGACTATTGTATGGTCTTTGAAGCTGCCGGTCTTCACAATGAAGTGGTTATAGGTAGAAAAGGTGTAGGTACCTTTTTCATAGACATTGAAGGTATCGCTGCACATGCCGGAAATCACTACAGTGACGGAGCAGATGCCAATCTGGAAGCAGCATATAAACTTACAGAACTTGTTGCATTAACTGATTTAGATAAACACACCACTGTGAATGTCGGTAAGATCTCAGGAGGACTAGGTGCTAATACAATCTCTCCAAAAGCACACCTTACGTTCGAATTACGATATACGAGTACAGACGAGAGAGACAGAGTACTTCAAGCTATAGATGAAATAGTGGCTCACTCACATGTAGACGGTACCCTCTCAGTACTCTCAGGAGGTATACAAAGAGATGTGATGCAGCCTTCTAAAGCACAACAAATGTTTATCGACCATATCAATATGCTTTGTAATGTTACATTGCCTACAGAAAAACGTGGTGGCGTAAGTGATGCAAATATTGTCTCATCTCAAGGTGTACCAACACTAGATGGGTGGGGGCCTTACGGCGACGGAGATCATACGATTCATGAAAGAGCTTCAAAAAAGAGTTTTGAAGCACGTATTGATCTTGTCACCAACATATTTACACACTTTTTAGAAGGTAAAATATAGTTCACCTCTACTTAGAGGCTATCGGGTATCTTATATATACACTTTTCATCGTCGATAATAGCAGAGAGTTCATCACTCTCTACAATCTCTTGTTCAATGAGCTTTAATGCCAGAGTTTCTATCTTGTCCCAATGTCTGTTCACCAATCTTTCTGTTTCAATTTTAGCAATATCCATCCAGTGTAAAAATCTTTTTTCAATCTGTTGTTCTAAAAAATAGTTATCCAGATTTCCAATGGCATCGAGGTTTATGTAACCCAGCTCTTTATCCATACCAATAGTTGAAATCGCAGCATATACCTGCAAAGAGGCTTGAGAGAGATCATTCACTGCACCACTATCCATATGACCATTCCCCATTTTTTTAACTTTAGCGACTCGTCCTGCCAACAATACGCACACATCAAAAAATAGCTGTTCTTTAGTAATATTAGATAACTGATCTTCAGCATTATAAGAGACAAAACCAAGCATTTGACTTCGTGGTGCTATCGTTACCTGTTCTATTTTGATATGAGGTAAAAGCAAAGCAGAAAGGACTGCGTGGGCTGCTTCATGATATGCAGTCATTTTAAGCTCTTCTTCCAGTGTTTGAACCATTTTCTTTTCAATTTTATGACCGTATTTGATGATATTGATCTGTTCGATAAGTATCTCTTCCGTAATCAGTTCTTTATCCTGTTCCACAACGCTCAGTGCCGACATACGTCCAAGTCTTTCAAGATCCATTGCACTCATCCCGGTTATATAACGGACGATACGTTCAATATTAATATCAATATCATGAGGTTTTTCCATGATCTTTTCTATAAAAAACCGTCTCGCATCTTTATCTAGTTCTGAGACTTCCAATAAAAAATCAAGTTTTTGAGGCGCAGTCAACACAGGGTCTATCTCATCAAGGTTTTCAGCAGTAGCAAGTGTAAAAACAAACTCATTTGAGGACTCTAAAACCTTCGCAATATCGGCAAATGAGACATTGGTAATAGCACCCTGCATAATTCCTTTAATATCAATATCTTCCAAGATCACTACACAGGGTGCATTTTTAGAAGCAAGTTCATACACTTCTTTAATATAGGCAAGTTCAAAAAGTTTAGAACCCGATATTTCAAAATAATCAAGCCCTGCCTCTTTGGAAAATGCTTTGGCAAGCATACTCTTCCCCACGCTGACAGGACCATAGATAAGTAATCCTTTAGGTACAGGAGTGTCAAACCGTTCAAGAATTTTCGGATTTTTAATGATCTTGATAATCCCTTTAAGACGTTCTTTAATTTGTTTATGACCCACAACATCACCAAATCCGATCTTTGACTTTGTCATTGTAGGTAAGTCTTGTGTCTTTTTTGTTGTCATATACAACCTTTGGTATGTTTATACCTTTTTATTTTAACATAATTGTAAAAATGCTTAACAACTTTCAAAATTTTATCTCTTATATAGATTGTAATATACTATTGTAAATCATATAATAAAGAAAAATAATGGATAGCATAAACAACCCTAAACTAAATCGTACTATTACACTGCCTTTATTGGTTTTTTATGGACTTGGTAATATATTTGGTGCAGGTATCTACGTACTTATCGGTGAAATGGCAGGAATTGCAGGGGTTTACATCCCTCTTTCATTTCTAATAGCTTGTATCGTAGTCTCTTTTACTGCACTGAGCTATGCAGAACTTAGTGCACGATACCCTATGAGTGCCGGAGAAGCACTCTATATTAATGAAGGATTTAATACTCCCGTACTTTCTACCCTTGCAGGACTTAGCATAGCCTTTACGGGACTACTCTCCTCTGCTACTATTTTACATGGGTTTCATGGCTATTTAAGTACATTTTTCCATATACCGGAAATTGCTACTATTCTTATCATCATTCTTGTTATCACTACTATTGCCATATGGGGGATTTCACAATCTATCACGATAACTGCCCTGTTTACATTCATAGAAACATTTGGACTCAGCATGATTATTTATGTAGGATTTGACTCTATAGCATGGGATTATAGCACTATGCGATCATTCATACCTCCAATGGATACGACACTACTCAACTCTATCATATTAGGCGCTTTTTTGGCATTTTATGCTTTTATAGGTTTTGAAGATATGGTTAACATTGCAGAAGAGGTAAAAAATCCTACACAAACGATGCCAAGAGCCATTATAGCTACACTTATTATCGCCACATTTTTTTACATCATTATAGCACTGGTCTCTATCTCTGTTGTTCCTATTGATCAGCTTGCCAACTCTCCTGCCCCTTTAGCCATGGTTTTTGAAACAGCTACAGCTTCTAAAGCTACACTTTTAAGTGTCATTGCCATGTTTGCGGTGATTAATGGTGCCTTAATACAGATTATTATGGTCTCTAGAATTTTTTACGGAATGAGTAATCAGGGTTGGCTGCCCCAATTCCTCGGTCTGGTAAATTCAAAAACAAACACACCTATCAATGCTACACTATTAGCAGGTATCATGGTATTTATTTTAGCTCTCTCTTTCCCCATTCTCACCTTGGCACAATCAACCAGTTTTTTAATATTTATTATCTTTACGATGATTAACGTTGCACTCATACGCATCAAAAATAAAAGTCCCCACCCTAAAGATATTAAAATTTACCCTATTTTCATTCCGATTATTGCAATTATACTTAATCTTATACTACTTGGATTCCAACTCTTTTCAATGTTTTAAACAAGCAAAAGAGCTACTTATCAATAATATATCTTTCTTATGTAAATTATATTTATTATAATCTCTTTAAATAGAAAATAAGTACTAAAATAGCGTGATTTTAAAACAGACAAGTTCATGTTTCAGTCACTATTAAGTGTTATATTCAGATAATCATGCATAAATTAACAGTTATCTTATACCTAAAGGAAATTGAATGGAAAGAAGAGATTTTTTTAAAAAAGCAGCGGTTGTCGCAAGTGCAGCAGCGGTTGGTACCAGTACATCAAAAGCCGGTGTCACGGTACAACCCATCGATGACAGAAAAGTATCACCTGTGGCTTTTCCCGAAAAAAGACCCCTGATTATGTATTCTGACAGACCCCCTTTGTTAGAAACACCCAGAGATGTATTTACCTCGGCACTTACACCCAATGACCAGTTCTTTGTACGTTGGCATATGCCGGACATTCCAACACATATTGATCCAGATACCTATACCATACACATTAACGGTCTTGTAAAAAAAGAGCTTCATATCTCTCTTAATGACCTTAAAACACAATTTGAACAGGTAGAGGTCACTGCGGTACTGCAATGTGGAGGGAACAGCCGTTCTGCATTCAAGCCTATTGCAGGTGGAATACAGTGGGGTTCAGGCGCCATGGGTTGTGCAACATGGAAGGGAGTCAGACTCTCTGATATTCTAAGCGTAGCAGGTCTACATAAAGATGCTAAATGGATAGGCTTTAACGGTTCTGAAAAAGCTGCCTATTATGAAACACCCGAATTCATACGTGAACTTGAGCTTACAGAGCTTGATGATAATGTTATACTAGCCTATCAGATGAACGGTGAAGATTTGCCATACCTAAATGGGTATCCCCTTAGACTTGTACTTCCGGGGTATTACTCTGACTCATGGGTAAAGATGCTCTCCAACATTACAGTCACAAACAAATACAAAAAACTCTTCTTCATGGATGTTGCATACCGTGTGCCTGATAATGAAACAGAATCAGAAACACCTGAGAAGAAATTTCCTAAAACAAAGCCTATTAAAAAGATGAATGTAAAATCCGTAATCGGATACCCAACCAAAGAGTCCGTCGTCTCACATAAATCTCATGTGGTCGTACGTGGCGTAGCATGGGATGATGGTCATGGTATCAAAGATGTGATGGTATCTGTTGATGGTGGTAAAACATGGGGCAAAGCCCTTTTGGATGATGGTAAACTTGGACGTTATGCCTACCGAGCATTTAGATTCCCGTTTAAACCTACGCAGTACGGCAAAACAACCATAATGACCAAAGCTATCTCTAAAATAGGTGAAGAGCAGCCCTTTGCTAAAGATATCAAATGGAATCACGGCGGATACAAATATAACGGTATCGATGAAGTTACCGTGGAGGTAGTATAATGAAAAAATTAATTCTAATTGCAACACTGCTTGCATCACCGCTTTTTGCACAGGTCAATGAAAAAGTAGAAGTCCCCTATGTCGCATTTCCCATTAAAATGGGGAAAGGGTTTGATGCCATTCAAACACATTGTCTCATGTGTCACTCTTTTGGATATATTACAAACCAAGGAAGACAATCAAAATCATTTTGGCATGGTAAAGTCATAAAAATGGTAGACCACTTTAAGGCACCTATGGATGAAAAAGCCATCCAAGAGACAACAGATTACCTCTTTGAACACTACGGAAACGGAAAACTCAAATAAGAATATTAAGGATTCGATCTTTATCTTTTAAAGATAAGGTCATCCCTACTTAAGCTGTCGTTTTTAGTAAAAACTGTCCGAAAATGTTTAGAATACTGCAAAGTACCGAAATCTCCCCTATCATATCTTTTAACATTCATTTCTCCTAGTACACATGATTTACATACATACGATTGTACAATTTTACATGTGTAGCCTCTATGCAATACCATAACTTAGGATAATATCTTGAAAAAACTCTTTTTTCTTCTTTTACTCAGCCCGATTTTACTTTTTGCACAATCCCCTGTGTCCCTGCAAGTACTAGGTTCTGGAGGACCTGAAAGTGGAGATAAACGAGCCTCCTCTGCATACCTTATATGGATAGAGGGGAAAAGTAAAATCCTTATAGATTTTGGAGGTGGGGCTTCTTTACGCTTTGAAGAGGTTGGTGCAAACATTCAAGACTTAGATGCAATTTTACTCACACATCTTCATGTCGATCATACTGCCGATTTACCTACACTCTTAAAAGCATCATTCTTCACAAAGGCATCGGGAGAACTGTATCTCTTTGGCCCAGATAAAAATGAATTTATGCCAAGTACCACACAATTCATAGAGAGACTCTTTAAAAAAAATAAAGGTGCCTGGCAATACCTCGGTGACCACTTAGACGGTAGTGCAAAACTTCAACTTAAGCCACATACCATTGAAAAGAGTAAACAAGTACGGGTCATCTACCAACAAGGTCAAATTAAAATCTCTGCTGTGAGCGTACATCACGGCCCTATCCCTGCCATCGCCTATAGGGTTGATATAGGGCAAAAGTCCATTACATTCTCAGGTGACATGAACGGTGACTACCATACACTTGAACAATTAGCTTACAAAACAGACATCTTAGTGATGCATAACGCTGTACCTAAAAATGTAAAAGGGGTTGCGGCTCAACTACATATGACACCTTTTACCATTGGTGATATAGCTAAAAAAGCAGAAGCAGGCTCTGTGGTCATATCTCATAGAATGCGTAGAACACTTGGAAGAGAAAAACAGACCAATTGTGAAATACGCAGAAACTATGAAGGTGATATCGCATATGCGAATGATAAGGATCTCTATACGCTTTAAGAAGATACTTAAAAGAAGCGATATTTATCATGCTTTATGCTTTATTCAAAATAGGTACAGTCTATGATGAAACTCGCTATGAAAAATGGAATAATGAATATAGCTAATCCAATTATGGATAATTTGATGCAATCATCAACAGATATTGATTATGAGAAGCATGTAATAAACTTTAGCGAACATTTAAAAAGTATCGTTACAAAAGAAAACCTTCAAAAGCAATGCAAAGAGTATCAAAAAGATCTGGGTTATTTTTCAAGAAGGGAGCTTGTTGGAATCTTTAAAAAAGCTACTGATGTCAGGGTATTCTGGAAACAGTGGTATACAAAATCTACAGATGAATATGTGGCATTTATTCATTTAAAAAACAACAACGGTAAAATAGAGGTAGTTAATGTTTCCGTTACATAAACTAATAGCAGCTGACCAGTCAATACACAGTTTTTACTCGTTTATAGTTTGCCATAAAAAATCATATCTTAATAGTTAAAAATATGTCAAATTGTCATATTACGTAGGTGAAATTCAGGCTTCATGGTTGGAACATCTTCAAGTTGAGTTTGAAGCACCTTATATGAAGCAGCTTAAAGTATTTCTTACAGTCCCGCCTATTGCGGTTTCTTTGGGAGTAATCCTTTTTCTCGTACTAATGCTTATCTTTATAATGCTCCCTTTTTCCTAGACCAGTAAAACAACTTTCCTTATTCCACCTCTCTACGATACTAATGGTAACAGTTTTCCTCCTTCAAATCCTAAATTATTGATGTAGTCAAAGTAGACTTCA
>JAYEJF010000027.1:0-18387 GCA_034660455.1 Campylobacterota bacterium | reverse complement strand
ATGAAGTCTACTTTGACTACATCAATAATTTAGGATTTGAAGGAGGAAAACTGTTACCATTAGTATCGTAGAGAGGTGGAATAAGGAAAGTTGTTTTACTGGTCTAGGAAAAAGGGAGCATTATAATTTGGGACGCTACTCTTTTTTGGTACCAAATAATACCCAAATGAAAATACGTGTCTATGCTAAAATGTTTCAAACCGGTACACCAGGCTGGGATGTAAAGGTGATAGATAACACCAATAGCAATGCATTGTATGTGATGGAGGGTGCTTTGGCTTTGAGTGGTGACTCAGACAGCCAACGTAACTTGAATGCATCATCGGGTTGGAGTGGAAGCAGTTACGGGTTACCTAGAACCGCGGCACCTTTTGCGATTTTGAACAATGCATACAAATCGATGCAAAAAGTGCTTACGGCAGATGCCAATACAGTTTTTCCTTCGCTTCTTATCAATTGGTCGGTAAATAATGTCTCTTTAGTCGGTGACACATCAATCGGACACATTACAACTTCACATTATACGAATGGGAATCTTTTTATTTTAGGGGATGCAGATAGTGATACCGATGAGTATGATGACCATGTAGTGACACATGAATGGGGGCACTATTATGAAGATAAGTTTTCACGTTCAGACAGTATCGGTGGGGGACATGGGGAAGAAGATCATTTGGATATACGTGTTGCATTGGGGGAGGGGTGGGGAAATGCCTTTTCTGCAATGGCACTGGATAATCCTATCTATTTTGATACACTCGACACTGCTCAAACAGGTGGGTTTTACTTTGATGTAGAGTCTGGAACATCAATAAATAAGGGGTGGTACAGCGAATCTTCTATCCAACGTATACTCTATGATATTTATGATGAGAACGAGGATGGAAACGATATTTTAAGTTTAGGCTTTACCCCTATACATGAAGTATTTACAGGGGCAGAAAAAACAACAGAGGCTTTTACAAGTCTATTTACTTTTATTACCTTACTTAAAGAGGAAAACCCTGCTAATATCGATGAAATAGAGCGTATTGTTGCAAGTGAGAATATTGCACCTATTACAGATATTTACGGTACAGGTAGGATGAATCAATCAACTGCATATCCTTATCATGATCTAACCCTAGGGGTTCCTTTGGAGATAGAGATAAACAATGAATATGGCACTTACAATAAACTAAACAACCGTCAATATGTAAAATTTAATATCATTTCATCTGCACTATATAGCATAAAAGTAGAGCAGATCAATGGTACAAACAGTGATCCGGATTTTTATCTGTTTGCAAGCTCTCCGTTTTCACAGATTGATTTTTCTGAAAGTACGATTTCAGGATTGGAACAGAAAGATATTACGCTGCCTGCGGGTGAGTATCTGCTTGATATCTCGGACTATAATAATATTGATTCTGCACAATTGCGTGTAAGTATCGGGTTAAAATAATCAAGGAGAGAAGATGAAAATAATTTTTATGCTATTGTCCTCTTTTTTAGTAGGAACATCAGTGCAAGCATTAAGTACAAAAGTTGAAAAGCCTCAGTTGGTTCAAGGAAGCAGTGTGGGAGAGTATCGTAAACCAGGTGCACCTGTTGAGATAAAGTATAGTTCTGAACATGTCAATATAGTAGAGGTCTCAAAGGTAGATATATCTCTTATGTCAAGTCTCACAGAGGGAACAATGGATGTGAAAATCAAAGTAGATAAAGAACTCACTGAGCTTACAAATATAGATAAAAAACTTTCATTTGAGCTTACAAATAGTGATAGAACGTATCCATTGTATTTGGAAGTATCGGCAGAGAGTGAGGGCTTGTATTATATCCGTGTGCTGGTGAGCATAAAAGGAAACGGGATGAGAGCATTTGCCATACCCGTGTATGTCGGTAGCGGCATATTGAGAAAAAACAGTGCAAATGTGGTCAAGACAAAAAGTGGGGAAGAGCTGAATCTCTTTTTGGCAGAAGAGATCATAGTAAAATAAAGAGTTAACGCTCTTTTTTCCTTCTAATATCGGCGCCTAGTGCATAGAGTTTTCCCTCTAAATTGTCATATCCTCGGTCAAGGTGATAAATACGCCTTATATTGGTTTTCCCTTCAGCGACTAGGGCAGCTAGTACCAAGGCAGAACTTGCTCTAAGATCTGTAGCCATGACATCTGCTCCATAAAGTTCCTCAACACCTTTTACCGCTGCCGTACTTCCTTTGAGCCAAATATCTGCTCCTAAACGATTGAGCTCACTCACATGCATAAAGCGATTTTCAAAGAGACGCTCTTCTATGAGGCTTTCCCCTTCAGCCATGGCTGCTACGGCCATAAATTGTGCTTGCATGTCGGTAGGAAATCCCGGGTATTCAATGGTAATAAGATTTACCGGTTTAAGTTGTTTGGCGGGATAGATAGTTATGCTTGATTCTTGCAGATTAAATGTACATCCCATTGATTCAAGTTTATCTATTGAGGCTCTAAGATGGTCCGGATTTACATTTTCAAGTGTAATACTCGAGTCTGTTATAGCACCTGCACAAAGATAGGTACCTGCTTCAATACGGTCGGGAATAATTTCCACCGGTTGAAAGTGTAAAGGTTTTCTGTCTGTTCCCTCTATACTTAGTTCATTGGTACCTATCCCTTCAATTTTGACACCTGCATTTGCTATCATTTCACACAGTTGAACAACTTCCGGTTCTTTTGCTGCATTTAAAATGGTCGTTGTCCCTTTTGCCAATGCTGCAGCCATCACGATATTTTCAGTTCCGCCTACGGTAATCTTATCGAAGATTATTTTTGCTCCATGGAGTCCATTGGGTGCTTCTGCACGTACATAGCCCCCTTTGATTTCAATATGTGCACCCATTGCTTCAAGGGCTTTAAGGTGCAAGTCTATAGGTCTCTGTCCAATAGCACATCCTCCGGGTAATGAGACTTCACATTCACCAAACCTAGAGAGTAGAGGACCTAGTACTAAAATAGATGCCCTCATTTGTGAAACGATTTCATAGACGGCTTTTGTAGAATTAATCTGTGCATTATCGATATGTGCTATGGTGCTTTGATGATTCACTTCTCCGCCAAGCATGGTAAGCAGCTTAAGCAGTGTTCGAATATCAACGACATTGGGAAGATTGGTTAAAGTGACTTTTTGATCACTTAAAATAGTTGCTGCTATTATGGGAAGGGCTGCATTTTTTGCACCACTTATTTTTACATTGCCACTTAACTGTTTACCACCCACTATTTCCAAATAATCCATTCACGATGTCCTCTACATAATATAGTTAGATTCTATCTAAAAAGCGATTATATATGCCCTAAATAGTATAAGAATAAAAAGTGTTATACTAAAAAATATCATTACTATTTTCTATTCTTACATTAAAAAATAGAAAAATTGATACTATTCACTATGGTTTAATGACTATATAATAAAACCTAATGTATTATATTTCTTAATATATACTCAAGCAGGGCAGTAAGCCCCATTTTAAGGGAAAAGAATGTCGAGTAGTTTAGATAAATTAAGAGCACTAACCAGCCGTTTAGAAGATAAACTCGAAGAGAGAGAGAAGAGTAAACCTCTTCTCTCTTCCAAGGGCGTATCTCGCAATAAAGAACCTGTAAAACCTGTAGAGAAAAAACCTGTTGAACCTGTTGAAGAAATGGTCGAAAAATCGATTGAAAAGCTAGGATACGACCATGATAGAGTGCGTGAGGAAAATCGTAAACGGGTAAGAGTACTCTATAAAAAACTGAAAATATTTGAAAAGTCTTCTGATTTTGATACCTTGTTTATCTATAAAGCGATGAACCTTTCAGGCATCGGTTTGAAAGAAGAAGATTTTGCTCAAGTGCGTGAAGGAAAATATATTCAAATTATTGCCATTACGTATGAACCAGATAAAAATGGTAAGAAAAAAGCAAAAAATATCTCTTTGGGATATTTTGGTAAAGCTGAGACACTGGATGCTACATTAAAAAATGAGATTATTGAGTTTGTTTTACGTTGGCGTTATGAAAAAGCATTTCAGAATGTTGAGCACTATAAAGACCTCATTGCAAAAATAGAAGAACCTAAAAATGGATTAATTCAACTATAATGTACTTTCTTAAATAAATAATTTGTTACAATCATCTTTTAAATTTATGACAATAGGATACAAATGCATCTCGATCTTACCCCAGAAGCACTTTTAGCACAACTAGGTTATCAAAAAAGTGATCAGACACTTAGGAAAATCAATAATATTATCTTAAATACAGATGGTTTTGAAAAATTTTCGCATCATATCCCCTCTTTTAATGATGCTTTGGCAGTAGAAAAAGCTTATATTACCATGTCTAATTCAGAAGATTATTTGAAGATAAAATGTGATGAGGACAGTTCGGCAGACAATCTCTCTGCATTTACGGGTTTAGTGGAACATTGGGAAGAGAAATATAAATTGAAACTCAAAAAAGTTGAGAACAAAAATACTTATTATATTCTTGGACATCTCTAGTTGCCACTTCGCTCTCTGAATGCTGAGCAGCTTAGTGCTGCTACTGCACCTTTAGGACACAACCTGATTATTGCAAGTGCAGGTACTGGCAAAACTTCTACGATTGTCGGACGAATTGCCCATCTTTTGCACAGTGGTGTAGAGCCTTCGAGTATTCTACTTCTCACTTTCACCAACAAGGCCGCAGGTGAGATGATTGCCCGTCTTGAGCGTTATTTTTCTAAAAAAATAGTAGGTAAGATAGAATCAGGAACTTTTCATGCCGTCTCATACCGTTGGCTGAAAGAGATTTATCCAAACTTGGCACTCAAACAACCTTCTGAACTCAAAACACTCTTTCGAAGTATTTATGAAAAACGAAATTTTGAGCGTATGAATCTTACTTTGCAACCCTTTTCTGCCACCTACCTTTATGAAATGTACTCTCTGTATCAAAATGCCTCTTTAGAGGGGTTTGATAGATGGTTTCTTGAAAAATACCCTGATCATGAAGCTCTGATGGATATCTATTTGGATATCGCCGAAGAGTTTGAAAAAGAGAAAATAGCGTATGGTTTTGCCTCTTTTAATGATCTTTTACTGCGTATGAAACATCATTTGGAGAAGCATCGAATTCCTTTTGAGGAGGTACTGGTAGATGAGTATCAAGATACCAATACACTTCAAAGTGCACTGATAGATACACTTAAACCGAAATCCTTGTTTTGTGTGGGGGATTATGATCAGAGTATTTATGCTTTTAACGGTGCAAATATTGAAAATATAGCGACCTATTCTAAGCGTTATCCTAATGCAGAGGTTTTTACCCTTAAGACCAATTATCGTTCGACTGCACCTATTCTCTCATTGGCAAATCGGGTGATAGAGAGAAATGAACGTATCTATCCTAAAAAACTTGAAGTGGGACGTGTCATGAAAAGTTATCCACCCAAGCTTCTTATGTACAATGACCTTTTTGAACAGTATCAATCTATTGCGCAGAGTATCAAGCAAACACACGTACCCAATGATCAAATAGCCGTTATTTTTAGAAACAACTCTTCTGCTGACGGGGTAGAGGCCAGTTTGCGGGAGTATGGTATGCCTTGTAAACGTAAAGGAGGAACGAGTTTCTTTGATGCAAAGGAGATAAAAATTTTACTTGATCTCCTTGCTCTGCTTGTGAACCCAAAAGATATGATGGCATTTATTCATCTATTTGAGTATGCACGAGGTGTAGGCTCAGCACTCTCTAAAGAGTTTTTCCAGTGTTTTTTGCATTTTGGAGAGGGGAATTTTATGCAAGGGGTACTTAACCCTAAAGTGCATGAGCTTCCAAAACTAAATCCCAATAAAAATGTACAGCTTGGACTTTTTGATGATGACCATGAAATTGGCTCTTCATCACGATTTAAACACTTGAACCTAGAGAGGGATATCTATAGCCATCCTCTATTAAAACATCCAAAGCTCAGCAATGATGGGGTCACTTTTTTTAAAGATTTTTATGCACTTATGAGCGATTTACATCGCTTGGAGAACCCCTCTACAATATTAGGAAAAGCGATTGACTCTACGCTGTATAGAGGGATTGTAGAGCTTCTTTGCGTACAACGCGGTCGTCTCAAATCAGGAGAAGTGGATGAGGAGAAGAAGGGCCAAGCTAAAGAACGTATAGAACGAAAAGCCAAACTTCTTTTGGACCTCTCACGGCAATATAGAGAGTTACGGCGTTTTGTAAATGCTATGGTACTCGGCGGTAATGAACTTAGTGAAGGTGAGGGGGTAAATCTCCTTACGGTACATGCAAGTAAAGGGCTTGAATTCCCCGAAGTGTATGTCATAGATCTTGTTGACGGACGTTTCCCCAACAGAAAGATGATGTCGAGTATCGAAGAGGAGAGAAGACTCTTCTATGTTGCTGTGACACGTGCCAAAGATAGACTCTATCTCTCTTTGGCAAAATTTGATAGAGTAAAAAAGATAGACTATAAACCTTCTCAGTTTTTACATGAAGCGGGGCTTATTAAAGGGGAATTTATTGAGCCAGAAAAAAAAGAGAAAAAAGTGAGAAAGAGAGAAGAAAATTCTAATTAGTGAAATCTTTTATCTTTAATGCTCATCATTTTACTCTCCTCATCTACATAGATGTCAAAAAGATCAATTTCATCAATGAGACTACTTAATTTTTTGTATCCAAAGTTGATAGGTGAAAATGAGGTTGAATTGTTGATATATTGACCGATACTAGCAAGGTTTGCCCATCCATCTTCATCCATCGTTTGTTCTACGGCTGTTCTTAGAACATTGACTAGCCAAGTATCACTACGCATCTCTTTTCCTGTCATTCGTACGGGTGATTGTATTGTCTCACTTGTGTCATTACTCTGTGCAGTTTCGTTTTTCATTAGTTTTTCAGTAAAGATAAATTGAGAACAGGCTGCCATAAAAGGTTTAGGTGTCTTTTTCTCACCAAAACCAAAGACTTTGATACCTTCTGCCTGTACACGCATCACTACAGGTGTAAAGTCAGAGTCAGAGGTAGCAAAGGCAAATGCATCGATATCTTTGGTGTGAAGCAGGTCAATCGCATCAATGGTCATCAGAATATCTGTAGCATTTTTATTTTTAGAGTAGTCAAATTGCTGAATAGGTTTAATGGCGAACTCCAGCAGTTTCTCTTCCCAGTTCTTAAGGTTCTCTTTTGTCCAGTTTCCATAGGCTTGTCTAATGTTGACAACACCATATTTGCTCAATTCATTGATAATACCTTCAATAGATCGGTGTGATATATTGTCGCAATCTATAAAAAGTGCAATATAGTCTTCTTTTTTGGTCATAAAAATTCTTTTATATATTATTCTATTATGGGGGCATAGTAGGTTAAGGCACTTCGACCAAACTTTTTACGCTTTATCTGTTTAAATGCACCAATTTTTTCAGGCATGTTAAGATTTGTCATATGCTCTACAATAACAAGTTGGGCAACATGGGGTTCTATACTCTCAATGAGGGCAATGGTTTTGTCATAAATATCATCCATGCCGTCACGGGTGGAGAAAGGAGGATCAAAGTAAAAATAGGTTTTTTCTTTGGATTTTTTAACCATAGCGTAAACAAGTGAGAATTTTTCAAAACTGTCACCGTAAAAGAGATGGGATTTTGAAGCATCTATTCGTTTAACATTCCCTTCAAGACAAGCAAAGGCGGTTTTATTGTATTCCATAAAATAGCATGCTCCGGCACCTCTGCTTAGTGCTTCAAGTCCTATAGAGCCTGAACCCGAAAAGAGTTCAACAAAATTTTTATCGATGATGTCAAATTGAAGGGTATTGAAAAGAGACTCTTTTAAAATGCCTTTTGAACTTCTTGTGGTAAAGATATCGGGTATCTCAATTTTTTTACCTTTATGGATACCGGCAGTGATTGCAGTGGTGAATATTTTAATTTTTTCTTTTTTTATCATAGTGTTATTTTAGCTAAATAGCTGTTAAAAATTGACGATGGAGCTTAGTGTATTGATGAGTTTACTCTGTTCACGGATATCTGAACGCTCTTTACCCGGTTCGGTACTGGTAATAATAGTACGTCCGGTGATCAGTTTTGTTCGGTCTTTTTTGCGTATGCCCCAGTAGGTGTGCATAATCACCGGTTCATTTTTGTAGTGACCCAGATAGAGGACAACATGACCGGCTACATGAAGAAGGGAGCGAAAAGGTTCGGCATATTTGATAATCTTTTGTTTCTTTTTAGATTTACTGAGTCCTCTAATATTGATAGGGGTACCGTCTTTTGCCTGTTTACCGGAGTTACGGCGTAAAAAAATGCCAAAAGGACCCAAAAAATCTCTTGTTGTCGCAGAGCAGTCACGACACTCATAGCTTCCGCCCCATCCATAGGGTTCACCATAAAATTCACGTGCTATCATAGCGACATTGGTAGGTGTAAAGGGTAAGGGTTTTTTAGCAAGAATATTGGTTTTGGTAGCAATCACTTTTTCTAATACTGCATGTCCCTTGGTATTACGTGAGGCAACAAGATAATGCTTATTATCGTTAGAGAGGGGAAAGAGGGTACCTAATTTGACTAAAGAGATATTTTTGTTATCGTTCACAAGCCGAAGGTTATCCTTAATGACGATAGCATAATTGTTATTTTTAAACTTTTTGATGAAAGTATTGTTTACGAGAGCCAAATCGGATGTTTTAATCCATCCAAAAGAGTAAGATGCCTGAACAAAAGCCCACTTTCTGTCTTTTGAAAAATGTGAAATAATCAAGGGAATGTTGATGTGAAGTGCAGAGTTTTGATTGTAGTCAAAAGGAAAACCTTCTCCTGTTTTTTTCGGGTCTCTGTAAAATGATGCAGAAGTAGGGAGTGCTTTTACATCGGTTCGACGAATAGTGATGGCTTTATATTTTTTACTATTAATATGTTTATAATTAGCATTTTCAATCCATTTATTGTATATCGAAGCTTTGATTACTGAACCTTTTTCCCTATAAATAGGCTTTTTGGTAATGAAACGTACCTCCCATCCAAAATCTTTTTTGGGTATATCTAATTTGTTTAGACTCCAAGGTTTGAAATACTTTTTATTAAATTCTTTATTAAGGCTTTTTTGTCTCTTTTTTGAAAAAGGTTTGATTTGATTGGCATAAAAAGAGGGGTTTTGCGGAATTTTTTTCATATCAGCCACTCTGTGTTTAGGCATGCGATCTATTTTACTTTTTACCCGTTTACTCTCTTTGAGCATATAGGATGAGTATAGATTTGTAAAAGAGAAAAGAAATATAAGTGCTAGCGTTAGTTTTTTATGTGTCATCATAATCTTTTTTTGTTTATGATAAACAAGTTTGGTTAATCATCGGTATATCGAGAAAATATAGTAAGAAACGAAGTGTGTTGCCCCTCTAAAAAAGGGATCATGTCAGGACAACACGTTGTTCTCACAACGAGCAATTATAGTTAATATAATGTTAAAGTTAGATTTATTTTATAATTATTATAAATTTTATTAATTATCATCCAAAGATTCCTCTTTAGTGCGTGCTGTTTTACGTTCATCTTTTTCACTATGTACCGATCTAATCCACAAACGGTTTAAAAACAGATAAATCAAACCGGTTACTACGATAGAGTAAAACGCAGTTCCCACATAAAGCGGTACAAAAATATCTCCAATATTGGCAGAAAACCACTCAACGGTGAGTTCAATGTCATCCACTCCTTCTCTTCCCAAAATAAAATTACCTGTAAGGTATTCCATATAGTACATAGGCGGCATAGTAAAAGGGTTACTTAACCAAACCATAGAGATAGCTATGGGGACATTGAATCTAGCAAGGGGCATCGTTGCCATGACGGCAAGCATTTGCATAGGCATGGGAATAAATCCCCAAAAAAGTCCTATGGCAACACCTCTTGTAATCATACGCCTGTTGACTGCAAGGTAGGTTTTTGGTAACTTATACTTTTCCAAAAACTGACCTATCTTACTTTTACCTGATGGTTTTTTCTTAAAAAATTTTCTCATTATATCTATCCAGGACTATTATTTTATACGCGTTAGAGCATCTCGAGCATAAGTGTAATACCGAGGAGCTTTAAATCCCCTTTTTATGATGTTTTGTGTAATATACGTGTTATAATTTATGATTAAAGGTAAACAATGAGCGGATATATGATTTTTTCTGGAACATCAAACCCAGAACTCTCTGAAGAGATAGCCAAGTACTTAGAACAGCCCCTTTCAAAAGCTGAGATTAACCGTTTCTCTGATGGTGAGATTAATGTTAAAATTTCCGAATCAGTACGTGGTAAAGATGTGTTTATTGTACAACCTACCTCTGCACCGGCAAATGGGAATTTGATGGAACTGCTTATCATGACAGATGCATTAAAGCGTTCTTCTGCAAAATCAATTACAGCTGTCGTACCTTATTTCGGTTATGGAAGACAGGATAGAAAAGCTGCTCCTCGTGTACCTATTACGGCAAAACTGGTAGCAAACCTCATTGAAACAGCAGGTATCACCCGTATGGTAACAGTAGATTTGCATGCTTCGCAAATACAAGGATTTTTTGATATTCCCGTAGATAATCTCTATGGTGCAATTTTATTTATAGATTATATTAAATCTAAAAATTTTAAAAATCCCGTGATTGCCTCTCCGGATATAGGAGGGGTGTCACGGGCAAGATACTTTGCCAATAAGTTGAATGTAGAGATGGTTATTGTCGATAAGAGAAGAGAAAAAGCCAACGAGAGTGAAGTGATGAACGTGATTGGTAATGTTGAAGGTAAAGATGTCATTCTTATCGATGATATGATTGATACAGCCGGAACAATGGTGAAAGCTGCTACCGCATTGAAGAGTCTTGGAGCGGATTCCGTCATGGCATGTTGTACGCACCCTGTACTTTCAGGACCTGCATATCAACGTTTAGAGGAGGGGGAACTCGATGAGTTGGTCGTTTCAAATACCATTCCTATGAATCAGAAATGTAGTAAAATTAAAACTTTATCCACCGCATCCATGTTGGGTGAAGTGATTCGTAGAGTACATAACAATGAGAGTGTAAACTCTCTGTTTGAAACAAACTAGTAAAGAAGAGATAAGGAACTAAATGGCTAAGCCAATACCGCAATCACACATACGTAATTTTTCAATTATCGCACATATCGATCACGGAAAGTCAACTTTGGCAGACCGTATAATTCAGGAGTGCGGGGCGGTTTCAGACAGACAAATGTCCTCACAAGTTATGGACACAATGGACATTGAAAAAGAGCGTGGAATTACCATAAAGGCACAATCTGTTCGACTTGACTATATTAAAGAGGGTGAACACTATATTTTAAATCTCATTGACACACCGGGACATGTGGATTTTTCTTATGAAGTAAGCAGATCACTTGCTTCCTCTGATGGTGCACTGCTTATTGTAGATGCTGCGCAGGGTGTTGAAGCCCAGACGATAGCAAATGTTTACATTGCTATTGAAAATGATTTAGAACTACTGCCTGTTGTAAATAAGATAGACCTTCCTGCTGCTGACCCTGACCGTGTACTTTCGGAGCTTGAAGAAGCCATAGGCATAGATGCAACGGAACATAATCTTGTTTCGGCAAAGACAGGGTTAGGGGTCGCAGAACTTGTAGATACGATTGTAGAACGTGTTCCAGCACCTAATGGTAAAACGGATGCCCCGCTTAAAGCACTGATCTATGACTCCTGGTTTGACAACTATCTTGGTGCACTTGCACTGGTTCGTATTTTTGATGGAAGCATTAAAAAAGGTCAAATGCTTAGAGTAATGGGAACAAAAGATGACCATCAGGTACTTAATCTCATGTACCCTAATCCTATTGCACCTATAAAAACAGATGAAATAAGTACCGGAGAGATAGGTATTGTGGTTATGGGGCTTAAAACAGTTGACTCACTGCAGGTTGGTGATACGATTACAGATGCTAAAGTACCCACTAGCGAAGCGATTCATGGTTTTGAACCAGCAAAACCTTTTGTATTTGCAGGTATTTACCCTATAGAGACAGATAAGTTCGAAGATCTGCGTGATGCCCTTAATAAACTCAAACTCAATGACTCCTCATTAAGTTTTGAACCAGAGAGCTCTATGGCACTTGGCTCAGGGTTTAGAACAGGATTTTTGGGCATGCTGCATATGGAAGTAGTGAAAGAGCGTTTGGAACGTGAGTTTAATCTTGAACTCATCGCAACTGCCCCAACTGTTGTCTACAAGGTAAAGCAGACAAACGGAGAAGAGATTGAGATACAAAATCCCAGTGAACTTCCCGAACCTCAAAAAATTGATACCATTTATGAACCATATGTAAAAGCAACCATTCTAACACCTCAAGAGTATGTAGGTAATTTGATTAAGTTACTCAATGACCGTCGTGGAATACAGATAAAGATGGATTATCTCAATGAAACGCGTGTACTTTTGGAGTATGATATTCCCATGAATGAGATAGTGATGGATTTTTATGATAAATTAAAGTCTATTACCAAAGGGTATGCAAGTTTTGATTATGAACCTATTGGATTTAGAGAGGGGAATCTTGTTAAACTTGACATCCGCGTGGCGGGCGATGTAGTAGATTCACTCTCCATCATTGTTCCTGAAGATAAAGCGAGGACACGTGGACTGGCTTTTGTTGCACAACTCAAAGAGTTGATTCCTAGACAACTTTTTGAAGTAGCGATTCAGGCAAGTATCGGTAATAATGTGATTGCACGTTCTAACGTCAAGTCAATGGGTAAAAATGTGACAGCAAAATGTTACGGTGGGGATATTACACGTAAAAGAAAACTGTTAGAGAAGCAAAAAGCAGGTAAAAAACGTATGAAGTCTATTGGTTCGGTGGAAGTGCCTCAGGAAGCGTTTATGGCTGTATTGAAGCTGGACAGTTAATGACGCTCATTCCTGTAGAAAAAGACAAACAAACGATTTCCGGTCGTTTTAGAAAAGCACACGCAGAGATGGGTGTGGAAGTATATTTAGCCCAAACATGGAATCATATTCAACCTGCTGAATTGCTCTTACTAGATACTGAAAATGGAAAGGAGCATTGCTCCTTAGGGCACCATGATAAAGAAGCCAAATAGTGGGATGGGCGATTCATTTACACCTTGTTGCTGCCATAGCATGGATAGGTGGTGCATTCTTTATGTTTTTACTTGGTGTCAGTTTAAGGAAAAAAGAGGATCAGGATGCTGTGTATCCGCGGATTGGACCTATTTATGGCTACTTTGAGGTAGGTGCACTGTTTGTTTTATTGTTTAGCGGTTACATGATGATACATAACAATGGACTCATAGATATACTTTTTTCAAATATTACCAATGAAGTGATTGATGCTCTTCGCATTAAACTTTATCTTGTTGCAGTAATAATGGTGATGACCGTGATACATATGAGCATAAGTTTGATGACTTTACATCAAAATAAAACACCACTGCAACGCTTTTTTTCAAAAACTTCCTCAATGGGTATTTTTCTTTTGAACCTTGTCGTCCTTCATTACGCAATGGTGTTAAGAGACATTCTTTAGAGGTGTCCTTCAAGAGATTTTCATACACACATTACATTTTAATTTTTATATGCTATAAAATATATTATGCTATACTTTTTTATAAAATTATAAAAAGAGAGATATCTGATGCATAGATTAATGACTTTATTGCTATTTACGGGACTGCTTTTGGCTGAATCCAGCCTGACACGACAATTACAAGCCATAGAGAGTGACCAAGATAATTTACTCTCTTCTTTTGATTCCATTAAAGAGAAACGAAAACAGAAAGAGATGGAAAAAGAGAAACAAGAGAAAGAAAAAAGAGAAAAAGAAGCAGCACTACTTGCCGAAAAAGAGAGACTTGCATCTGAAGCAAAATTGGCAGAGGAGAAAGAGAAGGCTTTAAAAGAAGAGGCACTTAAAAAAGAGAAATCTGAGCAGTTAAAAAAAGCTGAAGAGGCAGCAGCGCTCAAAAAGGCTAATGCACTCAAAAGAGAAAAAATACGTAAGCAGGAAGTAAAAAGACAAAAAGAGAGAGCACGTAAAAAGGCAGCAGCGAACAAAAAAGCAAAGGCACGTGAAAAAGCCAAAGCACGTAAAAAAGCTGAAGCAAACAAAAAAACAAAGGCACGTGAGAGACGGATAAAGAAAGAGAAAGCACGTAAAAAAGCTGAAGCAAACAAGAAAAAAGAGGCAGATGCAAAACGGAAACAAGAAGCACTCAATAAAATAACACAACCAAAACCGAAAATTAAAAAGATGTCAGGACAAGAGCATATTGATTCCATTTTCAATGCAAAATAATAGTAGATAAAATTCAAAAAAGTGATTGCCCTAAAGAGAGAAATGTATTCTCTCTTTATTCTTCTATCAGCTAACCTCAATTTCACTACGCATAGACACAAGTAAGTTTCTCTAAATTGATCCTGAAAAATAGTACTTTTTTAATTATTTATGTTATATTATTATTGAAGGTATTTTAATAAAAGGAAAGAATATGACATTACATAAAAAAGCATTCTGTATAGTAAGTCTCGGGTTATTATTGGGAAGTAGCACTCTTATGGCGGCACAAAAGAGTGCAAAAGAGATTGTCACGGATGCATATGAGTATATTGGCAGTTTAGATCAATATGTATTTGATGCAGTCGTTGTGGATAATGATGTAGTTGAGGGTAAAAGTGAACAGTATAAGCATGAAATCACTGTGAAGATTGATAGACCGGGTAACCTACGAGTGACAAGTAAAGGGGATGTTAAAAATAGAACGATTACTCTTCATGATGGTCTGTTTACAATGTATGATCAAAAATACCAATATTATGGGCAGTTAAATACACCTAAAAATATTGATAAGACACTTGATTTCCTTTTTGAAAAATATGGCATTAGAGCGCCTTTGACAACTTTAATGTACAGTGATATGCATAAACGTATTAAGTATAAACAAAGTAAATACTTCGGAACCATGCAGGTTGCAGGTGTAGAGTGTGATTATGTCGCATTTAAAACAAATCATAAAGAGATACATGTATGGATAACAACGGGGGATGAACCGATGGTAAAGACATTTAGTATTATTGATGGAGATAATAGAATTAATACTTCTCTCATATGGGATACTACACCTAAGTTCTCACAAAGTGAATTTCTCTTTACTGCACCAAAAGGTGCAGCTAAGATATCTATACAGAGTGCACATTAAGAAAGGGATTTAATATGAAAACAAAAAATATATCTTTAATGAAATTCACCATAGTTGCAGTAATGATCGGCTTCTTCTCCCCATCCGTTTCTATTCAGAAAGATTTTAAATCAAATGATGTGAATCAATACAATACACTGCTCTCCCATATAAATATCTCACTTTTGAATAGTGCTGAAGCTAGAAGAGGAGGGGGTGCACGTGCAAGACCTGCAAGAGGTGGCAATAGAAATATAAATAGAAATAAAAACGTGAATCGCAATGTAAATGTGAATCGTAATGTCAATAAAAATGTGAACGTAAATGTAAATAATCGATATTACGGTGGTCACGGTCGTGGGTATGGATATTATGGTGGACGTGCAATTGTCGGTTTTACAACTGGGTTAATCATTGGTTCAGTAATCGCAGCATCGACTATGCCTAGCACATGTACAACAGTCATTGCAAATGGAATTAGTTATAGAAGATGCGGTAGTTCTTATTATCAACCTTTTTACCAAGGGGATACAATGGTATATAAAGTGGTGAATTCACCTTATTAATGACTATATCTCTTGCTTAGGTTGCTGTATAAGATCAAGAAAGGAGTCAGATGTGAATGAAGCGTTAGAGTTAAGAGAGTATAGTTATGAAGACTATTTGGATATAGATAGAGATACCAAAGAGAGAGTAGAGCTTATACTTGGTGATATATATATGATGGCAGGAGCTAGTGCATCTCATCAAGATACTGTACTAAATCTAGGATATACTCTCAAAAATATCTCCAAAGAGAAGCAAAGATGCCTACCACGCATCGCCCCTTTTGATTTGAAACTTACAAATGGGGATGATATATCAGTCGTTCAACCTGATGTGATGCTTTTTTGTAGTGATGAGCAGATACCTTGTGCTGTGTTTGAGGTATTGTCTCCATCCACTGCTCACAAAGATAAAACAATCAAAAAAGAGCTCTATGAGAGAAGTGGCATAGATGAGTATTTCTTAGTCAATGTAGAGTATAAAGTGATAGATAAGTTTCTGCGTAGAGATGGTATATACTACTATGACAGAGCTTATGGAGAAGATGAACAGATGCCTATTTTGTGTTTAGACAGTTTTATGATTGTTAGTGAGATTTTTGAATAAAGTATAAAATAAATTCTAAATTTATTTACCCTTAAACAAAAATAGTGATATTGACAGTTCTGTACTCCAAGAACTCAAAACAGCATCTTCTTTAGTTGAATCCCCTGACGCCCTCGGTGAGATATAGAAACATTATTGGTACTGGTATCTACTGCAAGTATTGGGTTTAATAGCATTGGCATCACCCATAATCCCCACTTCGGATTTAAATTCGGGCTATAATGTAAACAAAGGTTAAAAAGCTGTATGATTTAATATAGTAAAACACAAAAGGCGAGATATGATTTCCAAATATTTAAAGTTAATGTTGATTTTTACGATGATAACACAGGCTTCACCTAAGTTATTTAGTTCTATTGGTGATAAAATGGAAGTCACACAAGTGGATTGTAGTACATATCAGAAATTCACTCAAATACCCAAAAAAATAAAAAAACGATGCAAGACATATAATTCAAAAGTAAATCGTGCTTTTAGATATGGTTATAAATTAGATCCTAATGTAGAAAATGGGAGTGTGGATTATGACATGGCAGACAAATATCATGCTCTTTTACAAAACTTAGAAGAGGATCGAGTCAGTATAATAAATTCAATCAACAAAGAAGTGAACCAGGCTCGCCAAAAAAGTAATTTTGAATACTACAAATTTCTCACCAAAAGTAATCAGGCAAATCTTAACAGTACAGATTATGACTTTATGGAAGAGCATAAAGGGGAGTTCAAAGAACATTCACCATATATAGAGTATGAAAAAGAACAAGCCAAGATAGGGGAAATGCGTCTCAAGCGAGAGCAAGAAAGACTAACCCTGCTTAAAAGACAAGAAGAAAAACGTTTGGAAGAAATGCGTATTGAAAAAGAGAAAGAGGAAATACGGTTTAAAGAAGAACAGGAAAGAGTGCGTATACTTGTTATGAAAGTAAATCAAAAAATAAAACAAAATAAAACATGTAAAGAATTTATTGTCTTACACTCCGCCTCCCGTCTTGCACAACAATATGGTAAAAGTGTTAAATGGATATACGCAACAGGTAAAAAGATCTATTTATGGCAAAAACCAAGACATAAAGGCAAAGGTAGTAAAGTTGGTGAAATGGGCGTAGGTTCACATGCAAGAATAGTTTCTAGAAGTGGAGACGACTATGAAGTAATTAGTCCATTGGACAAAAGTACTGGATGGGTTAATAAAATGCAAATAGCAAGTACCCAATATCAGGATATAAATACAAACATAAAATGTACACCATTTGCTGAGGACTCCATAGAAGCACAAAAAAGTACATTAAATTACACTATAGTCAATGAGGAAAGACAAAGGAAGGGTGGCTCTATGGATCCTTTACTACCACCAAAATATACACTATTGATTGCAAAAGTAGCTCTTGTAGATGATCCAGAATTGAATAAAAATAATACAGAAGCAACTCTAAATAAAATCTTATCTGAATTAAAAGATAAAAATAGTGTTGATGCCATTACTGTCTTTTTATATAGTACCAAAGGACATATCATTGATGAGCGCTTTCCTTTTGGTCGGATTGAATGGTGGCCGAAAAATCATAGCTTGAGTAGAAAAAACCATACAAATATCATAAATAAAGGGACATACAAAACGGAGATTAATATTTCACTTCCGCAAAAGATTAAAGGGAATACTAGGGTTTCGACCAGCAAAAAGAAAGAAATCTATAAGGCTAAAGCAAAGTCAGAACTACAGGCGATTAGGGATGCTGACCGTAAATATGATGTTGTTTATCAATGGAGGGAACACATGGAAGAGATTAATCGGCTAACAGATAAATACGCCAAACAAATATGTAAAAAATATAAAATTTCTAATAAGGAGCTCTCTGAAATTGGTATGGAGGGAGTGATGGGGAATTGGTAGAAATATGTAAACTGGGAGTGTAATAAATTCTGTGTCAACACCTCTAAACCTGTAAGATTATACCAAATTTAAAGCATCCTTCAATCTCTCCTTGAAATGAATGTTGAGTTGGGAGATTGTAAGGCTCCAATTTCTGAT
>JAYEJF010000026.1:0-19030 GCA_034660455.1 Campylobacterota bacterium | reverse complement strand
GTGTTATTGGTTTTAATATCAATACTTCACAAAATAAGTACAGTGTAAAAAAAATAGGCGATACTAGTATCGTGGAAGGTATCAATGTTTTAATCAATAGTTATTAATTTTTTAACCTGCTCCCGAACACAGTTTGGGAGCGTATACTAAACCAAAGAAGCCAAACCCTCTCAATATCAATCCAAATGACTTTCACATCCTTATGAAACCGACAAACAATCAAAGAATAAAGTTACCCCCGTCTAATTACCAAGCAGGATAGGTCAGCGAAGCCCCCTTGCCTCTGTGTCGTTGGGCTTAAAAAGTTCATTCTATAATGAGGGTAGCTATTTTTTCATAGGATTAAATGCCCCTGTAACGCCTTAAGGATGCAACACCACGTCCAGCAAACAAAACCCCCGTTATATTCCCTCTTTGAGAATTGAACCTAGTTTCACTTTATGGAATTTAATTGAAGTATGATATACTAACTACAATTAAATATCATAAGGAGCAGATATGCAAACAGTACAATTAGACATAGCAGATGATAAGCTTGATACATTTTTGACTATTGTAGAAAATCTGCAAAAAGACATAGTTCAAGGTATTAGACTCAAAGATAATGGTTTAGACATAGAACCCATAGCAAAAGAGAGTCAAGACTTTATAGATATTCAGCTCACAAAAAGTGAGAATAATCCTAAGTACTCCATAGAAGAAGCTAAAGCCAAACTAGGGTTATAGTTTGACTGTACGTATAGATGATAAAGCTATAAAAGACCTTTTTAAAGTCCATAAAGCAGAAGCAAAAAAGATACTCTCTAAAATAGAAGAGTTAGAAAAATTCCCACAAGTTCCAAACATAAAGAAACTTACTAACTTTGAACCGCCATACAGATTGAGAGTTGGTAACTACAGAGTGTTATTTGATATTGAAGATAATGACATTACCGTGTATCGAGTCAAACATAGAAAAGAGAGCTATAAGTAGTCTAACAATGATTTTTAGGGTACTTTTTAGGGGTATATTTTTATTATATCCATTTAAATTCCGTTATAGTGTAAGGTTTGGTTTCCCTCATCTCCACCAATATACTTTCCAATTAAATCCAAGAATATCCAATAAACAACGTTAATAAGAGCTTTAAAATACTATTCTTTGTCCAGTAACATACAGTATTATTTAGAGGTAGCCAATAATTATAGGGGTAATTTTAGGGCCAACTTGCTATTATATGAAAAGTTACCCTTATGGATAGAATAACCACACCATTAAGTGATAAAGAAGTGAAGGCTGAAAAGCCAAAAAAAAATGTACAAACTTTTTGATGGTGGTGGTTTATACTTAGAGATACCTACAAAGTAAACGGTGGCGTATCAAATATAGATTTGATGGTAAGGAAAAAACACTATCACTTGGCACCTACCCTGATGTTTCATTGAAGTTAGCACGATCCAAAAGAGAAGAAATTAAACAACTACTATATAAAGGCATCGATCCATCTCAAATTAGGAAAGATTAAAAAGAGCAAGAAGTCCAAGAAGAGTCTGAAAATACTTTTGAAAGGTCTGCTGCATTTTAGATATATATTCAAAGAGAAACTGGAGAGTAAAAAATGGCAGAAAAAAGTAAGTTTCATGAAGATTTAAGTGAAGAACAAAGATTAGGTCAATATCTTTTTGATTTTGTCTATCCAACAATTAAAGAACTTACCAATATCAACATTCAACGAAAGGAAGATGCAGAAAGTCAAAAACTAGGTATAGACCTTTTATTAACTTGGAAAAAAGAAGACAAACTGAAAAACTATAAGGTCGATGAAAAAGCTCAACTGCATTATATCAATAGAAACCTCCCTACTTTTGCATTTGAGATATCATCTTATAGTAAATTGGATCGTAATACATCAAAATATGTGTGGAAACAAGGTTGGTTGTATGACGGAGAACTGCAGACAGAAGGTTATTTTTTAGTCACATGTATCAAAAGAGGTTCCCAAAACGATTTTGATAGTGTAAGATTGGTACATGTCTATAGGAATAGGCTTTTAACCTATTTACATAACAAAGGGCTAACAGGGCATAAGATACTTGAATATGATAAGAAGTTTCGAGATGAAAACTTCTGGAAAAGTAAAAAGAGTAAAGATAAAATATTCGTTAATGAGCTAGATAAGAGAATCGGTTATTTTCGATGTACGCATCACTTGAAAGAAAGACCTATCAATCTTGTGTTATATATCAATAAACTTATTGATATGAAGTTGGCAAAAGAACTCTTACCGTGTACTTTAAAAAATTAGTTTCTATACAATATGACATTTTGACATACAAACTTGATCTTTTGTATTCAAGATGCTATAATCTTATCAAAAATAACTCTTTGGAAGTATAAAGATGAACAACACTAATAGTACCACATTAAAGACCATAGAACTTTTTGCTGGTGTCGGTGGTTTTCATTTAGGATTAAACAAATGTAATACAGATAATGACAATGCATATGATATCGTTTGGAGTAACCAATGGGAACCCTCCACGAAGAAACAACATGCATCTGAAGTTTATCAAGCATGCTTTCCCAATACACCACATTCAAATGATGATATCGCAAAGGTCATTGCAAAAGATTTCTCTCAGATACCTAATCATGACTTGCTCGTAGGTGGTTTTCCCTGTCAAGATTATTCAGTCGCTAGAACACTTAGCCAATCGGAAGGTTTAAGAGGAAAGAAAGGTGTCCTTTGGTGGTCTATCTATGATATATTAGACAAAAAAGGTCAAGACGCACCATCTTATCTGATGCTAGAAAATGTCGATAGACTGCTTAAATCACCTGCGAAGCAAAGAGGACGTGATTTTGCTATCATGCTCTCTTCACTGAACGAACTAGGTTATGTCGTAGAGTGGCGGGTTATCAATGCAGCAGACTTTGATATGCCACAAAGAAGAAGACGTGTCTATATCATGGCGTATAAAAAAGGTACTGATATTTATCAAAATATCAAGAAGCTTAAAGATCCTACAGAGTGGATCACCGGTAATGGTGTGATGAATAGAGCATTCCCTATGAAGCTTGAGAAAGAGATAAAAGAACCTTTCATCATCAAAGGTAACCTAGCAGACATATCAGAGAATCATGAGGACTATAATCCAAAGAAAAGTCCTTTTGATACTGTAGGTATTATGATGGATGATAAGAGCTATTCAGCTAAAGGAATACCAATATTTGATGAAAAAACTGCTCTCCATGATATTCATTATAAAACCTTAGGTGATGTGCTTATTCATGCAAATGATGTACCTGAGGAGTTCTATATCAAAAGTGATCTCGATAAGTGGGAATATATGAAAGGGTCCAAAAAAGAAGAACGTACAACTAAAACAGGACATATTTATTGTTATAGTGAAGGTTCAATGGTCTTCCCTGATGCTCTTGATAATGCTTCTCGAACCATCATTACAGGGGAAGGAGGTTCTACCCCATCACGCTTTAAACATGTTGTCAAAACATCAAATGGTTTAAGACGCCTTACACCTATTGAACTTGAAAGGTTGAACATGTTCCCGGATAATCATACTAATAAGGCTAATAGCACTGCTGCAAAACGTGCTTTCTTTATGGGGAATGCTTTAGTTGTTGGTGTTGTTGAGGGCCTAGGTAAGGCACTTATAGAAAATATCAATAATAGGACTTTTAGATTTTTCAGAAAAGAATCCTAGATTTGTTACAGAAGCAACAAATAGTGTCAAAAATGATGATTACTTTAAAAAAAGATGAATAAAACCAGAAGCGATAAACAAGGAAATCATACAAAATTCAAGGAGATATGAAAAAATCGCTTCTAGGAGTTGCGAGTGCCAAGAGAAAACAAGGAAGTTTACCATTTTGGACAAGGAGTAAAACAAACTCTCGACATCGCTGTGAAAGATATCTCTTTCTTAAGAGTATTATAGAGTGTTAAGATGTATGATTGGGAAATAAATCATTAATGAATAGATAACTAAAATGTATTCGTATCGTGTTTAATTATTCTCATTTCATGTCAATCTATCAATATAGCCCTTTAAATATGCCATATCACCTTGTTGCAATGCTTTTCGTATACTCTTTATGGTTTTATTTTTATTGATACGCTGAATGATTTTCCTCTCTTTTTGAGAGTGTATTTTTTCTTTAAAAGCAAAAAGCAACAGGAGAAAATCTTCGTCACATTTTTCATACACTTCATCTTTGAGAAAATCAGTTTTTTTATAATCAAATACTTTACATCGATAAATCTCTTCTAAAAGATAATCTAGATTGTTATTATACTCCCCATAGTGATAATACCGTGAAAGAATCGCTTTTATGTTGTACTCTTGTGATACTAAATACTTTTTATGTTCTAAAAGATATCGTATCGTATATCTCACCATGATTTTATACTGGGCATCTTTAATGACCCTATAAAAGACAAAAGCATCCCACAAACCTGTTCCCAAAGCTGCGACATACGGTGTATAGAGTCTTAGGGATGTCCTTGTTAGAGCTTTTTTAGCTACAAATTTAAGTACCGCATTTGTCACTACCACCTTCATTTTATAGACCAGTGCCAAAAGTGCAATTTGTTTGTCATTTAGCTCTTTATGGTCAATGTTAAACTTTTGAACATGCCCCTCCGAGAGTTCCATCACGGTGCGCGACATCATTGCGATAAAGGCTCTTTCTTGCATCATATTCTCTTGAGGGGATATATGATAAAGATGATAAAAGTAGTAGGAGAGCAGATAAAAGGACAAGAGAAAGAGAAGGTAAAACTCCAAACAAATAAGTACTAGCAATCCAATACCGTAAAAGAGTGCATTAAGAGGGTTAAATGCGTTAAGATCAAATATTTTCCATTCAATCTCCATATAGATGATAGGGAGTGTCAGAACAAAACCTATGACAAAGGCGACAAAGGTGCCATAGCGTAAAACAGGCGATTTAAACAGATGCTCTGTAGAGGTAAAATAGTTCTGCGTATCCCACTTTTCATAGAAGACTTCAATCTTTTTCATACCCCAGTTTTCTAGTATATTCATCTCTTCTCATCCTCCTTAAATAAATAAGATATCTATTGCCATTTCATATTTTAAGTGATAGAAGTATACAATGAATTTTTTATACAAAAATACTTACAAATATTCTTGCAGATGAAGCAAGCCAAGTCAACCATAAAAGATTAAAAAGAATAGGCCTTGAAAACCATAAAAGAAGAGCAAAAAAAAGTCACTAAAGATGTGTTGTTACATCAAATATTTGAAGAAATCTCAGAAGAAGAAAAAGAGATGCATGACACTGGCTATCTCGATGAGATTATCCCTAGCCCTAAAAAAAGTTTATCTAAAATACGAAAGCTACAAGCCAAAAGGCAGTGGTTCTTTATTGCGCTTCTTGTGAGTGCTATTGTCTATATGTTATTCAATATGAAAGAAGAACCAACACAGAGTAGCGCACCAAAAATCTCTAACGATACCTATACGGTACAGCTTCCCCAAGAGAACTATACAGTCATAAAAAAAGAGAAAAATCAACCTTTAAACCTTTTCAATCAAGAGGTAAAAGAAGCACCTGTGATTCAAACAACTACTCCCGTACAAACCATAGCAAAAAACCGAATTGAAGAAAAAGTTCAAGATAACATAGTCTTAAAAACAGAAGAGCCGCAAACGCAAAGAGAAAAAGCGAAAAAAGCCCTCCTCTTACAGATGCAAAACTGATCACATTTTTTAAGACTCGATGATGACTTTTGGTATGGTTGGGGATAAAGCAGTAGTCACTTCATAAGAGATCGTTTTAAAATGTTTTGCTGCCATCAGGGCATCCTGCATCACACATATCTCCTCTTTCTCTGACGCGAGTGCGATGAAATCCATAGAGACTCGTCCAAGAATAGGCAGACCTTCGGCGGTCATATAAGGGTGATTTGCATCCCCCCTGCACCATCCGTCACCATATCCAAGATCATAGGTAGAGACATGCATCTCTTTGTTAGCTCTAAACTCTCCACCATACCCTATGCGTTCTGCGGGTTTGATTACCCTACTTGATACCTTTTTAGCATGCAATGACATCACAGGACGTAATGACACTGTATCAAAAGGTTTAGATACTTCACTATATCCATATGCACCTATGCCTACACGAACCAAATCTTCTTCAAAGTGTTTTTTACGAAGTATGGCTGCTGTATTGTGCGAATGTACACGTAGGTTTGCAAAACCTTTTTCTTGAAGCTTCTGTTTGATATCATCAAACTGTTTTTGTTGCCAAAAAAGTTCGGAGCTTAAGACATCTGCACTTCTATAATGCGTCATAACACCTCTAAGATCCAACTCTCTTTCTTTTATCAAACGAAGCGCCTCATCCAACTCATCCATGGCAATCCCGTTTCGATGCATACCCGTATCGATTTTAAGCTCAACTTTGGCACCTTTTTGTGCCTCTGCGATATCTGACAGGGTATTGATGGCATAAAAGTATTTTTCATCATTTATAATCTGGTCACCCAATATAAGAATCGTATCAAAAAGAGAGTCAATCTTTTCAGCCTCTACTCTTTTCCGCACCACTGCATGTCTAATACCGTACTGCGATGCGAGTTTGCCCATAAGTTCTAATCCATGACCGTATGCATTGTCTTTAAGTACAATAGCAATTTTCTCTACTGAGCCGGTTTTTAGTGCAATTTGGTTAAGATTATAATAAAAATTTTGTTTATTGATTTTAATAAATGCCATGCGGGATTATAGCAAAATCTTACACAATAATAAAGGGTAAAGATGCCAAAAAACATCACAAAGATGATGCCTGCTGAATGGGAAAAGCAACGTACCGTACTTCTCTCATTTCCCCATGAAAATACAGATTGGCACGACAAAAACAACAAAACACAATTAAACGCTTCACTCTCCCCTTTTATACGCATCGCACAGGCTATTACTTACTCCCAATCCGTCTATATCATTTGTACCGACAAAACAAAGATCTCCAAACTGTTCTGCTCTACACGCAATATGACTTTTATAGAGATTCCCACCAATGATACCTGGATACGGGACTATGGATACATCAGTATCAAAGAAAATAGACAGAGCAAACTTCTGGACTTCACCTTTGACGGCTGGGGTGGTAAATTTGAATCCGAACTTGACAACAGTGTAAACCGACGCTTACATCAAAAAGGTTATATGGGTACTACTGCCCTTGAGACAATCAATTTTGTGCTTGAAGGAGGCTCCATTGAAAGTGATGGAGCAGGAACGATTCTTACAACCTCGGCATGTTTATGTAATGCAAACAGAAATGGAGGAGTGACAAAAAAAGAGGTGGAAAAGAGATTACATAAAACACTTGGGGCGCAAAGAGTATTATGGCTTGATCACGGTTATTTAGCGGGTGATGACACGGACTCCCACATAGACACTTTGGCACGTTTTGTCAATACCGAAACTATCATGTATGTCAAGTGTGAAGATGAAAATGATGAACACTTTGAAGCCTTACATAAAATGGAACAGCAATTAAGCGCATTTAAAACCAAAGAAGGTGTACCATACAAACTAATAGCCCTGCCTATGCCTCGTGCCATCTATCGAGATGGACAGAGATTACCTGCGACATATGCAAATTTTCTTATTACAAATAGTGCCCTGCTCTATCCTAGCTATGATGATAAAAATGATAAAGTGGTACATGCACTCTTTAAAATGTTTTTTACAAACAAAGAAATCATCCCTATCAATTGTCTCAAACTCATTGAACAGGGAGGAAGCCTTCATTGTTCTACCATGCAAGTAGCTTATTAATCAAACAGGAGGAAAGATGAAAGCGGCATTAATCCAACAACACTATTATGACAATAAAGCAGATACCTTAAAAGTTACGACAGATAAAATAATAGAAGCTGCAAAACAAGGTGCAGCGCTTATAGTACTCCAGGAGTTGCACCAAACAGAATACTTCTGTCAAAGTGAAGATACTTCTTTTTTTGCCTATGCCAATGATTTTCAACAAGATATAGCCTTTTGGTCGGGCATAGCAAAAGAGAACACTATAGTACTTGTTACCTCTTTATTTGAAAAGCGTGCCGCAGGTCTCTACCACAATACGGCTGTTGTCTTTGAAAAAGATGGCACTGTTGCGGGTAAATATAGAAAAATGCACATTCCCGATGATCCCGGATTTTATGAAAAATTCTACTTTACCCCCGGAGATTTGGGGTTTGAACCAATAGAGACTTCTGTTGGGTCACTAGGTGTACTCATCTGCTGGGATCAATGGTACCCTGAGGCAGCGCGTATTATGACACTCAAAGGGGCAGATATACTCATCTATCCAACTGCAATTGGATGGTTTGAAGCAGATAGCAAAGAAGAAAAAAGCAGACAACTTGAGAGTTGGATTACCATACAACGTTCTCATGCCATTGCCAATGCCATACCAGTCATCAGCTGCAACAGAGTGGGGTTTGAAGCAGATACCTCAGGTGTTTTGGAAGGTACACATTTTTGGGGGAACTCATTTATCTGTGATCCACAAGGTGAAATGTTAGCCCATGCCAACCATCAAAAAGAGACCATACTCTATGCAAACTTGAAATCTAAACGCACCAAAGAGGTACGGGATATATGGCCTTTCTTACGTGACAGACGTATAGAGTCATATAAGTGTCTTCTAAAAAGATATTGTGATTAACACGCGTTAACTTACTTTTGCCTTGTTTTCAAACCACCAAAGAAAAGCAAACATCAAGCCTGGTGTTTTTGCTATACTCTCATCATAGATGAATGTTTTGGCATCCTCTACTAAAAGAGAGACAACTTCAATCTCTTCGGAGTCAACACCTCCCCCCTCACTCACCCTCATCTCTTCATCAACTTCAACATAATAGAGCATCTGTTTACTGCCCGCAAAGCCTACAGAAGTATGAAAAGCAGTAATTCTCTCTATACTCTCCGCGCATACTGCATAACCACACTCCTCTTCTATCTCCTCTTTGGCTATCTCTTCTAAAGGGAGATTTTTATCGACAAGCCCTGCACACAGTTCTATCGTCATACCATCATCGTTATTAAGATAAACAGCAGGACGAAACTGCTTCACCAAAATAAAAGATGCCTGTTCTTTATGATAAATCAGTATGGCTACAGAGTCGTGTGCCTGGACAATTTCCCACGATTTTTCGACGCCACTTTGCTCATAGGTTGCATAGGAGGTCTTAATAAATTTTGCATCCACCAAAGGGTGAAGTTTAAAGTTTTTGGGTCTGTTGATCATCTTTTATCCTCATACTTGTTTGTGCATTACTATCCCAAATATACATTTTTGCATCCTCTTTCAGATACGTTAAAAGCTTTTCTCTGTTCTCTTTTGCATTTTTAATGTCAACATTTTTATATTTGACTGTTTTGACATCTTTATATTTCGTAAATTTTTTCATCACGGATGTCTTAATCGATTTCTTACCCAATACTTTCATAGGGTTAATCCATCTTCCATTTTTTTTCATTCCAAAATGTAAATGAGGACCAGTACTTCGACCTGTACTACCGACATAACCAATAATCTGTCCTCTTTTAACCCTTTGTCCTTTTTTAACACGTATTCGACTTTGATGGGCATAAAGTGACTCATAACCGCCTGCATGTTTAATCTTCACGACTTTACCATAGCCGCCCATCCAACCTGAAAACGTCACTTTCCCTGCATTCACAGCTAAAAGCGGGGTCCCTCTTTTCGCACCAAAATCCGTACCGTGATGGGGACGATACCGCTTTAAAATAGGATGGTATCGTCTATAGGAAAAACCCGAAGTTATACGTACATGACGTAAAGGCATTCTAAAACGAGACCCTTTTTTACTCACAGGAACCCTTCTGCTATATGTTACTTTTTTCTTTCCAGTTACGGTATATGACTGTGACTTTTTATCACTTTTATAGCCGTAACCCTCTTCATCTGCATAGATAAACTGTTGTTTTCCCCTAGATTCATACAATGCAATTTTAATAGAAGGGTGGTAATAGGGTTGCCCCATTCTACTCTTTTGTGTATAGATAAAAGAGACCTTGTCTCCTTTTTTAAACTTTTTAGCATCCATCGTATCTTTAAAGAGTTGGCTCATCTTATCTGCAACACGGGAATTATTTAACGTTGTACTCACATCCGTATGGAGATTTTTTTCTATGGTAACGGTTGCACTATACTCTTCCTCTTCATAAACAATAGGAATAATATCAAAGTGATAGAGGTCACTTCCCCGCTCTTTGGCTAACCTAATCTGCATCTCTGCACCGATAGGGATGAGTGTTTGCTGAAGTGTCCCATCTTGATCTTTCAACTCATAGAAAAGTTGTTGCCCCTGAATGTCTGAAAGAAATTTAATATCGGTTTTTGAAATAGATTGCAATAGGTCATTTGGAATATCTCTAGAGCTTAAATACTCAGAGAATGTTTCACCCTTTTTCCACCGTTCCGACGTAACTTTCGCTCCAAAAAGCGTACTTGTTATTAAAGCCCATATAACGATTTGCTTAATGATTCCCATCCTACCCCATAATGCCCAAAAGTAAATTGAGCATAATTATAACTGAAGTAGGTTAATGTGATTGTTTCAACAACAACCTCAATCAACTTTTACTATATTGCTTGTATAATCAATACCATATATCAACATATAAAGGATGGCTATGCATAAAATTGCACGCATCGCACTACTCATCTCATTTTTTGGCACTCCTCTTTTTGCAGGTTTTTTCCCTCAAACTGTACACACTTCAATCAAATCAGTGGACGGAAAAAATATCACACTCAAGCAAAACTTCCCAATCAATGGGATGAGTGGTGCCGTCATCCACAATTATGGTGACGGACTTAGTGCCATCACAAGTCGAATTACACAAACTTCAACTAAAGGAGAGGCAATTCTTCTTGATGCAGATGTCATTGATCATGAGGCACTTCCAAGTATTAAAACCTCAGTTTCACCCAAGGACAGAGTCATTGGCGGATACCTTTATAACAATATTCTTCTTTTAGCACCTGATGCCAATACCTACGCAAAGATCACCTCTTCCAGACAAAAAAAATGGATACATCCAGACCTTTTTGCAGTCTATCTTTCTGTACTAGGAGATAATCGGCCCACCAAAGAAAATCTCGCCTCTTTTGCAAAGAAATTTCAAATTGGTCTTATCTATATCGTGCGTAAAAATCGTGCCATACTGCTTGATCCCATTTCAGGAACAATTGTTGGAGAGAAAAAGATGTCAGGTCTTCCAAAAAAGGGTCAATTCCCTTTCTACATGCGCATTAAAGCACCCGAATCAGGCTGGTTTGGCGGAAGTAGTGATACGACCGGGAACTATTACAACACGATGCAATCTATATAATATCCGGATTTAGGGAGAAACTCATGTTAGATAAAAAACATATTGACTATTTTGAAAAACTTTTAGGCAAAGAGAATGTCTATAGTGACAAAGCACACCTCATTGCCTACTCGTATGATGCAACACGAACACGTTTTGAGCCTGAGGCGGTACTCTTTCCAAGGGATGAAAATGATATAAGTGCTATACTCAAGTATTGTGACACACACCACATCGTTATCACCCCAAGGGGTGCAGGTTCAGGATTTACCGGTGGGGCGCTGCCTACAAACGGCGGTATCACACTCGGTTTGGAAAAGCATATGAACAAAATTCTTGAGATTGACATGGAAAATATGGTTGCCGTGGTACAACCTGGTGTCATCAATATGGACTTACAAAAAGCTGCTGAAGCAGTAGGACTATTTTACCCCCCAGATCCAGCCAGTGAAGAGTACTCTACGCTTGGTGGTAATGTCTCTGAAAATGCCGGAGGTATGCGTGCAGCCAAATATGGCATTACCAAAGATTACGTGATGGCCTTGCGTGCTGTGCGTGCCAATGGCGATATCATCCGTGCAGGAAAACGTACCATTAAAGATGTTGCAGGCTATAACACCGCAGGTATTCTCATCGCTTCAGAAGGTACACTGGCAGTCTTGAGTGAAATTACTCTCAAGCTCATCCCTAAACCCAAATACACCAAAGGGTATATGGGCATCTTCCCTTCGGTTGATGATGCGATGAATGCCGTTTTTAAATCACTAGCAGGCGGTGCAAACCCCGTAGCAATGGAGTTTATGGACGCACTGGTTGTACAAGCACTCAAAGAAAAACTTGGCATAGACCTGCCAGCTGATGCAGGAGCACTGCTTATTGGTGATGTAGATGGAAATGTACCCGAAGAGGTAGCCTTTCAGCTTGAAACCCTTGAAAAATCATTTAAAGAAAATAACGCGCAAGAGTTCATCATCGCCCACGATAAAAAACACAGAGACGAACTATGGGTGGCCAGACGTAATGCCTCACAATCCATTACTATCTTCGGTTCAAAAAAACTCAATGAAGATATCTCTGTACCCAGATCTATGCTGCCTGATGCACTCAAAAACATATATGCAATTGGTGAAAAATATGGATTTAAAGTACCCTGTTTCGGACATGCAGGTGATGGGAACATTCATGTGAACGTTATGGTGGACGGATCAGATGAGAAACAACTGCATGATGGTCACCAAGCCATTGAAGAAATATTTCAAATGGTTGTAGATATGGGTGGTACACTCTCGGGGGAACATGGCATCGGTACGAGTAAAGCACCATTTATGGGAATCGCCTTCAATGAAATGGAGATAGAGCTGTTTAAAAGTATTAAAGCCTCTTTTGATCCCAATAACATTTTAAATCCGGGAAAAATGGGACTGCCCAATTAAATAAGGATACACTCTTCATGGAAAGTAATACGCAAGCTAAAAAGATTTTAAAAAATTATTACATCTTTTTACGTGATTTTCTAAGCGATCTTTTTGATGATAAAATAGGGCATTATGCCTCAAGTCTAAGTTGGAGTACACTCTTCTCCATGATACCGCTACTTGTCATTATGCTTTGGGTCTTCACAACCCTTCCCCACTTTGACAGTGTCTATCAAAAGGTAGAGTCGCTCATTTTTTCCAACCTTCTTCCCACCGAATCCAAAGAGTTCATGAACCACATTAATACGTTTATGGAAAACTCACACCAATTAGGCTACGTGGGTGCTTTTTATGTCACCTTTGCTGCTGTGATGTTCTTTAAAAACTATGACTATATTGTCAATGACATCTTCTCTACACCCTCCCGTACAGTAGGGAAAGCACTGAAAACCTATCTTTTAATCCTTCTTATTATCCCTGCTATGATGGGAGCCTCATTTTACCTTTCGACTGTTATTCAAGGGTATTTAGACAAAAACAGTATTACAAGCAGTATCCACATCTTTTACTTTTTACCCTATTTAATCGTTTGGATGGTATTTTATGTACTTTATCAAATGTCTGCCAATACAGCTATTAGCATCTCTTCAGCGATGATAAGTTCTTTTATTACTTCACTTATATGGTATCTTTCAAAAAGTGCTTTTCTCTTTTATGTTTTACACAACAAAACCTATGCATCTGTCTATGGCAGTATCTCCACCCTGCTCTTTTTCTTTTTATGGATCTATATTTCCTGGGCTATCTTCTTACATGGTTTAAAATTTTGTGCTCTGTTAAACAAAAAGGAAGAGATAGACCATATATAAGCCTGACAGTGCAACTACCGCATAAAACACATTTCTGTTCCCTATAGCCAGCAGTGATAAGCCTATATAGCACCCTACTGCCCACTCTTCCAATATTATCTCCCGACTCTCTGCAGGTAACGCAAACAACCAGAGTAACAGACTATCACCTATGCCCCCAAAACCAAATAGATGTGCCACCATTGCCAGGGGATAAAAAGGGATGAACATAAGAGATAAAATCGGAGAGAGGAGTTGATAGGGATTGGTTACTCCAAATATACCATGTACTATAGGAAGCATTAAGATAAATATTCCTAATGGAATCAGCAACAAAGAGATCACCCATTCATTGATTCCTTTAGCATATTTTAAGAGAAGAAAAATGTAAAATACCCCTGCTGCCGAGAGCTGAAAACTAAGGGAGACCAATAAAGAAGGAAAAAGTACAACAAGCATTAAAAGTATGGTTGCTAAAAATGTAAAACTAAGCAATTCTATACCAAGCAGTAAAACGACCCAGCCCACTAAAACCATGGCATAAGAACGTACCAAAGAGGGAGGAAAATCAACAAACCATAAATAGATACCCAAAAATATCATAGCCACCAAGCCGACATCAAACAGTGCGTGCCTGTAGGGAAAATAGTGTTGCTGAAACGGTCTATAAAAAAACAGAAGTAACCCGTACACCATTCCCCACAGTATGCTTAAATGAAATCCGCTTAAAGCAACCAAATGACTCACCCCTAACATCGATATCTTTTCTCGCAGTGTTTTGTCCAGTGGTGTTGCAAAAAATATAGCATTGTAAAATGATTTTAATGTTATATCATCATGCTGCAAGGCAATTTCTTCCAATAGCGTATCTTTAAATGTTTTGGGAAGCTTTTCATGGTTTTTGATTTTACTCTTTACATAAAAAGTACCCAGATACTCTTGAAATGAGATGCTCTTATCTGGAAATATCTGTAGCCGTAAGCGTGCATGGTCAAAATTTTCTTTACTGTAGGAAGTGGTATAAAAAACAAATCCATCATCAGAACGTAATTTGAGTACTTGATAGCGTCTATTCCCTTTTACTTTTTCATAGGCAGTCACAACCGTTGCGTTGGTATAGTAAAAAGGTTTCTCTATAAATTCTTTATAAGAGAGATAGCTAAAAAGAAGCCTGATCATAATCAATACAAGAAGCGCTACACAAAACCAGATAAACGTTTTTCTTTGGGGAAAAAGTTTAGGTTTCTCTAATGGCATCCCCATAATACAAAACTAAATATTTGGCATCTCTATATTAATATTGGCTTCTTGCATAGGGATATCGGCATCCTCATACTCTATCTCAAAGGTTGCTTGCGGTGAAGCATCCACAAAACGCGTAAAGTTTTTTTGGAAGATAAGATCCACCGTACCCGTGGGACCATTTCTCTGTTTACCTATGATGATTTCAGCCGATTCCTCGGGTTTTTTCCTGAACTCAGAAGTGTACTCTTTACCCTCTGCCTTTGCTTTCATCTCTTTCTCTTTCTCCATCGCCTCACGATAGACATCATCACGATAGACAAAAAGTATAATATCGGCATCTTGCTCAATAGCACCAGATTCCCGTAGATCAGAGAGCATCGGACGCTTATTGTCACGGCTCTCTACCCCACGGTTAAGCTGAGAGAGCGCGACAATAGGGATTTGCAGTTCCCTTGCCAACTGTTTGAGCCCTCTTGAAATTTCAGAGACCTCCTGTTGCCTGCCCTCTCTTCCTTCACCCGACATCAACTGCAAATAATCAATAATCGCTACAGAGATCTCAGGGTGTTGGGCTTTAAGCTTTCGCAATTTGGAGCGGACATGATGTATGGTCGCATACCCTCCGTCATCCACAAAAAGTTTTTTAGAAGCCAACTCCTGTGTGGCAGCAGAGAGCTGAGACCACTGCTCATCTCTTAAATCTCCCACCCGTAAAGCCTGCAAAGGTATGGAAGTCTTAGCAGAAAGCAGTCTTAACATCAGTTGTTCAGCCGGCATCTCTAATGAAAAGAATGCTACCCCTTCATCACGTTCAATAGCTTTGAGAGCCATGTTTAGCACTAGTGCCGTTTTGCCCATCGCCGGCCTGGCTGCAATAATGACCAAATCTCCTTTTCCAAAACCAGAAGTCTTCTCGTTGAGGTTTCTAAAGCCTGTATCCGTACCGATCAGCTTAGAGTTGCCCAGTGCTTTAAGACGCTCTATCTCTTCCATCATCGCAAGCGTGATCTCTTTGGATTCCCTAAAATCATTAGAAGTTGAATTCTGTGTGATTTCATAAATCTTTTTCTCAACAAGGTTCATTACCTCTTCTACAGGAAGATCATCTTCTATGGTCACCTTTTTGATCTCTGTTGCCAGAGTCGCCAATGCACGTTTACTCGATTTTGCCTTAATCTCATCCATATAAGCGGCCGTATTACTGATGGGATTTGCAGAGAGAATATCGAGCATCGCCACTTCATCAAATTTACCCATTGTGGTAAGTTTGGCTTGTAAAAACTCATCATCGAGTGGTTTCTCTTCTGTATGAAGAAGCTCCATTGCCGTAAAAATATGCTGATGAAAAGGCAGATAAAAATCGTGTGAAGAGAGTTTTGCTGCAATCTCTTCGTATGTTTCAGGATCAAAAATAACAGAAGAGAGGACTGCACGCTCAATATTGAGATTATACATATGCTCCATTAAGCGTTATCCTGTGCAAACTTCTCCACTTCTGCAACAAACCTCTCTACCAATTGATCTTCAGGAAGACGGGCAATCACATCTCCTTTGAGCATAATAAGCCCTGAACCTTTACCATACGCTATGGCCACATCTGCATGTTTGGCTTCACCAATCGCATTGACCACACACCCCATCACAGAGACATCCATAGGTGTTTTAATGTGAGCCGTACGTTTTTCGACTTCGGCTACGGCTGAGACCAGATCTGCCTCTATGCGTCCGCAGGTAGGACAAGAGATAATATTTAAACCCTCTTGCACACGTCCGCTGTCTTTAAGGATGGCTTTACCAACTTTGATCTCCTCTTCGAGTTCACCTGTTATGGAAACACGCATCGTATCACCAATACCATCAAGCAGCAAAGTTCCTAAGCCAATGGCAGACTTCACCGTTGCATGAAAAATAGTCCCTGCCTCCGTCACACCTAAATGAAAAGGGTACGCGTTTTTAGGACGCAATAGACGATAGGCATCGACTGTTCTGTCCACATCTGAAGCTTTGAGTGACACTTTAATATTGGTAAATCCCAAATCTTCCAAAAATTTAATGTTATACTCTGCTGAGGCAACCATTCCCTCAGCGGTAGCCCCGTATTTTTGATCAAACTCTTTTTCTAAAGATCCGGCATTCACCCCGATGCGAATAGGAAGATTTCTCTCCTGACACGCTTTAACGACCTCTTTAATGCGATTTTTTTCACCAATATTACCCGGATTCAAACGAATACAATCTACCCATTTAGCCGCTTCAAGTGCCAGTTTATAGTTAAAATGAATATCAGCTACCAGCGGCAGTGAGATTTGCTCTTTGATCGCTTTAAGTGCCAAAGCATCTTCCATCTCCGGTACAGCAACACGTACAATATCTGCCCCAGCAAAATGCAAACGATTAATCTGCTCAACCGTTGCTGCAACATTATGCGTGTCAGAGTAAGTCATTGACTGTACGGAGATAGGTGCATCACCTCCTACAGCCACATCACCCACATAAATCTTCTTTGTAGGAAATCTCTCTTTCATCGAAATACCTTCAAAAAAGATAATGAGGAGTGAGGAGTGAGGAGTGAGGAATTTTTTTTATTTTTCATTTTTTAGATTCTCTTTTGCTGTTTTTGTACTTGATGATAACATCTTAATAAGATGCTCTATATCATTTAATAAACTTTCTGACATTTTATTATTTAGATAATTGCAATCTTTTAAAAGTCTTAACCAATATTTAGTTTCATTTGCTTCTTTAAGCGAGATATATAATTTATTAATAAAATCTGCTTTAGATTGTGCATATTTTCCTTCAGCTATTAAAGCACCAATAGCTGTACCTGAACGAATAAGCTGTTTACTTAAAATATATTCTTTTTTCTCTTGTTGTAAATATTGACTGCATTTAACAATTCTAATAGAAAAGTCATAACTTTTTTCTTCTAATATACTCATCCGATATTCTACCCAAAAACCATAAATAAAAGCATTTCAAAAAAATGCTAGCAATCACTCCTCATTCCTCACTCCTATCTCCTCACTATCAGGAGAATTCGACCGGATCCATATCGATCTCTATCTCCCGACAACCCACTGCATGCAACGCTTTTAACAACGGAACCCGGCTCTTTGCTCTAAGTAAAATATGGAACCTGAATTTACCCGCTATACGTTCTACAGGGGCTTTGCCATGCCCAACGATTTCAATCTCTTTGAATGCTTTGAGTTTTGTAACGGTATCTAGGGTTATTTTAGCCGCTTTGGTTTCATCTTTCTGTGCAATCAGTATACGTGCAAGTGTAGAAAAAGGTGGATACTCCGCCATTTCTAAAAATTCCAACTCATCTTTGATAAACAGTTCATAATCAGCCAAATACCTTTGAAAAAACTCAGGATCAGCCGTCTGCACCAGCACCTCTGCTTCTTTAGCCCGTCCGCTCCTTCCTGCAATTTGAAACAGTAAAGAGACCGCTCTCTCTCGTGCCCTATAATCAGCCAATCCTAAAATGTAATCCAATCCCATGATGACACTTAAAGTAATGCTGGCATAATCATGCCCTTTACTTAACATCTGTGTCCCCAAAAGCAGTTGACTCTCTCCAGATTCAAAACGCTTTAAGGCATCTTTGAGCTTTTTTTGCGTCGTAATACTCTCTTTGTCAAACTGCTCAACGGCTATGCCCTCCACTGACTCAGAGATAATCTCCATAGCTTCAACGGTTCCCATACGTTCACTTTTCAAAGGAGTGTGTCCGCACTGCGTACAAGTATCGACTATCGCTTCCGTAAAATTACAGTAGTGGCATTTTAAGTGCTTATGCTTTCTGTGCAGTGCCAACCCCACAGAACAGTAAGGGCAAAGATGTGTTTTCCCGCAGCGTTCACAGTAGAGATACTTAAAGTTTCCTCGCGTAGGTAAAAAGAGCAGTGACTGATCACCTGCTGTATAGTGTCTATACAGCGCATCGAGTATCGTATGGTTTACAGTGTTACCCGAAATGAACTGATACTTCTTTTCTGTTTGCACAAAAGGTTGTGCCAATTTAACCACATCATATTTGTAATACGAAGTAACTGAGGGGGTCGCAGAAGCCAATACCACCTTCGCCCCCAACCTGCTCCCCATCAACACCGCTACATCACGTGCATGGTAACG
>JAYEJF010000025.1:0-4237 GCA_034660455.1 Campylobacterota bacterium | reverse complement strand
TGAAATCGGCACTATAACTTTTTCTTTTTACGCTCATCTATTATCCCTCATATTTCTTATTTTTATTCTAACATTTGGAATAAGAAAGTTGATTTAAGTGGTCTAGTTTATGGGGAGCATTATAGATCTTTATAAAGATCCCAATAAAATTGGGTTGTAAAACCTATGATGCTGAGATATCTTTAAGCAATCGGGAAAATATGAAGTATCCGATGTTAGTTGGCAGACGCTTTATGTCACATCGCTATCTGGTAGATGTTTCTCACAAATACATAACAAAAAAAGGAAAATAGATGACTGTTTACATACTTTCTAGAAATCCAAATCTCTATTCAACGAAAAGATTATTGGAAGCAGGTATAGCAAAAGGATGGGATATTCGTGTGATTGATTACTTGATGTGCAGTATCGAGATTATGAAGGGAGAATTGGCAGTCATTTATGATGGTGAGCTTCTTCCTGTCCCTGATGCCATTATCCCTCGTATCGGAGCGAGCCGTACTTTTTTTGGTACGGCAATGGTACGGCACTTTGAGATTATGGGTGCATTTAGTGTGGCAGGAAACCTTGCTATTGCAAGGTCAAGAGATAAGCTTAGAAGTCTTCAGGTACTTTCAAAACATGGTGTAGATATGCCAAAGATGTCATTAAGCTAAGTGGCGGTACACCATTGGTACTGAAAATTCTTGAAGGGACTCAGGGTGTGGGTGTAGTATTGGCAGAGACCCAAAAAGCGGCACAGTCAGTTCTTGATGCCTTTTATGGCATGGAAGTGAACCTCTTGGTGCAAGAGTTCATTAAAGAAGCCGAAGGAGCAGATATACGTGCACTGGTGGTTAATGGAGAAGTCGTCGGTGCGATGAAACGTCAGGGTGCAGAAGGTGATTTCCGCTCCAACCTACATCAGGGAGGAAGTGCAACAGCATACAAACTTAACAGAAGAGAAAAGTCTATGGCACTCTCAGCAGCTAAAGCGATGGGTCTGGGAATTTGCGGTGTAGACATGATACCGTCTGATCGTGGACCATTAGTAATGGAAGTAAACTCTTCGCCTGGACTTGAAGGTATAGAAAAAGCAACAGGAGTTGATATAGCAGGTAAGATCATGGAGTATATTGATTCAAGTATCTCTCCACTACCAGACAATAAAAAACGTCGTCATCGAAAAGATAACATTGGAGCATAAAGTGGATGAAAATTCTTTTATTTTGGGAGGTATAGAGATACCAAAAGGTGTAAACATGACCGTATATCTTGAACTTCCCAAGATGTATAATACACCTACAAAGTTACCAGTAAGGGTTATCAGAGGTAAGAAAGAGGGGCCTGTTGTTTTTATCAGTGCCGCCATTCATGGGGATGAACTTAATGGTATTGAGATTATTAGAAGATTTAGAATGTTGAGTATTCTTAGAAGGTTGAAGGGAACAGTTATTTTAGTTCCCATTGTCAATGTTTATGGCATTATGCACTTATCACGATATCTTCCCGACAGAAGAGACCTGAATAGAAGTTTTCCAGGAAGTAAAAAAGGGTCTTTGGCAGGAAGGGTAGCAAATATCTTTTTTGATGAGATTGTGAGTAAATGTGATTTAGGCATAGATCTTCATACGGGTGCAATACATAGATCAAACCTTCCTCAGGTAAGAACTAACATTGAAAATGAATATACATTTAATCTAGCCAAAGTATTTGGGGCACCTGTAATCTTACATTCAGAGATAAGAGATGGTTCCTTGCGTGCAGTGGCTCAGGAAAAAGGTGTACCAATCTTGCTTTATGAAGCGGGAGAAGCTTTACGGTTTGATGAATCGAGTATTCGAATAGGTGTACATGGAATAGTGAATGTTCTTAGAGAAATCAATATGCTTCCGAAAATATCACGTAAAAAACATGCAAAAATCCCTGTTATTACAAAAAGTAGTCAATGGATAAGAGCCAGTGAAAGTGGTATGCTAAGAACAATAAAAGCACTGGGTGATACCGTCCAAAAAGATGAGATAGTTGCATTTATAGATGAACCTTTGGATGATGAATATTTTGAGATAAAAGCATCTTTTGACGGAATTATTATTGGTAAATCTGAAATCCCTTTGGTGCAGGCAGGAGATGCTGTTTTTCATATAGCCAGATTTAGAGACCTTCAGAGTGCAGAGCATAAGATTGGGTATTTTAGTGAAGATGCTATTGAGCAAAGTGAATTTCATGAGCTGAATAATGAAGAGAGTATTGAATAAATGAGACTAGAAAGTGTCTAGGTTATAGGGGTCATTCCAAATAGATGTATATTCAAAAATTTGACCCTTTTTTGACCCACGTACATTTTTTTAATATTGACAACCTTTGTAAATAGTGCTATGATAGCGTTTCTCTAACATATGGGGATGACTTGGTTTCGACTGGAGTAGTCGGGGCTATGTGCATGTCGGACTGGGCAATTCCGTTACGCGGCCCACTTAGCTTAAACGCAAACAATACAGATTATCGTCCAGCTTACGCAGTAGCGTAAGTCATTAACCCCGCTAACGCGGAGGACTGCTTCGCCGATGAGTGTCATCTTAATCGGATTTTGAAGTATCACATCTGATGACTATGCTCCATGGAAGCTATGCCATGGTGTGAGAACCTTAGCTCGTCTAGCAAAGTTTTGGGTGTAGTACAAAACTAGATTAAATTTAACAACACTAACTAAACATGTAGAGTCATAGTTCTATCTATTTTAGGACAGGGGTTCAATTCCCCTCATCTCCACCAAGCTACAATTCAATACAATTCAATAAAACATCAAAACCCCCCTTATATACGAGCTTTAAGCCTATTTGTTTGTTCAATTTAGTTCATATTTATTCAATAACGTATAGATATTTTAGGGTATTTTTTAGGGGTATTTGGCTAAAGTACCCTATTGAACATAAAAAAGTACCCCTAAAGGAGACAAAATGCCTAATCCAGCATTAGAAGCCATGGACGCTATGTTATCCCAAGAAATAACTCCAGAGCAAGCAATAGAAGTTGTCAAAAAAATAGAGAAGCACAACGAGAGTGCCAAACCCAAAACAAGAGGCTCAAACAAAAGTAAAGCCCTAAACAATAAAGGTATAAAGGGTTCAAAGCCCAAGGAGAAAGACTATAAGCTCTATGATGGTGAGGGATTATTTTTACTTGTTGCAAAAACTGGTGGCAAACGCTGGCGGTTAAAATACAGATTTGAGGGTAAAGAAAAGATTTTAGCATTAGGGGTATATCCTGACCTCGGTTTAGCAGACGCAAGAATAAAGTCTCAAAAGTACCGTCAACAGATAGCAAATGGAATAAACCCAGCCGATGTTATAAAAGCCGAAAAGGAAGAACGCAATGCTATTCATGCAAAGAAGATAAATACTCTCAAAAAAGTCATAGATGAAAGTATGGCAAAGAGAAACGACTTAAGCGAAAACTATTTAACAAGACTACAGAATGCCTTTAACAATGATGTTATTCCATTTATAGGAGAACTATCTATTGTAGATGTTACCAAGACAGATATTCTGGATGTAGTGGAACGGGTAGAACAGCGTGGAGCGATTGAGAGTGCTCACAGATTACTAACCCAACTCAATCGCGTTTTTAAATATGCACTAAATAAAGATTATATTGAGAAAAATGTTTGTGAACGGATAGACAGAAAAGAAGCTCTGAAAACACCAACTGCAAAATCATACCCAACCATAACCGATAAGAAAACGATTAACATTATGCTCAATATGATTGATGAGTATAGTGGAGACTTCTCAACCCGTTTGGCTCTGACCTTTATGCCCTATGTTGCTTCACGTCCTTACAATATTAGGCACGCTGAATGGAGTGAGATGGACTTTGAAAAGAAGAGATGGCTTATCCCAGCTTCAAAGATGAAAACCAAACAAGAGCATATTGTACCTTTAACGGATAGAGCCATAGAGATACTTAAAGAGGCTCAAAAGTTTAGCGATGGAGAGAAATACATATTCCCAAGTTTCCTGCATAAACACAGCCCTATGAGTGATAACACGTTAAGAAGAGCACTCCAGCGAATGGGTTTCCCTAAAGAGCAGTTTGTACCCCATGCCTTTAGGAGTATGTTTTCAACCATAGCAAACGACCACCTAAGAGAGCACAAAATACACCCCAAAGTTATAGATACACAACTGGCTCACTCTACAAAAAGTAAAGTTGAAGGAGCATACAACCGAGCAGAATACATGGACGATAGAATAGT
>JAYEJF010000024.1:0-51263 GCA_034660455.1 Campylobacterota bacterium | reverse complement strand
AAGTCTATGCCTATAAACATACGCCTCAACAAAAAGAGTTTACAAAGATCAGCAACTATGTTCAAACACAAGAGCATAACAAGTCCATAACATCTGTGTCGATCGCTACTTTTCTCAGTGCAGTAAAACCAGAAAACAAGATCTATTTTACACTGGGAAAAGGAAAGACAACAGCCATTGTAAACATAGAAGTAAATAAGGTATCTGTGGTTAAAAGTTTACCCTCAGAGGGTACAGTGAGTTCTATCGAGTCAAAACTTATAGATAAGAATATCTCTTATGAGTGGTTAATCCAGAGCGAGAAGCCACAATCTGTACTGCAAACGCTGCTTTCAGGGAAAGTCATTAGCTTTTTGTTTTTTGCTTTTGTAGGGTACATACTTCTTGTTACAAGTGGCATTAATATTTTCTCCAAAGAGTTTCAAGCCATCTATCCTGATGATATAAAGGAATCATTTGATGACCTTATAGGCTATGATGATATTAAGCAGGAGAGTAAACAACTTCTTGAGATTATTACACAGAGTAACCGTTATGCCGAGTACGGTATAGACGGTACGTTCAATATACTTTTTTCGGGAAAAGCAGGGACAGGAAAATCAAAATTTGCACTCTATCTAGCAAAAGAACTCGATATACCCATCGTAGCAACTACTGGAAGTCTGGATGAGATTTATGTTGGATCAGGGGCAAAAAAGATACGCAGTATTTTCAAAAATGCACAAAAAGCTGCAGGAAACTCAGAACATAAGTCTGCCATAGTCTTCATAGATGAAGCACAGAAAATGCTTCGAAAAAGAGGTGTAGGGAATGAGGAAAAATGGGCAGATGACACAGCTAATGAACTTTTAGCCTATCTTGATGGTGTACAAAGTGATTCCAAATCTAACATTATTGTCATTATGGCCTCGAACTTTGATGAGAACAGTTTTGAGATGGATGACGCAATGTTAAGAAGATTTAGAAAAAAGATCCATTTTCGTTTACCTAACCTTGAAGAGAGAGGGGAGATACTTACACACTATTTGGATGATATTTCTCAAAAAACTCAAAGCATAGATATAGACCGTGTGGCTAAAAATATGTCAGGTATGACCCCTGCAATTATTGAGTCTGTGGTGAATGAGAGTGCGCTTCTTGCGTTAAGAAAAGAGTCAAAAGTAGATACTAGCTTACTCATGCAGGCACTTGAACGTATGCTTGTAGGTGACAGCAACAGAGAGACAACACAGAACAAAGAGAAGATACGAGAGATAGTTTCAGTTCACGAAATGGGGCATTTTCTTGTGACTTGGCATAGAGATATGCAGAGATTTAGTAATGATTACGAAAAAGTTAAAATGCAGAGCAGGGTAGTCAAAGTCTCTTCGGAGTCAGTATCGCAGATAGGTGCATTGGGTTTTGTACTCAACGAGAACTCTGATGAAATGATGCTGCAAAGCATTGAGGAGCTTGAATGGGAGATCAGACAGTTGTACGGTGGTCTTGCAGCAGAGAGAGTAGTATTTGGGAAAAACGGTAGTACCACAGGGGCATCGAATGACATTAAAAAAGCTACAAAACTCTTGAAGCATATGCTGTTTGAAAATTCTGTCTATGAGGAAGCTAAACTGGATCATACTGAGTTGATGATGTCAGAAGAACTGGTTTCAAAAATACAGAAGAAGTCTGCATTCTTTTACAATGAAAGTTACCAGATCATAGAAGCACACAAAGAGCTTCTCTGTCACCTCTCTCAGAAATTGATGGAGGAGTGGAGTCTGGACAGAGAGAGACTTTTTGAGCTTATAGCAGAGTATCATACAAAGAAGCATACACTTGCAGAGGTAACAGAACATAGTTTTGGGTTTTTGGAAGAAGCTTCATAGTCTATAGTAACACCAATAAAAAGGAGAAAAAATGGAAGTAACACGTTTAGCACTGTCTTTTGCACTACTGGTATTTTTAGTTTGGGCAAGTAAAGCGATCAACCGACACAGTGAGGAGCATTATGCCTATACACCCATAGGATTCAATACGATCATTTTGGCAATGATCCCTTATGCTTTGCTCATAGCAGGATTTTTCTTTTTTACAGAAGATCCGGGAAATCAGTTAATGTCTATTATTTTTGGTGTTACAGCAGTCATTGGGCTTTTTTGGTGGGTAGAACATCACAGTTCCTTTTATGTGGCACTGGGATCTATATTTATCTTAATGATTGCCGGCATACTGATGTTTGTTGTCATTATGCTGGCTTCAGGAAGAGGCAGTGATGATTACTATTATGATGATTAAAAGGAAAAAATATGGAATATGATAGACAGTTACAAAGAAGTACTGACAGAGAGCTCGATTTGATCGAGTATGAAGATGAACTGATTAGAGAGATGCGCTCTTTGCAGGGAATTCTCTCTGATGCAAAAGTACCTGAGTATTATAAGGCATCCTGGAATGAACGTATAGAGGCTATAGAAGAGAAGCTAAAGTGTTTTTTTGCCATTGCCGTGTCAATAGACTATATTGATGATTTGGCAACGATAGAAGAGATGACAGAAGAGATATTAAAACAAAAAGGAAGGAAGTAAATAAGTGATGAAAAAATTATAGTTTATAGGGAATATTACAGTAGCATATAAATATGCTTTAGAATTACCAAATGAACCAATAAACGTTATCTGGAAAAATAGAATTACAAATATTAGATAGAAAAAAGGATTAAATAATGAAACTAATGAATTGCATAAAAAATCTGAAAAATGGTTATAATAAATCACCAAGTTTAGTATATTTTTTACTAGAAAATAAAGCCTTTACACTAGGTGTTGTAGCTGTATTTGCTTTTATATTACGCTTCGGTTTATCTATCAAAAATAATGACTGGGTCGAATCTCTTGGAAATGGTTTAGAATTTGCTTCTATCTTGTCGGCTTCATTTATTGCTATGCTTTTGTATTTTAAAGAAGCTATCAATAAACAGCTTATAAATCAAATTTCAAAAATAGAACATACTGCTGTCTTTGGATTGGGAGAATTTAGTACTGCACTATTGGAAAGTGAAGTTAAAGAGGAAAATAACGCTTATATAATCTTTGAAAAAAACCTCCTCAATGAGAAGATAGAGCATTTTAGAAAATCAGGAATGGGTGTTGTTGAAGGGGATGCTTTTTCTACGGAGCATTTAGAGCAATTAAACTTTAAGACTATCAGTTTTGCCATCATCTCTTTGGGAAACGATAGGCTTAATATTGAACTAGCAACGATTATCATTGAGTATTATAAAAGTAAAAAAATCACAACACCTATAAAATTGCTAGTACATGTAATCAATCAGGATTTAAATACACTTTTTCATCAAAACTTCATCTCACAAGAATCATCTGAAGGGAAAATAGATATTCAAACATTCTCTTTTTATGAAGAAGCAGCAGAGACATTTTTTGAACATAACTTTGTAGATGGTGACAATGATGAGATTATAAGCAGTAACGATGGATATAGTATAGTTGTTGCCGGTGATGGGGAGTTGGCGCTCAACATCATTTACCAGGCTGCAAAAGTTGCACACCTTCCCAATGAAAATACTTTAAACATACATTTAGTAGACAAAGAAGCACAGAAGTTTAAAAACAGAGTTATTAAAAGATACAGTGGCATAGAAAAAGTTTTAAATTTACATACACACAATATGAATGATGAAGATTTTAGTTATTTTAACAAAGATGATGGAAGTGTATGGTTTGAGAAAAACTTGACACATGTCATAATCGCTTATGATGATCAAGAGAAAAACATTAAAATTGCTACAGATTTATTTAATAAAACATATTTGGAAAATGCAACCGATAAGACATTAAAAACAAAAGTAAGTTTTGCAATATTTAATGCCTATACGATAAGTGGTAAAATTGATGCCGATAAAGATAGTTTTGCACAGTTTTTTTCATTTGCTGACATTGGAAATATATGTACTAGAGAGAATCTCTTAGATGAAAAACACTCTTTGATTTCTAAATTAGTTCACCATAATTATGCTCAGAAGTATGCACCAGTAAGTTTACTAGATTTAGATGACAAAGAAGTTAAAAAAATAATGTATGAAAAGTGGTATAACAACTCTAAACTAAGTGATAAACTTTCCAGTATTGCACAAGCAAAACATATGAAAATGAAATTAAAAGCTCTGAGATTACAAAGTATACCTTCTAAAAAATCTCAAGATAAACTCATAGAGATAAATAGAGAAGTTTTTGATACCAAACTCAGTTTAGATAGGGAGTCTTTAGGTTTGAGTGATTCATTCTTACAAGATTATTCAGATGCATTACCAAAACTTTGGGAAGAGGGTTTAGAACCAATTGATATAAAGTACTTTCCAAAAAAGTATACAACAATGTTAGAAAAGCTTATACGAGCAGAACACAACAGATGGAATGCTTACCACTATCTCAATGGTTGGACTTTTAAAGAAAAAACAATGAAAACTAAAAAAGAGCATGCTTGTTTAAAACCTCTAAGTGAGTTCGATGTACCGGAACTTCAATTAACGGTTATATACGATATATATTCAATTCTCTATATACCAAACTATCTTGCTAATGCAGGGTATGAGATAATAGAGAAGATATAAGTGAATAATACAAAGATAATGAAAGTATATTTCTCATTGGGTAACATGCATTATGCTACAATGTTAGGATACTATGCTCAACTCCTAGGAAGCATAGGGCTAGATATCCCTATGATTAAAACAGTTATAGCAGACAATACTAAATATAATTTCATTTATGTAGAGGTTCAGAATGATAGAAACGAAACATGTTTTTAAAATATATAAAATGGGTGAACTTGATCTTGAAGTAATTAACGATTTGAATTTATCCATAGGTTCGGGTGAATTTATTGCTATTGTAGGGCCAAGTGGCAGTGGAAAAAGTACCGTACTCAATATCCTTGGAGGTCTTGATACCCCTACAAGAGGTGAGGTTATCATTAACAATGAGAACATCACAGATCTTGATACTACTTCTTTGGCACATTTCAGAGGTGAAAACATTGGATTTATTTTTCAAAGTTTTAACCTTGTCCCCGTACTTTCAGTCTATGAAAACATTGAATATCCACTTATTATGATTCAACATCTTCCTTTAGAAGAACGAAAAAAACGTCTACTTGAAGTGCTTGAAGAGGTAGATATGCTCGATCAGAAAGATAAATATCCCGATCAAATTTCAGGGGGACAGAAACAAAGAGTGGCTATTGCAAGAGCACTCGTAACTAACCCTAAAATTGTTTTTGCAGATGAACCCACTGCAAATCTGGATAGTAAAACAGCGCATCGTATCATTGAACTGATGCACAGAATAAAACAAGACTATGGTACGACCTTTGTTTTTGCAACACATGATGAAAAAATTGTTTCTTCCGCAGAGAGACTCATCACACTTGTCGATGGACAGATTATAGAAGATAAAAGGGTTGTGTGATGAAAAATATAATTAAAATAGCTTTCAGAAATTTAAGGAGAAGTTCCAGACGTACTCTGCTTACTGCAGCTCTTATTACTATAGGTGTTATCTTTGTTCTGGTCTATTCTGCACTTTCCAGCAGTTTCAAGGCTTATATGGTTGGTGAGATTACAGACTCTATGATGGGGCATATACAGATTCATAAAAAGGGTTATATCGCTTCAGTGGACAATCTTCCTCTTGATAAAAATTTGAATGAAAAACAGATTGGTAAAGTGTTGGAAATTCTTGATATCAACCCTTACGTAGAAAGCTATACATTCCGCATCAAACTAGGTGGGATGTTCTCAAACTATGTCTCTTCTACCAATATACGTCTTAATGCAATTGATCCGGAAAAAGAACGTATCACCTTGCCTCTTTTTGAAAAAAGAATTATGGATAGTGAGCCTCATCTTTTAAAACAAGGAGAGATGCTCATTCCTGAACTCCTGGCGAAAGGTATGGGCGTAAAGAAAGGAGATACGTCTGTATTGGTTGTGAACAATAAGCAAGGGTCTGTTAACGGGCTTAATCTTAAAGTTGCAGGTATTGTAGAACCTATCTCCGGTCCTGGCGGAAGAGATGGATATTTTCATATAGAGGATGCTAAAAAGATCCTTCGTATTAAAGACGCTGAAGTCAGTGAAATTGTCATCCGCATCAAAGATGTGTCTAAGTTGCAAGAAGCGATGAAAAGTATGCAAAGTTTGGCGATGATTAAAAACCAAAAAGACAAGCTGGTATTTGAGATACATGCATGGACAAAGCTCAGTCCTTTCTACAACATAGTAAAAATGCTCGACCTTATGGATATTTCCATAAAAATTATTTTGATCTCAATCGTACTTATCTCGATCTTAAATGTAATGATCATGTCTGTCTATGAAAGGATCAAAGAGATAGGAACCATTGCTGCCATGGGTACTCCTCCATCTACCATAGTAAAACTCTTTCTGGCTGAAGGATTTATGCTGGGTGTCTTTGGTGCTATACTGGGGAGTATCATCTCCTTTATTATTGTCAAAGTGATTGACACCATAGGCATTAGCTTTGCATTTGGAAGACAAAGTGACCTGGTACTTCACCCTTCGTTACAAGGGAGCGATATTATTGTTGTAAGTATCATCGTTATTATTATTTCACTTATAGCCTCTATTTCACCTGCAATCAAAGCAGCAAAATTAAACCCTGTCGATGCATTAAGACAAAATTAGGAGAAATCATGAAGAATATACTACTGTTATTAGCAACATTTTCACTCTTGGGAGCCAATGATTTGTTGGAAAAGATAGACAGAAACCTGCAACCCATGTCTAGTGAAAGCTACAAAAAACTTGTTAACATTGAACCCGATGGAAGTAAAAAAGAGTTTCTGCTCTATCAGGCAAAAAAGGGTAAAGAGAAAATGGTCTCTCTTTTCTTGGAGCCGGAGAGTGAAAAAGGGAGAGCCACACTGAGACTAGGTGACAATATGTGGCTCTATATCCCCAATGTGGGTAAACCTATTCGTATCGCTTCTATGCAATCTGTAGTAGGCGGTGTTTTTAATAACAGTGACATTATGAGACTTGATTTTTCTGCAGAGTACAAAGTGATTGATCAAAAAGAGAGTAGCATCGAATATACGCTAACACTAAAAGCAAAAAATGATTCTGTTGCCTATGATAAACTCATTATGACCGTAGATAAAAAAAGTGTTACACCTAAAAAGGTGGTTTGCTACAGTTCAACAGGTATGGCCATTAAAACTTTGAGTTATAAAGACATTAAAAAATTCGCCCCGGGCATTGTAAGGCCTGCAGTGATCGAAACTGTAAGTCCTTTTTATAAAGGATATAAATCAATCATGGTGTATGGGAAGATTACACCTAAGAACTTTGCCAATGAAGTCTTTACCCTTGATAATATTTCAAAAGTAGGTTCATTAAGAAGATGATCCGTCTTCCTTTTGTTCTTCTACTCTTATGGAACACTGCAATGTATGCAGATGAGTATAGCTTTGATATGGAGAGTATTGAGACGCAAAGCTTTGAATACTCAGGATATCTTCGTGCAGAACATAAATACCAAACTCTCAATCAAGAGTCACCACTTTACACCCTGTTAGATAGAAGTGATGATTCTCAAAATGCTTTTTTGAATGAAGCTTTGTTCCGTTTTACGCACTACAAAGATGATTTTAAATTGATTGGTGCTTTCTCTGCTAGATATAATAATATTGATGGTGTGGATGAGGATATCTTTACTGTCTATCAACTCTATGCACACAATACACTCTCTATCAATCATTCGATAGATATAGGTAAAATAATAACATTGAAATGGGGACCGGGGTACTTCTTTAATCCTACTGCTTTTCTTGACAGGCCAAAAGATCCTACACAGCCGGAAAATGCCTATGAGGGCTATGTTATGGCAAACTACAGCTATAACAAAAGTTTTGATGGTGATTTAAAGAACTTAAAGCTGGATCTTATCTATATGCCAACAACCACTAAAGTGAATGATGACTTTTATGATGCAACATCAAATAATTTAGCAGTGAAACTCTATCTATTGTACTTTGATACGGATCTTTCATTCATCTATCTTTACAATGATGAACTAAAAGACAAAATCGGTTTTACCTTCTCCAGGAACTTGGCAACATACTTTGAGGTGCATGGAGAGTTTGCGAAGCAAATAGACGGTTATCACTCCTATCTATTAGGACTTAAATATGTGACTGAGAATGATATCACCATTACGAGCGAATACTATTATGATTCTGATGGATTAACAAAGGATGAGATTAGCTCTTCTATCAAATTACTCCCTTTTGCTGGGAAAAGTTATTTTGTCAACAAATTTTCAAAAAAAGAACCTTTTGGCATTGTCTATGCATCTGTCTATTTCAAAGATATGCTAAATACGGAAGATGACAGTCATTTAGATAGCCTTGGATTCATCTATACGTTTAAAAACAATATAGAAATAGATTTTTCATATAATGTAAATAGTGGAGATCAAGAGAGTGATTTTGGAAAAAAATTGCTAAGTGACTTTACTTGGTTAAAGGTTATTTGGTACTTCTAAGATTTTTGTAAAATTATCTAGAAGGCTTTTAGTATTTTTTATAATGTGTGTGAAATATATGTTAGAATGGTTTCAGTGAAACAAAAAGGATATTTTTGAAACCTGCAGATAAAAAAGCATTGAAACGTGTATCCATTATTCAAACAGCTTTGCAACTTTTCTCTACAAATGGTTTCCATAAAACAACCATACCTGATATTGCCAAAAAAATGCATATGAGTGTAGGAAATATATATAATTATTTTTCTTCTAAAGATGTTCTTGCAAAAGAGATCATTAAATTTACATCTGAATCATTAGGTGCCGAGATAGAGAAGGTCAATAGGCTAGATATTACTTCTGAAGAGAAGATTAAGAAGATTGTAGAGGTCTATTTTGAAATGGCCCAGGAAAAGCCTGAGATGATAGAGTATTTTTTACGTGTATATCTCTCTCATCGTGAAGTCTTTAGTGATGAGTGTGAAGGAATGGCATGCGTTTTGGGGTTTATTACGGAGATCATGATCTTTTTTGATGACGGTGTAGCATCCGGTGAACTGAGGAACCAAGACTTCTTTTCTGCTTTTGGACTTTTTATGGGTTATTTGGGGGGTATGGTATTTCTCAAGGGAGAAGGTATATTGCCTAAAGATATCAATGAGTATATTGATGATATTTCTTATAATATCTTCCATGCACTCAAAGCTTAAAGGAGAATGCGGTATATGGGGCATTTTACTTATAAGATTCAGATAGAAGGGACAGTGCAGGGGGTTGGGTTTCGTCCTTTTGTCTATACAGTTGCCCATCGTTTTGGACTTCATGGTAGGGTCAGCAATGGTACCCAAGGGGTAGAGATATATCTCAATGCAACACCTTTAGAACTTGAAACACTTCTCTCAACACTCTATAGGGAATTACCTCCTTTGGCTTCCATAGATAAAGTGACCAAAAGAGAGGTCGACCACATAATCTTTTCAGAATTTAAGATCATGCAAACAGAAGAAAAAGGTAAAAGAACGGTACGTATCCCCCCAGATGTGAGTATTTGCAAAGCCTGTGAAGAAGAACTTTTTGATCCTGAAAATCGTCGTTATGGGTATCCGTTCATTACCTGTACACATTGTGGTGTACGTTACTCCATTATTAAACAACTGCCGTATGACAGAGCACATACTTCTATGGCGGAATTTAAAATGTGTAAACGTTGTGAAGAGGAGTATTCTGATCCACTTGATAGACGTTACCATGCCCAACCTATTGGATGTTATGAGTGTGGTCCTTCTTTAAAACTTTATAAAGGTAAAGATCTTCTGGATATTTCCCAAGATGAGATGATAAAAAATGCAGTGACTTTTTTAGAACAAGGTCATATCTTGGCATTAAAAGGAGTAGGAGGATATCATCTTGTATGTGATGCTACAAATGATGAAGCTGTAAAACGATTAAGAGAACGTAAAAAAAGAGCATCCAAACCGTATGCCGTGATGGTTTTAGATATAGAGATGGCCCATTCACTTGCCCAGATAAATACTAAAGAAGAAGTATTACTTACATCAAAAGAGAGACCAATAGTGCTGCTCAAGAGTAAAAAAAATGCAGAGATATCCTCGTATGTAGCACCAAAACTTTCACGACTTGGACTTTTGCTGCCTTACACACCAATCCACCTCCTTTTACTCCAAAAGCTTCAAAGACCATTGGTCACCACAAGTGCTAATGTAAGTGATGAGCCTATTTGCACAAACTTGGAAAGTTTAGAAAAATTAGAAGGTATCTATGAGTATCTCTTAGATCATAACAGAAGTATCGTGAATGGATGTGACGATTCTGTACTCATGGTCGTTAAAGATCAAGAAGTGATGTTGAGACGGGCCAGGGGGTATGCACCCGCAGCCATTCAGTTGCCTCTATCATTAAAGAAAAATGTACTGGCATTAGGTGCAAATCAAAAGTCGACTATCGCCATAGCTTTTGAAGATGAAGTGATACTCTCTCCTCATATTGGTGATCTTAATACCATTGATTCTGTAAGCTATTTTGAAAAGAGTATTCAAACTTTGGAACGTATCTATGATTTTCAACCTGAGCTTGTCATACATGATAAACATCCAAATTATGAATCAACCAAATATGCTTTGAAGCATTATGAGAATAGAGAGTCTGTACAACATCATTATGCACATATCTTGGGGGTCATGGCAGAGAAAAAGATGACAGATAAAGTACTTGGTGTTGCTTTTGATGGAACCGGTTATGGGGATGATGGAAACCTTTGGGGTGGTGAATTTTTACTTTGTGATACAGCAGGATACAAGCATATAGCACATATAAAGAATTTTAAACTGCTTGGAGGCGCCAAGGCGATCAAAGAACCTAAACGGGTAGCACTTAGTTTACTTTTTGATCTCTATGGAGAAGTAGCATTAGATTTAGATATTCCAACAATCAAAGCATTTTCTTCTTCGGAACGCAATGCTTATTATATCGCATGGAAAAAAGGTTTAAATGCACCACTTAGTTCTTCTGCCGGTAGACTTTTTGATGCAGTGGCATCTCTTACAGATCTCTGTCATATCGTAAGCTTTGAGGGAGAGAGCGGTATGATGCTTGAGGAGTATTATGACAGTCAGATAAGTGGATACTATACCTTGAGGTATGAAGATGGCATCGTAGATATCTTACCAATGTTACACGAGATTCTTGATGAGAAAGATTGCTCTGTAGCCATTTCTAAATTTTTCAATACTCTGGTAGAAATGATAAAACGTATGCATGGACGTTATGATGTACCACTGCTACTTAGTGGTGGGGTATTTCAAAACTCTGTACTTTTAGGGTTGGTTCTTGATGCTATCCCATCTGCTATCATTGCAAACCATATTCCTCCCAATGATGGGGGTATAGCATTGGGTCAGGTTATGGCCTCAATACGCTAAATGTAGCTTTAGATACATTATATATTTTAGTCATTAAAATAGAGTAGAAAGTAATTTTTTAATATATATTTAATCTTTAAATACTATTATAGTGAATAGTTATTCAGTTTTTTAGGAGTTAGTGATGGAATTATCATTATTGATCATTTTTTGGTACGGTATTTTACATGCTTTTGGACCTGATCACCTGACAGCGATTGCTGATTTTTCTATAGGAAAAAATAAACGCAAGACTCTTATGATTACTACGCTTTTTGCTATAGGACATGGTCTTAGTCTCTTTATCTTTGCAAAAATACTTCAACATACAGATATCTCTGAAGAGATATTGGCGTATGGAGATATAATCTCTGCTGCTGTGATCATAGGTATGGGACTCTACATACTCTTTATGGTTATGGGAGATCGCATTCAACTGCATAAACATATGCATGAGGGTAAAGAACATATACATATCTGGTTTGGAAGATCACATGAACATCATGATGGGATAGAGAACTCTTCATCATTTTCTTTGGGGCTTTTGATGGGCGCTGGAGGTGTGAGAGGTATGCTGATTACATTGGGTGTGGTACAGGGTGGTATAGTAGATTTTAGTATGGTGACGATGTTTACTCTAGGTGTCATGCTTGTATTCATAGCATTTGGAATGTTGATATCGTATGTCAATAACAACTTCTTAGGAAATCTCACAAATGTGAGAAGAACATTTACAACAGCAGGGGTCATCTCACTGCTTGTTGGAACAAATATATTAGTAGGATAAAGGAAAACATATGTGTACAGATTGCGGATGTAGTATCACAGATAGTGCGATGGCACATACTCATGGAGAGAAAGAGGGACATAGTCACTCACATGACCATCAGAAAGCACATGAACATTTACATCATAACCCACAGCTTAATGATGCTAAAACTATCTCTGTTATCCAGAAGATATTAGATAAAAATGACCATGAAGCAGAGCATAACAGGGAACATTTTAACCGTAATAATATTTTGGGTATCAATCTTATGAGTAGCCCTGGAAGTGGTAAAACGACACTTCTAGAGCATATGGTTGATGTTGCTGATTTTAAATTTGGCGTAGTGGAGGGTGACCTTGAAACGAGTAGGGATGCAGATAGGCTAAAAGCCAAAGGCATCCCTGCCATGCAGATACAAACTGGTTCAGCCTGTCATCTAGATGCATTTATGGTGCATAAAGGCTTACATGACATGCCACTAGGTGACCTGGATGTCTGTTTTGTTGAAAATGTAGGGAATCTTGTATGTCCAGCTTCTTATGATGTGGGTACCCACTTAAACATTGTGCTTGTATCCATACCCGAAGGCGAAGATAAAATAGCGAAATATCCAGTCATGTTCCGTCAGGCTGATCTTGTACTCATCACTAAAACAGATCTGCTACCGTATTTCCAGTATGACATGGAAAGGGAGAAAGCTGAAGCCAGACGTATTAAACCCAATGTAGATATCTTGGAAGTAAATATCAATGATAAAAGCAGCATACAATCTGTTGTAGAGTGGATCAATTTTAAACGTAAGATGAGAGGTTAATATGTGTTTATCTATCCCCAGTAAAGTTGTAAAAGTCTCAGAAGATCAAACCATCTGTACGGTTGATACCATGGGTGTACAGCGTGATGCAAACCTTATGATGATGAGTGATGATGAGGTAAAAGTAGGAGATTATGTTCTGCTGCACATTGGTTTTGTGATGAACAAGATAGATGAAGAGGAAGCGCTGAACTCTATAGAAACCTATAGAGAGTTACTGGAAGTGATGGATGAGGAAGAGAGGAAACAGGCAATTCTAGAGGATGATGAATGCCCAAGCAGGGGTCTTTGATGTCATTAGGACTTAAAAATCTTTATGAGGATTTTCGTGATGCTGAGACCATCAAAGCGTACGCTAAGAAGATTGTTAAAGATGCAGAAAAACTTGACAGGTCTATTAATATCATGGAAGTCTGTGGCGGTCATACACATACGATCATGAAGTACGGTCTGCCGCAACTCATGCCTGAGAACATCAACTTTATACATGGACCGGGTTGTCCTGTGTGTATCATGCCAAAAGAGCGTATAGACCATGCCTATATATTGGCTATGCAAGAAGATGTGGTTCTTGTAACGCTTGGTGATATGATCAAGGTACCAGGAAGTAACGGTTCACTGCAGGATGCAAGAAGTAAGGGTGCAGATGTGCGTTTTGTCTATTCGCCTATGGAGTGCCTTAAAATTGCTGAGGAGAACCCAGATAAAAAAGTCATCTTTTTTGCCATAGGATTTGAAACGACTACGCCAATGACAGCGGTATTGATAGACCAAACTATCAAACAAGATATCACCAATATCTTTTTTCATATTAATCACGTCACAGTACCTGAACCTATGCGTGTACTTCTCGATGGAGAAAATTGTCAAATAGACGCTTTTTTAGGCCCCAGTCATGTGAGTGTCATTACTGGGAGCAAGATCTATGATGCGTTTCCTGAAAACTACGATAAACCTGTTGTAGTATCTGGTTTTGAACCCGTTGATGTCATGGAGTCCATCAGTAAGATAGTCAAGCAGTTCTTAGAAAACAGATGTGAAGTAGAAGTGGAGTATAAAAGAGCAGTGACCCATGAGGGAAATACCATTGCTTTGGCATTCATGGATAGATATTTTGAAAAAAGAGAACATTTTAGATGGAGAGGTATCGGTGATATTGATAAAAGTGCATATAAGATAAAAGATGCGTATGCCTTTTTGGATGCTGAGGTCATTTATAAAGATATCTTACCTCATGATGAGATTGATGACCATAAATTATGTATCTGTGGTGATATCTTGCGTGGAGAAAAAAAACCTCAAGAGTGTAAGGTATTTGGTACAGCGTGTAAACCTATGACACCATTGGGAAGCTGCATGGTCAGTTCTGAAGGTGCCTGTGCAGCATACTATAAATATGGAAATCTATTAGCATGAATAAAACGATTACGATAGCACACGGAAACGGTGGTGAAGAGAATAATGAGCTTATCTCTAAGATATTTTATAAACATTTTGAGAATGACATTTTGTCAAAAAGTGAAGATGCAGCCCTCATCGAAGGGGGGAAACTAGCATTTACTACCGATAGTTTTACGGTGAGTCCGCTCTTTTTCCCTGGAGGAGACATCGGTAAACTTGCAATATGCGGTACCTGTAACGACTTGGCCATGATGGGTGCAAAACCTAAGTATTTGACCTGTTCGGTTATTATAGAAGAGGGGTTTGAAACAGAACAACTTGAAAAGATCGTAGAAAGTATGAAAAAAGAGCTGAAGATCAATGGCGCCATTGTAGTCACTGGTGATACAAAGGTGGTACCTAGAGGAAGTGTAGATAAATTGTTTATCAACACTACAGGTATTGGGAGTATAGAGCAAAAAGGTATCACGGCAAGTGGTTTGAAAGAGGGAATGCGTATCTTAGTGAGTCGTGATGTGGGTACACATGGTGCTACTATTTTTGCAGCGAGAGAAGGTATCTCTTTGGAGAGCAATTTACAGACAGACTGTGCATCGTTATATCCGCAGATCAAAGCGCTGATAGATGCAGATATTCCCATAGTCTCTTTACGTGATGCCACACGAGGTGGTGTTGCAGCAGTACTCAATGAGTGGGCAAAAAGTTCAAATGTCTGTATAGAAGTGGAAGAGGAAAAGGTTCCTGTACGCGAAGAGGTAAAAGGTATTTGTGAACTTTTAGGCTTTGAAGCGGTCAATCTTGCCAATGAAGGTACTTTTGTTCTAGCAGTTTCTAAAGAAAATGAGAAGAGTGCTTTGGAAGTCCTACAAAAGAGACATAAAACCTCTGCAGCTATAGGGTCAGTGACGCTACAGTATCAAGGTAAAGTTGTTTTAAATTCCTCTTGGGGAACAAAGCGCTTTTTAGATCTGCCTACGGGTGAACTCTTACCTAGGATTTGTTAGAGGTGACCTAAAGGAGATAAAGACCATGCATGAATACAGTATCGTACAAGCTTTGCTCAATCAGTGTGAAGAGATAGCAAGAGAAAATGAAGTAGAGAAGATAGTAAAAATCATTACCAAGATAGGAGTGATGAGCGGGGTAGAGGTGCACTTGTTTCAAATCGCGTTTGATACCTTTAAAGAGGGAACGATGTGTGATGGTGCAGAACTTGTGATCGATGAACAGAAGCTCAAACTGCATTGTAACAGTTGTGAATCGGAATTTGAGATAGATGAAGTACGTTATGCCTGTAAAGAGTGTGAGAGTCTGAATGTAAAGGTCATAGATGGTGAAGAGATGTATCTTATGAGCCTGGAAATGGAATAAAGGAGAAACAGTACATAGGAGTGCTATTAATATATGATTAGTGTAAAGGCTATAAACTCTCTTCATAGCAACCGGAAATCCTTAAAAGATAAATCATTTTGAACTCCTCACCTCCCTTATGACTGGTTGCTGTAATTCTTTCATTTTAGATGCTTATCAATCTTCCTAGCTTGTATTAAACTAAAAAAAGTATAATCTGATTCATTATTTACAGGAGTTATAGTATGGGAATTGAAACAGTACAGTCTAAAGAGGCATTTAAAGCATTGGTAACAGAAGTTACTTCACAACCAGGATATAAAGAGGCGATGGCATTTGGAATTGCTAGAGTCGACAGAGGTCAAAAAAATGCGGAGAAGATCCTTCAGGCGAACTTTGGATTGATTAACTGGAAAGAGAATTTTGGTTCTGCCGCTGTATGTATTAAGGCGTTGCAGGAGGCAAACTGTGAGGTTGATTTCTCCGGTACGGAGTTTGTTGCAACACTGAATTATGAATTTATACACAATGCGATGGCAGCATTTGCACCTTATCTTACAGAAGCAACAGGGGATGCACATAAAAACGTACAGGTGATTAAAGCACTGGCACATATGGAAGATATCGGTAAAGATTTTAGAATTGTTTTTTTGTTTGAAGATGCAAATGCTCAGTCAGTTGAAGCAGTATATCTTAAACTTTATGCCTTATCTCAAAGCAAAGCAGCACTTAGACAAGTGAATCTCAATGGTGCCTTTGGTGTGCTTTCCAATGTTGCATGGGTAGGAAATACACCATTTGAACTTGACTACTTAAGAGAAAATGAGATTTCAATGAAACTCAATGGAACATACCCAACGGTTGACGCTGTAGATAAGTTCCCACGCTATTTACAACATATTATCCCTGCGGACAACACCCGTGTACTTGAAGCATCTAAAGTGAGAATGGGAGCACAACTTGCTGCTGGAACAACAGTGATGCCAGGAGCATCATATATCAACTTTAATGCAGGAACACTTGGCCCTGTCATGGTTGAAGGGCGTATCTCTTCTTCGGCGATTGTAGGGTCCGGGTCTGATGTAGGTGGTGGTGCAAGTATCTTGGGTGTTCTCTCAGGTACGGACGGAAACCCTATCAGCATAGGTGAAAATACACTGCTGGGTGCAAATTCAACTTGTGGTATCCCACTGGGGGACGCATGTATTATTGATGGTGGTTTGGCTATTTTTGCAGGAACAAAAATAAAAGTCTCTTTAGAAGAGTTAGAGAAAATAAAAACAGCAAACCCGGATGCAGCGCTTGAGAATAAAAGCATATTTAGAGCAGATGCGTTCCAAGGACTGAATGGTCTTCACTTTAGACAAGATTCAACGACAGGTGAAGTGGTGATGAGAAGAAGTACCAGAGAAGTGGTACTGAATGAAGATTTACATTAATTCATGAGAGTAGATAAATGGTTAAGTGCGGTGAATGTGGTAAAACGCCGTACTATTGCTACAGATATGCTTAAATCGGGGGTTGTATTTGTCAATGAGATGAAAGCAAAAGCTTCAAAAGATGTGAAGATTGGCGATAAGGTAACCATTGAATATCTCAAAGGCCCAAAATCGTATGAAGTACTGCAAATTCCTACAACCAAGACGATCCCTAAGTCTCAAAAAGAAGCGTATGTGAAAGAACTTTAGCGTGGTGTCAAGCGTTATCATACTACGGAGAGAATGATGAATACAAAACAACAATTTGAAAAACTATTTGACAATGAAATACCTGTAGAAGAAGCCCGTCAATTTCTAATAGACCTGTATGAAAAAGGTGAAAGTGCTGAAGATATTGCAGCAGCAGCTTGGGTGATGCGTGAACACGCTATCAAACTTGATCTTAGTGAGACACTCAAAGAGAAAGCGATAGATATCGTCGGTACAGGTGGAGATAAGAGTGGGAGTTTTAACATCTCTACCACGGTCTCACTGCTTTTGGCATCTATGGGCTGCGTGGTGGCTAAACATGGAAACAGAAGTATCACCTCTAAGTCTGGTTCAACGGATGTACTCGAAGCACTGGGTATCAATCTTGATCTGAGTATTGACAATAAGATCAAAATGCTTGAAGAGACAGGTTTTTGTTTTTTCCCGGCAACAGAGCATCATCCTGCGATGAAGCACATTATGCCCATACGTAAATCGATAGAGCATAGGACTATTTTCAACATACTCGGACCCTTGACAAACCCAGCAGGTGCACAGAAATATCTTTTAGGAGTGTTTGATCCGGGTTTTATACGGCGCATGGCAGATGCTTTGGTGGAATTGGGAGCTAAAAGAGCGTATGTGGTGAGTTCCTATGACGGTATGGATGAGATAGGTCTTGCAGGTAAAAGTGCCTATGCATTTGTTGAGAATGGCACTGTGGTGGAAGGTGAGATTGATCCTGAAGCTTATGGTTTCACATTGGCACCCAAAGAGGCCATACAAGGGGGAGATGCAGCATTGAATGCAGAGATCACCAGAGATATCTTTAGAGGCAAGGAGAAAGGTGCAAAAAGAGATATTGTTGTATTGAACGCTGCATTTGCACTTGTTGCTAACGGTGTTGTCAGTGAGATTTCAGAAGCGATAGAGCAGGTTGGTAAAGCACTTGATTCAGGAAATGCTATCAAGCATTTGAAGTTGATGTCAGATGTGAGTCAAAGATTGGCATAAGTATGAAAAAAGAAATCACTGCTTCATTAGATCAATTAGAGAAGGTTGTCTCTTATCTCATTGAAACGCTACCCTCTCATGCAATTGTCTTTTTACGTGGTGATCTGGCATCAGGAAAAACAACATTAACACAGGCCGTGGCAGACATTAAAGGTATTGAAGGTGAAGTGACTTCTCCTACGTTTTCTCTTCAACAGTGTTATGCTACAAAAGAGGGGAGCAGTTTATACCATTATGATCTTTACCGCTTAGAGCATGAAGCATTTATGCAGATGGGGCTTTTTGAAGAGTTTGAAAAAGAGGGCTGGCATATGGTAGAGTGGGGAAGTGATAGACTTAAATCCTTTTTAGAAGCTGTAGGTTATAATGTGGTGACGGTTGATATAGAATCCAATGGAAACAGTAGAATGTACAGGATAGAGGCATAATGCATACACTTGAAGCAAAAAACCTTGCGAAAACCATTAAAAAAACGAAAATTGTACATGATATTTCTCTCGAAGTGAAAAGTAAAGAGATTGTTGGGCTTCTAGGCCCAAATGGTGCAGGAAAAACCACCTCTTTTTATATGGTATGCGGCTTAACAAATGCTACTGAGGGGAAAGTATTTTTGGATGGTGAAGATGTGACAAAACTTCCTTTGAGTGCACGTGCACAGATGGGGATAGGGTATCTTCCTCAAGAGTCCAGTATTTTTAAAGATTTAACGGTAGAAGAGAATTTACTGATTGCGGCAGAAGCATTGAAACTCAAAAAAGAGGTGCTGGAGCCACGGATAGAGAAATTGCTTGAGATTTTTAACATTGAACCGATACGATCACGCTTGGGAATACGTCTTAGCGGTGGTGAGAGAAGAAGGGTGGAGATTGCAAGAGCATTGGTAGGAGAACCAAAATTTTTACTGCTTGATGAACCTTTTGCAGGGGTCGATCCTATTGCAGTCATTGACATTCAAAATATTATCAAGCAACTCGTTGATTTGAATATGGGCATACTCATTACAGACCATAATGTACGTGAGACATTGGGTATTTGCGATAGAGCGTATGTGATGAGGTCAGGAGAGATGTTGGCTACGGGAAGCAGTGATGAAATTACAAATGATGAAAATGTACGGAAATACTACTTGGGCGAACACTTTAGCTTTTAAATGATGCAGCTTAGAGAGATAAAAATACTTCTTGATAAAGAGGTCAATCGACGAAATACCATGAATGAACTCTCTTATGATAAACCTGACCCACTGCTTGTTGCTTCTAAATATAAAGATGAATCCATAGCCCTTATTTGTGCTCTGTTTGCTTATGGAAATGCAGGATTGATTGTGAAGTTTTTAGAGCGTTTTGAATTCTCTTTACTTCAGAGCAGTGAAGCGTCTATAGAAAAGGAGTTGGGCTCTTATTATTATCGTTTTCAAAAAAGTGAAGATGTTATAGCGATTTTTATTGCTTTAAAACGCTTAAAGGAGCTGGAGAGTATTGAAAACATTTTCTATGAAGGATATAGAAAAGAGGAGAATATACTCGATGGTCTATGGTATTTTATTGAGACGTTGAAAAATGTGCATCCTCACAGAAGTCGAGGATTTGATTTTTTAGTGGGTTCTTTGCCCAAAAAAGTCGCTGTTTCGGGAACATACAAGCGTTATATGATGTATTTACGCTGGATGGTACGCAAAGATGCACTCGATATGGGCTTATGGTCAAAAATAGATAAAAAAGATTTACTTATGCCGTTGGATACCCACACTTTCCATGTTTCGCATCGTTTGGGTTTGCTTACGCGTAAAACATATGATATGAAAGCCAGCCTTGAACTTACCCGAACTTTAAGAACTTTTGATGCACAAGATCCAATCAAATATGATTTTGCTCTTTATCGACTCGGACAGGAAAAATTGCGGTAATATATAAGGAGAAAAAGGATACAATCCTGCTATTAATTTAAAAAAGAGGATGATTTATGGAAGGTATATTTACTTATCTAGGCGTAATATTCGGTCATGGGCAAATGTTGTTCGTTTCACATTTAATTTTAACAACAATCATTATAGTACTCGTTGCGAGAATGGCTACTAAAAACCTTAGAGCCGTACCGGGTGGCACGCAAAATGTCATGGAAGCATTCCTTGGTGGCGTGATTGCAATGGGTAAAGATGTAATCGGTGAAGAGCATGCACGTAAATATTTACCGCTTATTGCTGCACTGGGTCTATTTGTACTTGTCAATAACCTTATTGGTATTATTCCAGGTTTTGAATCACCGACATCAAATATCAATGTGACTTTGTCTTTAGCATTGATTGTATTTTTGTACTACAACTATGAAGGTATCAAAAAGCAGGGTGCATTTAGCTATTTTAAGAACTTTGTACACCTCGGTGAGATGAACCCCATTGCAAAATTTGCAATGTCACTTTTAATGTACCCTATTGAAATCGTATCACATCTTTCGAGAATTGTTTCACTCTCATTCAGACTTTTTGGTAACATCAAAGGGGATGATCTTTTTTTATGGGTTCTCTTAATGTTAACACCATGGTTTATACCGATAGTACCACTTGTACTCCTTACCTTTATGGCATTTTTACAAACATTCGTATTTATGATCCTTACCTATGTCTATCTCGCAGGTGCAATTGCATTGGAAGATGATCACTAGATCACTTCTGGGAGAGATATCTATGAGACTGCAAAATAGCCTACTGAGTTTTGTAGTCAATTTTCTTTTGGGGGTAGCATGGGCAGCAGTCATTTTGGGTGTTGTTACTTCATTTCTTACTTTTTATCATGATAGTTTTTTTGTAGCAATTCTCTCATCTTTTGTGGGTGCATTACCGGGTTTGATTTCAATTTTGTTACTTGAGCATATTATTACAGGAAAAGAGCGTGCATTAGAGCTTAAAAAACAGACGGCACTGCTTGAAAAACTTATAAAAGAGAAAGATAATACTCCTCCACTATGATTGCGTACGCTATCACAGATCCTGCTACACTACATTTTAATACTCTAGTATCTGATTTAGAGAGATTCTCCAATAATGCTTCGATGATCGTCTATAGAGATAAAGAGAATCTTCAGTATGCGGAGTGTTCCCGTCGCTTTGTTTATGAGGCGAAAGGGTATGATTTTGAGAAGGTACTGCTACATTCGGATTATCTATTGGCCAAAGCCTTAGAAGCGGATGGTGTACATTTAACAAGTAAACAATTTTCAAATATTAAAAAAGCTAAGATGCTGGGCCTGTTTGTTGTCGTGAGTACGCACAGTGTCATAGAAGCACAAATGGCTGAAGCCTTAGGGGCAGATATGATTACGGTGAGTCCTGTATTTGAAACACCGGGTAAGGGATCCCCTATAGGCATTGAAGGTTTAAAAAGGGTTATTTTTGATGTTAATTTACCTGTGATTGCATTAGGTGGTATTGTATCTAAAGATCATATCAATATGTGTGAAGATACCGGTGCAAAGGGCTTTGCCTCTATACGCTATTTTGCATCAACTCTTTTATAGTACCAAAAGGTTATAATATCTTCAATTATCTAATGAGGAATACTACCATGTTTGAAACCGTCATCGGTCTTGAAGTTCACGTACAACTTAATACTAAAACAAAACTTTTTTGTTCCTGTCCTACCTCTTTTGCAGAACATCAAAACAGCAATACCTGTCCTACTTGTCTGGCACTTCCAGGCGCATTGCCCGTTGTCAACAAGGAGGCAGCAGTCAAAGCGATGAGACTAGGGTATGCCATTAATGCCAATGTCAACCACACCTCTTACTTTGACAGAAAATCCTATTTTTATCCTGACAGTCCTTCTGCGTATCAGATTACGCAACTCACTAAAGCAATCGTCCAAAAAGGTGAACTCTTCATAGACCTTAAGGATGGATCACAAAAACGCATTGGTATGACACAGGCACACCTTGAAGCAGATGCAGGAAAAAATATACATGAGGGGGATCACTCAAAAGTTGATTTGAACCGTGCAGGCACACCACTGCTTGAAATTGTTTCCGATCCGGATATGCGATCATCTGAAGAAGCAGTAGCATACTTAAAAAAGCTTCACTCCACTGTGCGCTATTTAAATATCTCCGATGCCAATATGCAAGAGGGGTCATTTAGATGTGATGTGAATGTCTCTGTACGTCCCAAAGGGCAGGAAGAGTTCGGTACAAGAGTAGAGATAAAAAATATTAACTCATTTAAGTTTGTAGCTGCTGCGATTGCTTATGAGGTGCAGCGTCAAGTAGAAGCCTATGAAGATGGTGTTTATGCGCAAGAGGTGCACCAAGAGACACGCCTATGGAATGTAGATGAGGGAGTTACCAAATCGATGAGAGGTAAAGAGGAGGCAGCGGATTACCGTTATTTTCCAGATCCTGACCTACGTCCTCTTATTGTGACAGAAGAGATGATTGCTGAAGCAAAAGAGATGCCCGAACTCCCTGATGCAAAAGTCAAACGCTATGTGGAAGAGCTTGGTATCAAGCGTTATGATGCTTTAGTGATTACTGCAGATAAAGAGATGGCACACTACTTTGAAGAGATGTTAACGCAGGGTGCTGCAGCTAAAATGGCGGTTACATGGTTGACATCAGAATTACTTGGTCGTCTAAATAAAACTGCTTTAACGATAGAAACCTCACCTGTAGATGCGAAGACATTGGGTTCTTTGGTCGCTAAAATAGCTGACAGTACCATCTCTGGAAAAGGTGCAAAAGAGATACTCGATTATATGATGATTAATGAAAATCGTGATATTGATACACTTATTGAGACATTAGGACTTGCACAAGTGAGTGATGATGGTGTAATTTTAGCAATTATCGATGAGATATTGGCTGCAAATCCAGATAAGGTGGAGCAGTACAAAGGGGGTAAAGAGAAACTTTTTGGTTTCTTTGTGGGACAAACCATGAAAGCGAGTAAAGGATCTGCAAATCCTGCTAAGGTCAATGAATTACTTAAAGGGCGTTTGAGTTAGTAAAGGTACAAAAAGAGGAGTGTGATATGCACGGTTTTATACGCAATGTTTTTGAGAGGATTAACAGGTCAATCAATTATCAGAATATAAAATCGTTTTTTCGTTCTCTTCTTGAAGATTCTGCTTATCCCTATAAAAAGTATTTTGATTTTTTTATGATCGCGTTGATCGTGATTTCGATATCAACACTTATTATGAGTAAATCAGGGAGGATTCCCGAATGGGTGATAGAGTTTGACCTCTATTTTATTACTGCTATTTTTGCACTTGAGTATCTTTTAAGAATTTGGATACAAGAGGAGAGATATCAAGATCGCATTCGTGCTTCTAAGGCAGAGGGATATAAACGTTATCTTCCTCTTTTAAACTCTAAACTTCGCTATATGCTCTCCTTACCGGCACTGATTCATCTTATCGCTATTTTTCCGCAGTTTAGAATTATTAGACTGCTTAAACTCTACCATTATATGCATGGTGCTTCGAGTCTTTTTAATGCATTGCTTAAAAAACGTTTTGAATTTATTTTTTTGGGCTATATCCTTTTGGGGGTCACCTTTACCTTTGGTTCCATATTTTATCTGCTTGAATTTGGTATCAATGAGGCACTACACTCCTATTTGGACGCTATCTACTGGGCATTGGTGACAATCTCTACAGTAGGATACGGTGATATTTCTCCTGTCACCCAGATGGGTAAGATCGTCTCTATGTTTGGCATTATTTTTGGTATTGCTATGATCTCTTTTGTAACCTCTGTAATGGTTTCTGCCTTTTCAGAAAGGTTTGATGAGCTCCGTAATCAAGACAGTATCAACCATGTGAGAAAAATGAACAATGTAATAGTCATAAACGGATATGGTCATTTAGGGAATAGCATCGGAAAAAAACTTAAGGTAGATAAACGCTATGAGCCTGTGATTATCGAAAGTGATGAAGATAAGGCGAACAGAGCACTACGGGATGGCTATAAGGTAATACATGCTGAGAGCTCTTCTGCCAAGTTGGTAAAAACCCTGTATCAACATAATAACATTGTTGCAATGCTTACACTCCGAAGTTCAGATATTGACAATATCTATTTTATTCTCAATGCAAAAAGCACGCAGGAAAATTCTGTTGTGTATAGTCGTATGAATCAAGTAGAGTTGCAAGCACAGTATGAGGCTACTAAAGTAGATGGTTTGGTAGAGCCTTATGATGTGGTAGATATAAAAGCGTTTCATTATTTGAAAAAACATCGTCAAGAGGAGAATAAAAACATCTTTATTTTTGGATACACACATAAGAGTAGTCAGATCTGTTTGAAGCTTAAAAAAGAGGGTATTGACATAACGATCTATGAATTTCATAAAACACGCTACAATGAAGCAAAAAACAGCGGTTTTACGAATGTTATTCTCATCGATAAAAAAAGTACGCAAGCACCTGAAATTAATGATGCAATTGCAGTATGTGCCATGGATGAAGAGTCTTTAAATGTCTATTACACTATTACATTGCGTGCCAATGGATTTACAGGCGAAATCATTGCACTCTCGGATACAAAAGAGGATAACAGAAAACTGATATTGGCAGGTGTGAGTAAAATATTTGATATGTATGATGAGAGTGCTGCACAGTTTGTAAAGATGATAGAAATGAATGCAAACATTGAAATGAAAAAGAAAAAGGACAAATTACGATGAAAATTGCCATAATCGGTGCAGGAAAATGGGGTCAAGCCCTCTATCATGCCTATAGTCAAAACAATGAGGTAGTGATCTCGTCACGTAGCGTTAAAGAGATTGAAAACTTTGTTTCGATGGAGGAAGCATTACGATACAAATATCTTGTGATGGCGATACCGGCACAGTTTGTCCGTGGATGGATGGAAGAGCATTTTAAGCAGAGAGGTCAGAATATTTTGGTGGCTGCCAAAGGTATAGAGACTTCAACGGGTTCTTTTCTCAATGAGATCTATGGTACTTTTGTTCCTGCTGACAGACTTGCCTTTATCTCCGGTCCCTCTTTTGCGGCAGAAGTTAAAGAGTCCCTTCCCACAGCATTGATGATTAGCTCTACAAACCTGGAATTGGCACGACAATTTGCAAATGCACTGCCTAAGTTCATCAAAGGGTATGTGAGTGATGATGTAGTAGGTGCGGAGGTTTCGGGTGCCTATAAAAATGTGATTGCCATTGCCGGTGGCATCTGTGATGGACTGGGTTTAGGTAATAATGCACGTGCAGCACTCATATCGCGTGGGTTAGTGGAGATGACACGTTTTGGAGAAGCATTTGGTGCAAAAATGGAAACCTTTCTCTCTTTGGGAGGTGCAGGTGATCTTTTCCTTACAGCCAGTTCGACACTTTCAAGAAACTACAGGGTCGGCTTAGGACTTTCAAAAGGTAAAAAGATAGAGGAGATACTTGAAGATCTGGGTGAGGTTGCAGAAGGTGTTCCTACAACAAAAGCACTCCATAAAATCGTACAAGAAAAGGAAATATATCTTCCTATCGCAGAAGAGGTCTATGCGATGATTGCAGAGGGGAAAGATCCTCTTTTGAGTGTTCAGGATCTCTTACTCACTTAGATTTAACCCATGCAGGTCTTAGCGTGGTTTAGATAAAATAATATTTTTGGGAGAGAATATTTGCTTATGAAAATTATTATGATGCTATTATTGTTTGGGGTGAGTGCCTTATGGGGATCACTTTTTTCTGATTCTGAGAGTGAAAAGGAGATTGTCCTCCCTACACATATGATAAAAATTTCGGGTGAAAAGCATTTTGACAAAGTAGAGATGTATGATGCTTTAGGTGCTGAGTACAAGAGTATGTTCGAGTTTTGGAAAGAGGATACTCCTCGTATCAACGATAAATTATTACCGACACTCTCTGCTTCATTAAGAGCATTTTATGATTCTGAAGGTTTTTACGATGCAACTTTTACCATGCAAGAGAGCAATACTACAGTTATATTGGAAGTGAAAGAGAATGAACCTGTAAGAGTAAAAGATATCAATATATCGAGTGATTATGATATCTCTTCTCTTGTTACTTTTGAGAAAGAAGAGATTTTTCGGGCTAAAAAATTCATTGCTATTAAAGGTCGTATTATCAATAGCTTAATGAAAGAGGGATATTGCTCTTATGACCTGGACAGTAAAGCCTATGTTGATTTAGAAAAACATAGTGTGGCGCTGAAGTATAGTTTGAAGAAAGGTGGGGTTTGTACCTTTGGAAAGGTGACGATAAAGGGCAATAAAACCGTAGGGGATGATGTTATAAAGTCACGTGTGAGAGCACAGGCAGGTGAACGGTTCAATACAGAATTGGTGAAAGATACCTCTGATTCCCTTTATGGTCTTCAGGCATTTGATTCTGTACTCATTGGTGTCGATAGAAAATTTTATAATGTCATACCTGTAGATATCAGGGTCACAGAGATGGAAAAACCATACCATTTTGAAGCAGGTGTTGGATACGATACTTATGTTGGTCCGCGTGTTCATACTACGCTTACTAAAAATAATTTTTTGGGTGATGCACAGGCCTTGAAGCTGCAATTGGCCTGGTCTGATTTGGAACAGTTGGCTGTTTTAAGTTTTTATAGACCGGTTCTTTTTAAAATTTCTGATTATTATATTGGTATTGGCGGTAGATTAGGGTATTTAAACTTGGAATTTGACGGCTTTAAGGAAGAAAAAACTTTTATACGAGCTTACCTTGAGTACCAGACCAAACGTACCAATTTAAGGGGAGGTTGGGCTTTTGAAAATATTAATATTACTGCATTGGATAATTTAAAACCCGGAGAAGACCCTCAATTTGCGGTAAATGAGGGAACGTTTTTACTCACCTACCCTTATATTGACTTTACCTATGATGGAAGAGATTCTAAATTAAACCCGAAATCAGGTTATTATATCCACGCATACGCTGAACTTGGTATGTCTGATGAGGAGGGTGGAAGTGTCTATTCTAAAACCTTGCTTGAGGGAAGGTTGATTGATACTTTTGGCAATTTGACACTGGCTGCTGTAGGGATAGTCGGTGTGGTGGATGAAGAGTCAGAAAACTCTCTACCTGAATCAAAATACTTCTTTGCAGGGGGATCATTTTCAAACCGTGCTTACGGATTTAGAGAGCTTGGGGTTATTCTCTCACCTACAGAAGACAGTATTAATGGTGCCTCAACATGGGCTAACCTTAGTTTAGAAGCAGATTATCCTATTTGGGGTGATTTTTATGGGGCTCTGTTTACCGATAACACGATGCTTACAGATACAGCTTATGATTTTAAGGGTGATGTCATTAGTTCTGCAGGGGTCGGTGTACGATATATGACACCTATAGGACCTTTCAAACTGGATCTAGGGATGAATGTCGCTAATCCTTCCCAATATGGAATATCATTCCAGATAGGACAGTCGTTTTGATAGGTATTAAAGTGCAAGATAAAAAGGTAACAGATGGCAACGTTTAAAAAAATATTTTACAGTTTCCTGATTTTTTTCGTCATAATTATGATTGTAATTGTTGTTGCGGCAAACTCCTCTTTTGTCATTAAAAAAGCAGCCGATGTATTTGCACCTGACTATAAGATATCGTACGATGATATCAGAGGTAATATTTTAACCGGTATCAAAATAGATGCATTAAAATTTGATGGGAAAACATTGACTGATAAGGTCACTTTCTCCTGGAACCCTTCGAAGATACTCTATAAAAGAATTGCTATCAATGAGATAGGGGTGGAGGCTTTGGATGTGGATGTAGTCAAAGCACTTATTGATTCTTTTCCTGCAAGTGAGGATAACAGTAGTTCAGCGCCTCTTCCTGTAGTGATACTTGTTGATAAAGTACATGTAGATGTTAAGTCTTTTGAAGAGCAGGGTATTCTTATTTCCAAAACCGTGTTAGATGTGGAAGATGTCAGGTATGCAAGTGATGCACTGGATGTTGAACAGCTTAGTTTAAAAGTAGAGAGCAATGTAACAAATATAGCACTTGAAGCCTCTCTTGATGATGGTACATTAGCAATAAATAGACTTGAAATAGATGAGGTAGATAGTGTTGCTTTGGAGAAAATGTTTTTAGGGGAAGAAGAGAACACTACTGCCCAGACTACCTCTGAAGAAGTAGAAGATGAGAATGAAAAAGAGCCATTGAACCCTATGATTCCGAAATTTGTTCACTTAGAGCATTTTGCCTTCTCTTTGAAACCAAGAGTGTATGAATCTTTAAAGATAGACAAAGCAGTCGTAAGCGTTGAGAAACTGAATGCAAATGTCGAGAAGATTATTTCTAATGCAAAGCATAGTTTAGCTATTGATGACTTCTCTGTTGTGTTTGAAAGTAGTGCGGGGCAACTAGGAGTTGCTGGTAATATGCATGAAGAGAGAGTTACCTTAAGTAGTGTAAGCGTAGAAGCTTTAGATACACTTGCCCTACAGGAACTGCTATCAGCCGATACAAATGAAAGTAATGTGACAGAAGATGAAAGTTTAGCATCCACAGAGCAAAACAGTACAGAACCTAAAGAGGTCAATCATCTTATACCGAAGTATATTGTGATCAACACATTCCATACAGATGTTCTGCCAGCCGTGTATGAGCCTGTGCATATAAATGAGCTCGCTTTGGATATAGAAGATATCAAGATGAATGTAGCAAAACTTTTAGTGGAAAAAGCATCTATTGATCTTAATGGTAAGACCAACTTGAGTAATTTTACACACCATAGTAATATTAAAGATAATGCGTTAACAGGGCAAATTAAACTTACTCCCAACAAAAGACTTTTTGAACTGTATAAATTGCCATTGCGTAAGGAAGCCATAGGTGACATTGTCATCAATCTTGATGCAACGGAGGATGAGGTCGCTGTTGATGTTAAATCGAGTGCAAAAAATATTTTGATTTCTCAAAACTCTGAGAGTAACAGCAGTGATGCCAATAGCAGCAAGGCGTTCAATGTTGATGTGGACAGTTTGGTGAGTCATATCGTCTATAGGGTAAAAGAGAACAAACTACATGCTGATTCTAAGGTAATAGTCTCTACCCCATATGCAAAAGATATTGCCCTGACCAATACCTTTATGATGGATGAAAATATCTCTTATAAAGGGGCATTAAAAGTAAAAGAGTTGCTTGGGATAGATGAAAATCTCACAAAACCACTAAAGAATTTAAATATAGACTATCACGGGAGTCTTAAAAGTGTGCAGACAGTGATCTCTGCAGATGGGTTGAGGGGAAGCTTTGTCTCGTCCGATCTTAAAAAAGGCGTTTTCCATTTGGAAACGGCAGAGGCTTTAGCAATAGATAAAATGGTCTCTTTGCCCAGAGAACTCAATGGCACAAAAGTGAATGTAGCAATAGATGTACCTTTGGATTTTGAAAAGATTACCCCTCTTCATGCCAAAGCAAAGATCAATTCAAATATCTCCAATATAGATGCGGATATCATGTATGGAAAAGGTATCGAAGCAAATCTCACTAGCACCATACCCGATGATTCTCTTTTGAAGCATTTTGATGAAAATGTAAAATGGGATGCTTTAAGTCCCCTTGTGATTAAGGGTAATATGGGTGACAAAGCTATTGATTTAAACTTAAAATCCAAAGCACTCTCTTCAGATATTTACTATAGTTTGGATAATGGAGAGATAGATGGTAAGATTGGACTCGCAGGTCTGCATGCTGAAGTAAAAGGAATTGCAGAAGAGAAAATCACTATTAAGTCCAATGTAAACTCCATACAGTCTCTTTTAGATTCTGTACAATCTCTCTATACAATAGAAGGTTTACCTCCTGTAGAAGGGGCATTGAATCTATCTGCAGAGATCATAAATTTAGAGCAGGCAAAGGTATCCCTTGCTTCTCCAAAGATTATTTACCATGCAGACCATAAAACAGCGTATGCTTTAAGTGATGTAAAGTTCATTGTTGCTGCGGATAAGTCAAAGGTGCAATTAGACTCTTATAATCTAGTCTATGATGGGATGCAGATATTCTCAACAAAACCTTCGCTTGTGAAGATGCAAGAAGAGAATATTGAGATTTCTGAACTTTGGCTCAATGATCAACTCAAAGTTACGGGAACCTACAATATGCAAACTAGGCAAGGGGATATCTCTGCAGATGCCAAAACCCTACATATCGCCCATAAGATGATAGAGCTTGACTCTGCGGTGAATATACAAACTGTGTTGAATGAGGAGAGAACATCTATTAAGGGAAAAGTCATACTTCTAGGAGGGAATATACATTATGATATGTCCACTAAGAGTTATCCCTCAGACAGTGACATTCTGATTGTTCAGGAGATGAAAGAGGATGAAGCCAGTCCCTTTATGGAAAATCTTTCTGCCCTTGTGGAAGTAAAAACAAAAAAACCGCTTGTTTATAAACAAGGTCCTATAGATATTAAAATAGGTGTTGATCTGGCTGTCAATAAAGCGGAGAAATCAGAACTCATGGTTTTAGGTGAGGTGTATATCCTTAAGGGTGGTAGCTATACTTTTGAAGGTAAAAGATTTGTACTGGATAAAAGTAATATCTATTTTACAGGTAACCCTAGTAAACCGCTTCTTGATATGAGTGTAAAATACAAGTCTTTAAACCATCTTATCACGATAGGTATTTCAGGTACACCGGCTACGCCAAATATTACCTTCTCTTCTGTACCAAGCCTTAACAAAGAGCAGATCCTCTCTATTATTCTTTTTGATTCTGAAGAGGGTGCGGGAACAAATTCCGGTGAAGATATGATGAAAATGATGGGGGGTGCCATGGCTAAATCAGCCCTAAATGATTTGGGAATCCAACTCGATCATCTTGCTATAGGTTCTGATGGATCAGTGGAAGTAGGTAAAAAGATCACGGATAAGATAACCTTTATTTATGTGAATGATGAGATTCCTCAGGTTAGGGTGAAATATCAGCACAGTTCACGTTTGGGAAGTGTCCTCTCTGCGGATGAAGAGTCGCAAGCATACGATATTGTCTATAAGAGAGATTTTAGTGAAGATGATATTGTTATCTTTGGAAAATAGTTAAAAATAATATTTTTTGATGTTAAACTGGTATAATATTTGACAGTAGATGCTTAAAAAGGAGTAAATGATGTTAGATAGAGTGAAGAGTATATCAAAATACGGCAGTTTTCTTTTTGTAGGTGCCATGCCTGTAAATGCTTTAGAGTTAGGTCAGGTGACACAAAAACTTGATGTTTTTTTACCTTATACCATTATTTTTATTTTAATGATTGCAATATTTCTGATTATTCAAAGAGATGCGAAAATCATTAAGGAAAAAGAGCTTCGTATCGCAGAACATGAAGAGAAGATAAAATGGTTTCGTCAGGTGAGCGCAGAAAATGAACATAAAAAAACAACAAAAGAACATGAGGTAGAAAAAGAAATTTTAGAACTTAATCATATCATAGAAAATTTGGAACAAAAAGTAAAAGAGGGTGAGAAAAATCAAATTGTTTCCAAAATAGAAATGTATGAGGAGAGAAGATCAAAACTATTTGAACGTGCCGGCATCGTGCTTTAAAGGTTGGAAAATATGAATAATGAAGAGAATAGAGTATCCCAGAGTAAAAATAATACAATGATGACGGTAGCACAAGCAAATGAAATGAAAAATACGGATATGTATCTCAAAGGACTCTCTGTGTATGCCCAAAAGATCCAAGAGTATACATTTAAAATTGAAAAATTGAAAAATAAAATTGATTATTGTATCAAAGAAAATGAAGATTTCGAACAACAATTACGGGAAATTGAAAATGAGATTTTATTGGATGAGAGATTGCTTGAAAGGCTTAACAGTCATTTATTGGTCAAGAGTGAATCACAACTCTTACTCAAAGAAGAACTTGCAAATATAGAGGATGCAAGTTCCATAAGAGTCTTTGAACGGATAAAAAAAGAACTAGCTACTATGCTTGATGAGATTGAAACCTTAGAGATTGCTCTGTTGAAAAAAGAGTTAACCCGTTTAAACAGGGTGTCAAAATGTGAACCTAAAAAGTGTAAAATAGAGGAACTTAAAGGGTATTTGAAAGAGCTTGAACTGGAAAAAGAGCATTATGAACATACAAGAATATATCAAATTCCTCAACTAGGTCTTAGTGAAGTTGAAGCTGAACACGCTAAGAAAGAGCAGGTTATTGATACAAATATCGTGTAGTATATATTGAAAGTCAAAAATAACACTTATGTCGGCTAAGGGAGATATAGAGCACTTTTAGAAATTTCAATTATATATTTTAAATGGTTACGCCAAAGGATTTAAATGAACATAGTAAAGCATAAAATAACACTTCTATTTACTATAATCGCAGTAGTAGCTGCATTGTTAACAGCATCATATTATAGTTATCTCTCTTATGAAAAGTACACTGCAGTAGAAAAAGAAGAGAGCACTTCTTCTTTTTTGTATGAACTTGAATCTGTATTGCATAAGATAGAACTTGAAAGAGTGAGGAGTGTCATATACTTAGCTTCACAAAGTATAAATAATCTAAAGAGACTTAAAGAGACACGAGATGAAGTTGATTTTTCTTTGATGAGCTTTAATAGCTTTGTAAGAGACACTCGTGCCTATACCCCCTACACTCAGGAGATGGAAGTCATTTTTGAAGCACTTAAGCGGGTAAGAGAAGAGGTAGACCATGTGAGTCATGCCTATATAGATATTCTTTTTGACGCGTATCACGTGAAGATTGTCAGCGCCTTATTAGCCATAGTACAAGAGATTGCCGGAGTCCAAAATTCTGGGCAATTAAAAAATTATTTATTGATTTATAAAGCATATGCAACGCTTCAAGAGAACAGCGTGTTGGAGCATTCACTTATCTATTTTATGCTACTTGCAGAAAAGAAGATGTCTCATGAAGATATTTCACTTTGGAAGCAATTGATTGATAAAGATACGCTACCTACAAATCTATTGTCAAACATGCCAATCAGATTAGAGATAGATGCTCTGCTAACGGCAGATGAATTTTATGCATTTGTATCAAGAGAGCGTGAAATGATTTTGAGTCAGGCAAGAAGAGGTGAATATTCTGTTTCTGCAGTAGGATGGCGTAATAAAATCAATACTAAAACGGAGTATTTTAAAAAAGTAACGTCACTGATACATACCGGGATTCAACAAACAGAACAAAAGATTATTTTTCGCAGTAAGAGAACTGTACTTTGGTATGGTTTAGCTCTATTACTACTCCTTTTACTTCTCTTTAGGTTGATTAGGGTGTATGCTGATATTAACAGAGATCAAAAAATCTCTAAAGAGACTTTAGAAGATATTAAATTGATTTTTAATCAAAATCAGCAAGAAGAGATTCAAAGATTAATTAAGCAGGGTAAAGTAGATCATATCTATAAATTTTTGATTCAGGCTATTAAAGACGGGAATCAGACAAAAGATCTTTTTCTTGCCAGTATGTCGCATGAGATACGTACGCCACTTAATGGCATACTCGGATTTACACAACTGCTTAAAGAGTCAGATTCTAAAGAGGAGAGAGAAGAGTTTATTTCAGTCATAGAGAAGAGCGGTGCAAATCTTTTGACAATCGTGAATGATATTCTTGATCTCTCTAAGATTAAAGCGGAGAAGATTGAGCTTGAGACGATAGAGTTTGACCCTATCGATAGTTTTGAAGCGGCTGTTGAATCCTACGCGGCCAAGGCAGCAGAAGAGAGTATTGATTTTAATATCTTCCTAGATCCTAACTTACCGACACTGCTTATCGGAGATCCTACTAAGATATCACAGGTGATTGTGAATCTTATAAGTAATGCCATTAAATTTACCTCCAAGAATGGTGAAGTGAATGTTTCTATCGAGAATCTTTCGGAGAGTGATGAAACAGTCAAGGTACAATTTACCGTTTCAGATACGGGAATTGGAATCACCAAAGAGCAAAAAGAGAATCTTTTTAAGGCTTTTTCCCAAGCAGATATCAGTACGAGTAGAAAGTATGGAGGTACGGGGTTGGGGCTTTCAATCTCAGGTAAACTCATCGATCTCATGGGTGGAAAAATAAATATTAGGAGTGTCCCCAATGAGGGTTCTTCTTTTTATTTTACCCTATCATTCAATAAGCCTGCAACAGCACATAAAAGAGAAGTGGCCGATATGAGTAGATATACGGTTGGCATTCTCAATCCACATATTGATGAAGAGTATTTCATCAATAAGAATCTAGAAGCATATCTTCTTTATACGGGAGCTAGAATAAAGCGTTATACCGATGAATCACTGTTGGCACTCAAAGGGAGTTCCAATCTTCCTGATATTCTTTTTATTGACCATAAGTTCCGTTATCGAGGGGATGAACTTAAAAAGTTTTTGGGTCTTGATACAAAAATAATACTTATCTCTACGGGGGATCAAAAAAGAAATTTAAAGCGGTATCAATCTCTTATTCACCGTATTATCTATAAACCGATAAACTTTACTAAAACACTTAAAATACTTGATGAAAATGAAGAGATTTCAGACACGAAGAAAACCATTCTCTTTGATAATGTACATGTATTGGTAGCAGAAGATAATCTTATTAACCAGAAATTGATAGACCATGTTCTTAGGAAATTTGGTATAGAGGTGAGCATTGTCAATAATGGACAAGAGGCACTTGAGCATCGTATGTTATATGAATATGATATGATATTTATGGACATTCAAATGCCTGTGATGGGTGGGATGGAAGCAACTGGGAATATTTTAAGTTATGAGAGAAGTAACACTAAAACACATATACCAATTGTTGCGTTAACTGCCAATGCACTTTCCGGAGACAAAGTGAAGTATTTGAGTGCCGGGATGGATGGGTATCTTTCAAAGCCTATAGAGTTAGAGAGTTTAAAAGTACTTTTAGAAGAGTACTTTGAAGAGAGAATTATTGACTAAGAGAGTCTCTCTTTAAAGTCTGCATATCCAAATTCTCGTATGATTTCTACCTCCCCATCCATTTTTTCTATGGCGATACTTGGCAGTTTAACACCATTGAAAGTTGTTGCTTTGACCATCGTATAGTGCATTTGATCTTCAAAAATGATTTTGTCTCCTATGTTTAGTGGAGAATCAAAGCTGTAATCCCCCATAATATCTCCTGCCAAGCAAGTGTTCCCTGCTAGACGATAGGTGTGGCGTTTTTCTCCAGCTTCTCCAGCATCCCGGACTTCAGCACGATAAGGCATGATGATGGTATCTGGCATATGTGCTTCTGCGGACGTGTCCAATATGGCAATATCCATACCATTATGAACGATGTCTAAAACACTACTCACAAGTGTTCCCGTCTCCCATCCAATGGCTTCTCCGGGTTCTAAATAGACCTCAACATCATATTTTTCTTTGAAGTTTAGAATGAGTGTGATAAGTTTATTGATATCATAGCCTTTACGGGTGATATGGTGTCCTCCCCCGAAATTAATCCATTTCATTTGAGGAATATAGGCAGAAAATTGTGTTTCAAACTTTTTGAGTACTGCTTCAAGTGCATCACTGTCTTGTTCACAGAGGGCATGAAAGTGTAAGCCGTCACATTGCTGCATGATATGCTTATCCACATTATCTAAAGTTGTTCCCAATCTTGAATAGAGTCCACAGGGGTTGTAAATCTCTTTGGGAGATTGTGAATATTGGGGATTGACACGTAATCCCAAAGAGAGCTTCGGATTGATGGCTTTAGCCTGTGAGGCAAAACGTTTAAATTGTGCAGGTGAATTAAATACGATATGATGAGAGATTCGGGCTATGTCATCTATCTCGTCTTCTTTAAATGCCGGAGAGTAGGTGTGTAGCTCTTTGGAAAATGTTTCATCAGCCAGCATCGCTTCATGGAGACCGGAGGCACAACATCCGTCAAGATAAGGTTTAATTGTAGGAAAGCTTTTCCATAAGGCATATCCCTTCAGTGCCAAGAGTATCTTTGCAGCACTTTTCTCTTTAATTTTTTTTATACATTCAAGGTTTTTTGTGAGTAAAGTCTCTTCAAGTACCCAGCATGGGGAGGGCAGTTTTTTCATCTTTTCATTCTTCATAAGAAATTATAGCGATATTTAAATTTTTAGTCTAGATTAAGTGGTTTTAGGCTATAGTTTCGCCCAAATATACCGCAATTAATGACGGTTTAAAATTTATTAAGGATGATTCACCATGAAAAGAACATACCAACCTCATAGTACACCAAGAAAAAGAACACACGGATTTAGAACAAGAATGAAAACTAAAAACGGCAGAAAAGTGATTTCAGCAAGAAGAGCTAAAGGTAGAAAAAGATTATCAGTATAATCCAGGGCAGGGTAAAACCATTAGTTCAATAAAACATTTTACTAGAATTAAAACTAGTAAAGAGTTTAATGTGGTTTATAAACATGCCACAAAAACTTGGCACACACCCTATTTTGTACTTTTTTTTAAAAAAAGCAGTACATATAATGTGGGTTTTGTTGCCTCCAAGAAAATTGGAAATGCAGTTCATCGTAACAGAGCAAAGCGTTTGTTAAGGGCACATTTCATCGAAAATATAGATCTCTTATCCCATGGCAGTTACGTATTGGTTGCTAAACCCGCACTGATTGCAGAAAACTACGGGGTGACTCGCAAAGCCTATCTACATGCACTTAAAAAGATAATTTAACACATTTAACACTATACTGTCGATGACATATTATAAAAGGTATCATTTTGGAACAACAAGATCTAAATAAACGACTTCTTCTGGCACTGGCACTTTCATTCTTTGTATTTATAGGATACAGTTATCTCTTTCCTCCTGTTAAACCCACAGAGGCTACAGGGACAACTGCTACTGCAACACAGCAGACACCGAAACCCGACACAGCGTCTCCTTCAAATATTGCTACGCCTAATGCTTCAAGAGAGGCAAGTACACCTGCACCGGTGCAACAAACCCTAAGCGATGCTTTAGTGACTGTCAAAGCGGATGACTATCTTATGACCATTGATGCCTTTGGACGTATTGCCCAAATGGAGTTACTTCAGGCCAAGTATCATGATGATCAGGGTGAGAATATAAAGATGTTGGATGTGACGCAAGTCAAGCCATTGGAAGTACGGTTTTCTGATGTGAAATTGAATGAAGAAGCATTTAAGACACCCTATACGTATGAAGGGAGTCCAAGCGTTGATCTTGGCTCTGATTCACAAACAATTACACTCATACAGAAACTCTCTTCTGTGACATTGACGAAGAAAATCACATTTAAACCTACGGGTGAGTATAGTGTGAATATTACAACTTCTGCCCCATCACTTTATTTTATTACGCCGGGGCATAGACCTGTTGCAGATGACTCTATGTATATGTTGGTTAGAGGTGCTTTGATCAAAGGTTCTGATGGCATCATCAATACCATTGAAGACGGCGATGCCGAGGGGTATGAAAAGTTTTCAAATGCTAAGATTGCTTCTTCATTTGACCGTTATGTCGCTTCCATGTTTTTTGATTTTGACAAAGGCTTAAATGTTTCTATTCTTAAAGAAGCAAACGGAGATCCGCTTATATTCGTTCAAGGAACAGATAATTTAACGTTAAATGCATATATCGGACCCAAAGAGGAGAAAACACTGCGTGCTATCAACCCTGAGCTTACAGATGCTATCGAGTTTGGCTGGTTTACATTTTTAGCAACGCCGTTTTTTAAAGTATTATTATGGATTAATGATTATGTACACAATTGGGGATGGGCAATTATCTTCTTTACGATACTTGTCAAAATAGTACTTTTTCCTCTCTCTTATAAAGGTATGATGTCTATGCAAAAGCTCAAAGACTTAGCACCGAAGATGAAAGAGATCAAGGAGAAATATAAGGGTGATCCTGCAAAAATGAATGCACAGATGATGGAGATGTATAAAAAACACGGTGCAAATCCAATGGGTGGATGTTTGCCACTTCTTCTTCAGATTCCGGTATTTTTTGCACTCTATCGTGTACTTTTAAATGCAGTTGAACTGCAAGGTGCATCATGGATATTATGGATAGAAGATTTGGCTGTGATGGACCCCTATTTTGTACTTCCAATTTTGATGGGTGCATCAATGTGGTTTCAACAGAGAATTACACCAAGCAACTTTACAGATCCTCTGCAGGAGAAAATATTTAAGTGGTTCCCTGTGATAATGACAGTATTCTTTATCTATTTCCCGTCAGGATTGGTTCTCTACTGGTTGGTCAATAACCTGTTTACCATCGCACAACAATATTTTATTAATCATATGTATGAAAAACAGAAAAATGCAGCGATTGCCGCGCATAAGAAAACAAAGGATTAGCCTATGAAAAAGGTTGAAGCAGCATCACTTGAAGAGGCTTATCAAAAAGCTTCTCATATGTTGGAGTGTTCTATCTCTGAACTCCAATGTGAAGTTGTGCAGCATCCGTCAAATGGTATTTTGGGACTTTTTAAAAAAACAGCAATTATTGTTGCTGTGCGTAAAAATAATTTATTGCAGGAAGTAGAAGAGAAAAAAGAAGTCATAAATTCTGAAGCCGAACTTGTTGCTTCCAAAATTGTTGCTACTGTGCAAGAAGAAGCACATAAAGAAGAGATTATTCAAGAAGTAGTCGCGAGTAAAGATGCAACTTTAAATTCAGCTAAAATTAAAAAAGATGTAGTATTGGAGAGCTTTTTTGAACCAGATGTCCTACCAGACGATGAAAGTATTGAAGAGGATATGATTGTCTATGATGAATTGGCATTACTGATAGAAGATCAGCTCAAAGAGTTGCTCTCACACTCCTGTTTTGAGATTGATGTCGTTGAAGTGGATGTAAGAGATAATATGGCACTGATATTTATAGACGGTGATGATGCAGCACTGCTTATAGGCAAAGAGGGGTATCGTTATAATGCACTCTCTTACATGATATTTAACTGGCTGCATACAAAATATGAGCTTTTTATTAAACTTGAAATTGCAGAATTTCTCACAACACAACAGGAGATGATACGCAACTATATGCAGCCTGTTATTGAAAATGTTGAGAAGCAGGGAAAAGGAAAAACACGATTCCTTGACGGTATTTTAGTACAAATAGCACTTGAACAGCTACGTGAAAGATTTCCCGACAAGTATGTGGCAGTCAAGACAGCTAGAGAAGGCAAAAAGTTTGTTGTAATTAATGAATTTAACAACAATAAGTCACATGAATAGAGATTCGATTGCTGCAATTGCTACGGCACACGGTGTCTCTTCTATCTCTATTGTTAGAGTGAGTGGAGAAGCAGCATTAAAGATTGCACATGCTATCTCCCAATTAGAAAACATTAAACCCAGGTATGCACATCTCACTTCGCTTTATAATGCAAAGCATGAACTGATAGATCAGGCAATCATGATCTATTTTTCAGCCCCGCATAGTTTTACCGGTGAAGATGTTGTGGAGTTTCAGTGTCATGGAGGTGTGATTGTTGCACAGGAGATTCTTGATACGATTACTTCATACGGTGTCAGTTTAGCGCAGCCGGGCGAGTTTTCCAAACGGGCATTCCTTAATGGAAAAGTGGACCTGAGCGAAGCTGAAGCGATAGCTAAACTTATAGAAGCCAAAAGTGTAGATGCCGCAAAGATTTTGGCTAAACAGATGAAAGGCGAACTCAAAACGTTTGTAGATTGGAGCAGGGAAGCACTTTTAAAATCTCTTGCCTACTCTGAGGTGATGATTGACTATGCTGAAGAGGATATTCCTCAGGATATTATGGAGAGTATCACGACACAACTTGATTCGCTCACTCTCAAGATAGAAGAGATCGTGGATGCAAGTTATAGGAGAAGAGGCTTGATTGAAGGGTTTAAAGTTGCCATCATCGGAAAGCCTAATGTGGGTAAAAGTTCTCTTCTTAATGCCTTACTTAGCTATGAAAGGGCGATTGTAAGTGATATTGCAGGTACAACAAGAGATACGATTGAAGAGCAAGTACGGATTGGATCTCACATTATTAGGCTAGTAGATACGGCTGGGATTCGTGAATCAGAAGATACGATAGAGAGAATCGGTATTGAACGTACTTTGGGCTCCGTGCAAGATGCTGATGTTATTATCGCATTGTTTGATACTTCCCGACGTTTTGATGAAGAGGATGAGAAAATACTCTCTATCCTTGATAATCTGGAGAATAAACATATTATGATTGCATTAAATAAGTCTGACCTTGAGAGTGTGTTTGATACAAAAAGAGTTGAGGGATATGATATTTTACATGTAAGTGCAAAAAGGGCTTTTGTAAAATTAACCCAAAAGCTTGAATCTCTTCTAGATGGTATTGGTGAGGGAGAAGAGTTAATGTTAATATCTTCACGCCAAATTGAAGCTGTAACTCAGGCAAAAAATGCAATTATAGAAGCAAAGGGTCCTTTGTTAAATGGTGAGTTGGAGTTTTTTTCATACCATTTACAGGAGGCGGTAAAGTCTATCTCTTCAATCTCTAAACCCTATGATAGTGAAGAGATTTTAGATAAAATGTTTGGTGAATTCTGTTTAGGAAAATAAAATGAATGTAAGTGAGTATTTGCAAGAGACGGAAAATTTAGAACTCTATCTAATTGGAGTAGTGTTGATCTTTACAATTTGGTTTATTTTGAATACAATCAAATTTTATAAAGGTGAAAAACGTAATGTGAAACATCTGCATCGATTTGCAAAAGAGGGTGAAGTAGCGTCACAAAACAGTCTGGCAGAACGATACCATAAAGGAGATATGGTTAAAAAGTCTTCCCAAAGTGCTGCTTTTTGGTATCAAAAAGCATATTTTTCGGGGGATGAAAATGCCAAAGCCTCTTTAGACACTATCACCAAAAAGAATAAACGCTAATTAAGGTTAGTGTATACTGTTATAAATATATATCAAGGGATAAAAATGTTTAAAAATCATGTTTTTTTGTGTATTGCTTTTGTCATACTCTTTATAGTGACAGGTTGTGTTCAACCCGATGTATCACCTCATCAAGTGAAACAAAATCAAATGAAACAAAATGAAGTCTCCTGGGCAGACCAAAGTAACGAGGATGATATTGATATGTCCGATCTTGACGAAAACCTGACAGAATCGGAGATGATGATGACCGAGGAGGGAGAAGAGAATAAAATGGAACGTATAACTTTTCCTGCTGCAGAATATAATCGTTTGGCAAGGATGGGGAAGGGTACGGTAAAGGGGTCAATTTATCTTCAAGATGCGTATGAAAAACGCATTGTGGGTGCAAGTACAAGACTCTATTTAAATCCATACACCTCTTACTCTAAGCAGTGGTATGATGAGAGTTATTTAGGTGGGCATAAGATGACAAAACCGGATGCTAGGCTTTTTAATTATTTGAAATTTACAGCCTCTGATTCAAATGGTAAATTTGCATTTTACGGTGTTCCCTCTGGAAGTTATTATCTTATCGGTACCGTGAAATGCGGGGCAGAGTGTGGTTATGAGAGTGGAAAAAGTATCCGTATAGCACGAAAAGTGACTATACAGGGAAATCAGATTATTGAAAAAGATTTAAGTCGAATGATAGAGTATTAGCTTTGAGGATAGGCCTTCTCTAATGCTGTATAAAGTGCTTGAGGGGTTATCTCTTCATTCTCGTCAAGTATACCTTGCATGGTGACATTATCCTCTTTTCCATTCCATATTTTGATGTAGCTGCCATCTTTGTATCCATGGTGTTGTCTAAATCTATTGAGTATATTTTTACCGACATAGAGTCTGTAGAGTGTATCGAGGTTAAGTCCTGATTGTATTGCTACATTAATGAACTCTTCTACCAACTTTTCGGTAGAACCTCCGCAAAATAGTGTTTTGATTAATACTTCTACTACCGCGATTTGTTGATAATAATCTTTAAAACTCTCTTTAGTTTCAGCAGAAAATGTCGGGAAATTTGAAAGATCGTTGATGTTTCGTGCCAGTGTTTCAATGCTTCCAAGCCCTTCTCTTTTATACTCTTGAAGTCCTTGAGACATAATAAAGTGCCAAATATCGACGGTTTCTATCTTGATATTTGCATAGTCAGGTTTGGCATCGATATTTTTCCAGTGTTTCCAAGGATAGCTCTCTATGAGTTCTGCACACTCCAAATAGGCACAACGCTTCCAGTCAATCGCTTTTCCATTCTTGGTTATACCGTTTTCCCAACCTTTTCCGTTTGTTGTATCATTGAGTTCTTGTTGCAGTTCTAGCATTTGTAGTATTTTGTCCATGATGAACCTTTTTAGTTTTTTATAGTATTACGGTATTGTACCTTTTCACCAATTAATGTCGTCAATTCTAAAATGGTACAAAAAATTGCACCCTACGGAAATGTTGGGGTATTTGTAGGGTGCGATTATTCGCACCTTTTTCAAAAGTGCCATTATTATGGCTATAGACATAAAATATGATACAATATATGTGGATGTAACCATAAAAAGGTAAAATATGAACCGTTTAGAGACGCTACGAGAGTATCAAGAGAACTATTTGATGCTTTTTGATACGGTGTATAGACGATATATACACAAAGAGGTGGATTTTTCTGTGAAGCTCATAGGTATCTTAGGTGCTAGGGGTGTAGGTAAGACCACATTTTTACTGCAACATTTACGAGACAATCCTTTGCCTCTTGAGAAAAAACTCTACTTTTCTGCAGATGATTTAGACATAGACTCACTTTTTGATGTGGCGTATGCTTTTTCAAAAGAGGGTGGAGAGTTGCTCATCATCGATGAGATACACAAGTATAAACATTTTGAAAAAGAATTGAAAAAAATCTATGATATGCTGGCACTCAAAGTGCTGTTTTCGGGTTCTTCGGCACTGCAGTTGGATCATGCCAAAGGAGACCTAAGTAGAAGGGTCATGCTTTACAGTATGAACGGCTTGTCATTTCGTGAGTTCATAGAGATAAAAGAGGACATTACGCTTCCTAGCTATAGTAAAGAGGAAATTTTTAGCAACCATACGGCTATAGCACGAAGTCTGCTAGAAAGTATAAAGCCTTATGCTTTTTGGAAGGAGTATTTGACCTTTGGGTATTACCCCTTTTATTTTGAAGATACCAAGGGGTATCCACTTCGCTTGAAACGGACTATCCATACAGTGATAGAGGTAGATATACCCTCTATCTTTTCTATAGAGTATGAGAAGATACTTTCTCTTAAAAAGTTAGTGCGTTTGGTGTGTGAGTCTCCTCCTTTTAAAATAAACATCAAAGCGCTAGCAGAAAAAATGGGTATCAAGGACTATCAGACACTTTACCGATATATGGAGTACCTGCATAGAGGACGTATCTTGAGTTTGATACGAGCAAAAAGCAGAGGAGACAGCATCTTTGTAAAACCACAAAAACTCTACCTAGCCAATACCAATCTGCATCATGCCTATTGTGACAGTGTAGAAGCAGGTACGCTTAGAGAAGTATTTTTTATGTCTATGCTAGGAGAAGCGAACATAGAGGTAGCAAGTAAAGGTGACTTTGTAGTAGAAAGTAAGTACATTGTGGAAATAGGTGGCAAAAACAAAAGTTTTAAGCAGATAAAAGATCTACCGGATTCGTATGTGGTAGTCGATGATATGGAGATAGGGTTTGGCAGCAAGGTACCGTTATGGTTGTTTGGATTTTTGTACTAAGAAGAGGTGTAAGAACAGGGCTCTGCTTTTTCTCAACCCATTCTTAGTACTTTTTGAGTAAAATAATATCCTTAATTACCGCCTTAAAGGACGCACGATATGTCACAATCTTCTCAACCCCTAGAAAATTTAGATGAAGTTTTAAAAAATCACAAGTTAAGCCAAGAAGAGTATCAAGATATCTTGCGTATATTAGAGGGTCGTCACCCAAATATCGTTGAGATAGGAATCTTTTCGGCAATGTGGTCTGAACACTGTTCATACAAATCAAGTACCAAATACCTTAGGGGTTTCCCTGTCTCAGCACCATGGGTCATTCAGGGGCCGGGTGAAAATGCAGGTGTGATTGACATTGGTGAGGGTATGGCTGCCGTATTTAAAATGGAGAGCCATAATCACCCCTCCTTCATTGAACCTTTTCAGGGTGCCGCGACAGGTGTAGGTGGGATACTCAGAGATATCTTTACGATGGGAGCCAGACCTGTGGCAAACCTCAATGCACTCCGTTTTGGTACAGTCAAAGGTGACTCGGACATTGCTAAATACCAAAGGCACTTAGTGCGTGGTGTGGTAGATGGTATCGGAAGTTACGGTAACTGTATGGGTGTACCGACCATTGGTGGTGAGGTCAGTTTTGACGAATCCTATAATGGGAACATTTTAGTCAATGCATTTTCCTTAGGACTTGTAAAGTCAGATGAGATTTTTCTTGGGGTGGCATCTGGTGTGGGTAACTCGGTGATGTATGTGGGTTCTAAAACAGGACGTGATGGTCTTGGCGGTGCAGTGATGTCTTCAGACTCATTTACTGAAGAGTCAAAGTCACTTCGTCCAACAGTACAGGTAGGTGATCCATTTACGGAAAAACTACTTCTTGAAGCCTGTTTAGAGCTCTTTAAAACAGATCACGTTGTAGGTATTCAAGATATGGGTGCAGCAGGGCTTACCTCTTCTGCTTTTGAAATGGCGGGGAAAACAGGTGCAGGGCTCATTATGCACTTAGATAAAGTACCGGCACGTGAAGAGGGGATGACACCGTATGACTTTATGCTTTCAGAGTCTCAGGAACGTATGCTTATTTGTGCAAAGAAAGGGTCTGAAGAGGCGATTATCGATATTTTTGAGAGATGGGATCTTGATGTTGCTGTGATTGGAGAAGTAACCGACACTGCAAGAATGGAACTGATGTGGCATGGCGAACCATGTGCCAATATGCCTATCGCACCGGTGAGTGAAGAAGCACCCGTACTTGACAGGCCAGTATCTCGGCCGGCCTATTTAGATGAAGTCAATGCTAAATCCGTAAATGATTATGAAGAGGTGTCCGATCAAGAAGCGTATGAGATTCTACTTTCAAATATAGAAGTATCCGATAAAGCATGGGTATATAATCAATATGACTCTATGGTGCAGACCAATACAACTAAAGGACCGGGAAGCTTGGATGCATCGTCTATTCGTATTAAAGAGAATGGAAAAGCTTTGGCAATGTCAGCAGATTGTAATCCTCGTTATTGTTATATTGACCCCTATAAAGGTGCAGCGCTTGCCGTGGTTGAGTCAGGACGTAATGTTGCTATGTCTGGGGCTAGACCTCTTTCAATCACAGACTGTTTGAACTTCGGTAACCCTGAAAACCCTGAAGTGATGTGGCAGTTTGCTCAGTCGTGTGAAGGCATTAAAGAAGCCTGTTTAGCACTTAATACGCCGGTGGTATCGGGAAATGTTTCACTCTATAATGAAACAAACGGGGTTTCTGTATTCCCCACACCTGCCATTGCGATGGTAGGATTGAATGAAGATGAAAATAGCGTGCTGCCTTCAACATTCCAAGAAGAGGGATCACAGATATTACTTTTAGGGGAGACCAAAGGTGAGTTTGGCGGTTCACTCTACATTAAAGCACTTCATGGTGAGACTGCGGGATCTTTGCCTACGTTTGACTATACGTCAGAACTTGCACTGTGGGAGATCGTGATAGAGGCAAATAAAAAAGGATTGCTTAAGTCTGCAAAAGATGTCAATGTCGGTGGTATTGCGATTGCACTCTCCAAAATGGCAGCGACTTCAGGTAAAGGTATCGTGACAAATATTCCTGTAGATAAGAGTAAAGATATTTTTGATGAATCCCAAAGTAGAGCATTGGTAGAAGTCTCTTCAGAAAACTTGGTAGAAGTGGTACGCATGGCAGCCTCTTTAGGTATATTTGTAACGAATATTGGTTCTGTAGGCGGAGATACAGTAAAAGTAAATGATGTGGAACTTCCATTAGAACAAGTAAAAGAGTTGTACTTTGATACATTTGAAAAAACGATAGAACAAGATATATAAGGAACATCCCTTAGGTGGACTCTGTCAAGAAAAGAAGTAGAGAGATTTTTCTATACTTTGGAGTTTAAAATCGTTTAAATTTCCCTCATAGCGAATAGGTTTTAAATCTATTTGGTATTGCTCTGCTATCTCATTTTTAAGTGTTTCTAGTATATCTATGCTGTACATCGCTATAAAGCTTTTTTTGATAGCTTTTTGGAGTGTATCAATATCACAAGCATGTGTGCCAAAAGAGTCATGAATGGTAGCAAAGGAGTCCAAACCCTCTTTATTTGCTTCTAAAATAGTTAAAAATAGATGCGTTGCATCTAGTGAATGCACAAAGTTTGGGGCAATACCTTTTTTTTGATCTCTTATATCTATTTTGTCTGTAGGTGTACGTATCTGCATGGGATTGTCTTTGCCATTATATTTGGTTGATATTCTTTGTTCTTTGGTCTCGAACTTTTCTTGAATAATTTCTAATCCTATAATAGGGGTTATCCAGCGTATCTCTTTATTTTTATCCGATAACTGTTTGGCAATATTTTTCATCCATTTTTTATAGACATTCGATGAGGATAACTCCTCTTTCATCGCGTCAGATATTTTATCTCTTAGGTAAAGAGAAAGACTTTTAACTTCCTTATCTTCGAGATTTAGTTTTTCTTGTAGTTTATCTCTGAGATACTCTTCTATCTGTTTAAGTTTCTCCGATTTACCTGCACCATACACCTCTGTCATTACATTCTTTTTTGTGAGACTTCTGTCAATATAGTTATAAATCTTATCTATATTACTATCTATCTCCCTTTGCTTTTCTTTGTCTATTTCTATAAGGGCTTTTGCTTTATTGGCGACATCTTTATAGATATCACTTGGCGTAGTTTGATGCTCTGTGGGTAGCACATTGACCTTTTTTGCTCCTTTTGCATCTCTAAGCAGTGCGGTAACATGTTGAAAGCCATTATTTGAGCCATCCATAGCTATGGGAATGGATGATTTAAAATCATTTGGATTATCAATAAATGCTCTATACTCATACGCCCATGCTAAAAAGCTAAATTTCTTATCCGCAGCATTGAGGAAATCACTCTGAAATTTATCTTCCAAGTTAAAAATACTTAAGATATTATCTTTTTGCTCGTCTATCCATTTTACTCTATCCTCAAATGATATTTTATCTTCTCCATAGAGATTAGCCCCATGTATTTTAAACCAGCGTTCTCCATTTTCTCCTAAAGGTTTTTTCAGAGAAAATCGTAGCAGTGCTTTACTAAAATCATCTCCTTGAGGATTAAGAAGTGCTTGTGCAGGATAGGCTCTTCCTCTAAAATCAACCTGCCAGACAAAGAAAATCTCATCATAGCTAGCATATTTTTGGGCTTTTTTAAAGGTAATATTTTTAAGGTTAAGGTTGCTTTTTATCTTACCGATATGACTTAAGGTCTCTTGATAATTTTTTTTTGCTAAGGCTTGTTCTTTATATTTTGAGGAGAGTTTTTTTGTAATCTCCTCTTCCTCTAATGCCATTTCTTTGAGTATCTCTTTTTGACCCTCTGTTTTTAGCTTAATCTCTTTCCATAACGTATAGTACTTTTTTTTCTGACGCTCTAACTCTTTTAGTAGATGTTTATCTTTTATTTTTTTATGTGAGAGATAGTGTTCGACATCTTCTAAAATATCAGGATTGATTTGCCAAGAGGTATTTTGTATCAGATTGATAGCTTCAAGAAGCTTAGGAGAGAAAGTCTCTCTTCTAGCTTCGATATTCTGCCTCGCTCTTTTTCTATTTGCTTTCATTATATATAGGTCATATTTTAAGGAACTTTTTTCATCTTTTAAAAACCCACCGTTATCAATACTTGTCCAATGTATTGGTTTGACTATCATCGGTTCAAAAGATACAGGAGAGTAGCGAAGTATATTTTTATATATGTTTTGACTCTGTTTTTCAAATTCAGCAGTAAAGGTACAGTTTTTATGTTCACCTTTTTTATCATATTCTTCTAAGATATTAAGGTCTATGAGCATAGAAAAGAGTTCTATGGCGATATGGAGTTCTGTTTTGTTCTCCCAATCTTCTATCTTAATATCATATTTTCTTAATCTAAATCCAATATGTTCAAAAAGTGCTTCAGCGATATCATTACTTATGTTCTGCACACTTGTAAAGTTATCCTCTTCATTATAGATATCTATCGTTAATATATTGGAGATGGATTTTAAAACAATCCAAGCAATCTCTGCACTGCCTAAAACGATGGTAGCTAGAGCAAATATTTGCTCTTTCTTTTTGAGAGCGATAGTTTGGATACTCCCTTCTAAGTCTCTGTTTTTTTCTTTTAATATTTGATAGACTCTTTTTATCACGCTATTTTCTATTTGATACTCTTTAGGTGAAAGTGAATCGATGGATTTTGTATTGATCTTATCTAGCAAGCTTAGCGATATGGCTTTTGCTTTATCTTCTAGTTTATAGTCTTTCATCTCTTCTTGAAAGAGTTGGCATATCTCTTCTCTATAGGCTTGATGTTTAAATATCTTGCCAATCACTGTAGAGAGATGCTCTTTGCGTAAATCATCTATCTCTCGCGTTAATTTTTTGAGATAATTTTTGCTAAAAGTATCATCGGTAACGTTTTTTTTATTTTTTTGCTTCTTATCAATGACTTTTTGCATTTTATCTTCAAAGGCTTCAATGGTTTCTGACTGTAAGGCTAATTGCTTTTCATGTAAATTCATTATTTTCCTTTTTTATATTTTAGCAAGTTTATATTTTAGAAGTTGTGACATATAGACAAAAAGGGTAAAAGCTTTGCGTCCAAATTTAGAACAAAAGGATAGAAATGTTTTGTATTCCGATTACCATAGCTGGTACGGCATTAAGAATTTGTTTAGGTAAATAGTAAAGTGTAAAAACTTTATAGGTGTAGCTTGAAATAGCTTCTAACAAAAAATGATGATATAAGGAGTCAAAAAGAATGAATAAGATGGAGCGGTTCACAACCGTTTACTTGCCACCTGTTTTATGGGTGTAGAAGCATTGTTGCCTGAGATGGCTTTGAATCACTCAAATACAAGAGTATTCTATTTATATTTACAAGGAGCATTATGAGAGTATCGTATCATGCCGGAGAGAGGTTTTTACAAAGGGTATTAAAGTTTAAAAACTATACCAAAATGCAGATTTTAGATGCTATGAAGTGGATAGAGAAAGATATATCAAATATTGACTATCGTGACGCCAACTTTGCATTGCCTTCATTTCCAAGCCACAGATGTATTGTGGTAAATCATACGCTAGTGACCATTGTACCCAAAAGGTAGGTCTATGTTTAGTTTGCAATAACTATTTTAGAAGTTTACACATATAGACAAAAAGAGTAAAACCTTTGCGTCAAAATTTAATAAAAAGGATTTATAAATGATTATAGGTTGTCCATTGCCATTTCCATTTAATCTCTTATCATAAGGTAAGAGAAGTTGCCTGAGACGGCTAGGGTATCCCCAATAAAAGGGTTCTCAAACAGACAAAAAAGTTAAAATCTTTGCGTTATATAGAAAAAAAAGGATAGAAGTGTTTCCAGCATTTTTAATACCAATAGTTGCATCTAGTGTGGCTAGAAGAGTAACCAAAAAACTACTAGACTAACCCAGATTGCCTGAGATGGTTCATGAAACTCGAAACAAAGGGTTTTAAAATTTATATTTGTAAAAGGAGAATTTGCTTATGTTGCCTATGTTAGGGTATGCAGTGCTAGGTGGTGTTATTGGTGCCATCTTGGATGATGATTAATCGTACCAATAGATAGTGTTGCCTGAGACGGCTAGAGTATCCCCAATAAAAGGGTTACTTTTTTTTCATTTTCAAAATTTTATCTTTAAAAGATAAAATTTCTTTTTTTGAAAAGCTACTTGCATCAAAACCAAAAAATCCAAAATCTCCTCCATAGTAGGCTTTTTTTTCTTTTATTTCATCATGAAATACCTCTACTAGCACTTCAATACCTTCTCCATAATAGTTAAGCTTCGTGTCATCATAGATTAGGATATTGTTTCCATAGAGTCTATCCGCAATAGGAGAAAACTTGCTGCCTAATGATTTGATGATAAGGGTATCGCCCTCTTTTTTTTGCATTTGAATAGAGCTAATCGCAAAATCTTCATCTTTCTGGCTAACCCCTTGGGCTTTTCTGTCTGCTTTTCGTATCTCTTCAATCTCTTTTTGGGATGCTCCATACGCTTGCATCGCAGGAATATATCCACTATCATTGAGGGAAATAAGCCGGGCTTTTCTTTTTAACTGCAATCCCAATATCTCTGCCACTTGTTCTAAGGCACTTTTTTGGTTTTGGTTTTCATTATGGTGATCTATGGCTAGGTAGTGTAAAGGGGGTGCAATATCTTCTATCAGTTCAATACCAATAAAAAGATACGCATGTTTAAATTTTTTTTCATACGCGCTTAATTTTGCTCCCCAAGAGAGCGTATTATCATAATATTCTTGATGGTAACTCTCTAATATCTCTTTAATCGTTTGCATCTCTAAATCATATCCACCGAGCAAAAAGACTCTTTTGTGTATGTTAAAGAATGAAGATATTTTTTTATAAAATTTCTGAGAACCAAAGGTATAGGCATTATATATGTCAATATTATTGGTAATCGCTCTCAATCGTGCATTTTTACCAAATATCTCGTTGCTTTTATAGTTGTTGTCTTTATTGTCTGGATGAATATTGATAATGAGATTCTTACTGTCATCACCAAAATATCCCAAAAGTGAGTCACTTTTATAGATAATATCCGTGGCTGAAATAT
>JAYEJF010000023.1:0-19507 GCA_034660455.1 Campylobacterota bacterium | reverse complement strand
ACTATTAAACATATAAAGTAGATTTTCAATATCATTTGAAATCATATGCGGTAAAGAAAGTTTTATATCTACACCTTTAATATATCGTTCATCAGTTCTATATGCTCCAACTGGCTTAGATACATATGCTGGAGATACCTTTAAAGCATCTTCAAACATAATTGCATGTATATCTTTGATAAAACTACTATCAATAATATTATCTTTATTTGTTGCCTCACGAACTATTACATCATAAGCTTTTGCAAAGCCTAAAATAACAAGTTGTTCACCAAGTGGTTTATGTCCTGCTGTATGTCCTAGTTCTAGCAATTCTTTTGTTTCACCAAATGAAAGAGTTGTTCCTTCCATTGCATTTGAGTGATGAGTGATAGAGATACGAAGTTGTCTAAAAAGTTCTTCTCTTTGTTTTAGTGTTAATTCATTTAGTTTTTGCATTTTATCTCCATTTATTTTTTAATTTCAAATAGTTTATTTCAACAAATCATAAAAATCACTGGGTGCATCTATTTCAACGTGTAATGTTTTTTTACTCTTTGGGTGAATGGTCGTGAGGCTTCTGGCGTGCAGTCCCATTTTAGCACCTTTGGTACCATAACGCTCATCCCCTATGATGGGGTGTCCAAGCCAAGCCATATGTGCACGTATTTGGTGTTGTCTCCCTGTTTCTATGTGTACTTCTAGGAGTGACTTACCGTTCTGACTCTCTTTGACTTCATAATGCGTAATGGCAGGCTTTGCACTTGGATGTTTCCCCACATGCATGCGGTACTCTTTCTCATCTAGTCTCAAAGGTTCTCTAATCGTCCCTTTGCTTTCACTTGGTGTACCTTCAACAATCGCCAAGTATCTTTTCTCTGAGACATGCCATTTGTCCATCACCCCTTCACGCACTTCTTTGGAGGTGGCAAAAAGCAATACACCCGAGGTGTCTCTGTCAAGTCTATGTACAGGCCAGAGTTTCAGAGCATTTTTTCCTCTTGAGAGTTGATTACGAAGCAGAGCTAGGGCATGTTGTTTTGTCTCTTGTGTTGTCCCTACGGACAATAATCCTGAGGGTTTATTTATCGCTATAAGGTCTCTATCTTGGTAGAGTATCTCTAAACTTTTGAGGGTTTGTGGTGAGGATTTTTTTGAAAATGTTCCCTGTACCCCATCTACCTCTACTACATCACCCACTTCTATAATGAAGTCATGTTTGGTGGTAGCCACACCATTGACAGTGATGCTTGCATTTTGCAGGCGCTGTTTCACCTTTTTTTTAGACCACCCCGAGAGTGCGGTAAATAAAAATGCTAAGAGTTTACTGCGTTCTTTGACTTGAAATTTTTCTGCCATGAATTATTGACCTTTTTTATGTTGTAGTTGTTTTTTAGCGTTTTTATATGCCTGTAGGTATCTTTCAATCCATTGCATATAGGCTTTTTGTTTTTTCTGAGCGTGTGCAAAGTATCTTCTTGCACAGGCATTTGCACCCGTTGCAACAGACAAACCTTTGAAACCGCAAAAAGCATTTTTCACTCCTAAAGAGTAGAGCGTGTCACTGGCTCTAATATGGTTACAGGCATCTATCACTTCTATAATAAATTGAGAGTTACACGCTAGAGACGTAGTCCCTAGCGTATAGTAGCACGCATCATGTCTGTTACATGCTTTTCTTAACCATGCATCATCATCAGAGATATCATTTGCCTGTTCATAGAGATCTTGTAACCCTTCTGCACTGCATCCGTCGGGTTGTTTGGCATAGGGGTAAAATGCAGTTGGGAAGTTGGCATTGTAGGGTATTACGATGCCATCTTCTGTAACACCCCTTGCAATGGAGTCACACTCTTGCAACGCAAGATAAAGTGTTTGAGGCTCTTTACTTTTGTCATATGTGAAAGAATCAGGATTACACGCTTCATGTTTCCACACACGTTCTGTAATACGGGAAATGTCCTGCATATAATAATATGCAGTGGTCAATAGCACATTATATGAGTCATTGGCGACAATTTTGGGTATTTGTTCATTCTGCTCACCAAAGCCTTCTTTTTGTCTATTATGGAGTACATCTTTGAGCGCTTTTGTCATCTCATCGGGTATGAGTATATCTGCTGAGTAGGTCATCATATCTTTAAACCATGATCCTTTGTATTCAGAGAGTTTTCTTTCTAATTTATCGTAGCGGGACTCCAAACCTTCTCTTTTTTTGGGGAGTATGAGTGCCTCGCTATCATCAACTTGACATGTCAGGTTTGCATCATGATACATTAACAGATCATAGGCGTTAAGGTTAGAAAAAAATAGGAGAAAAATGAGGGTATATCGTTGGAAAGTAGTCATTATATTGCCTATGTACATCAGTGTTATTTTATGTTTTATCTTCGTCTGCGACCACGGTATCCTCCGCGTGAAGAAGAGCCTGAACCTCTTTTATTTTGAGAGTGACATTGATCGCAGATAGAAAACCTGTAAGAGAAGTCAAGTATTTTACCGCATTTCCTGCAAGACTTGGTAAAGAGCCCTTGACGCAGCGAGTTTTCAATGTAGTGATTGAGTCTGACTCTAGCTTGAATCGCCTGCTCCGTGTCTTTAAAGGTCTGTGGGAACTTGAAACTAAGCCATAAATAGAGTGATATCTCACGGACTCTATCTTCCGCATTTAAGAGCATATCATTGGTTTGTGCAAAAGCAGGCAGGTCACGAGGTGGGATGTATCGCACCTCGCTTCCCGCTTCTATCTGTTTAATATAACGGTGAAAAACGGATTCTATGTAGGGGGAGGAGATACTCGCAGGTGCACAGGAGAGGAAAAACCGTGTCTTTAAATCCAAATCATATTCACTTACGATAGCGGCTATCTCTAACATAGAGTCAATGTTGGCGGCAACAAATGGCCCTTCAAACTCCATATTGTCTGCAAAAAATGTCAGGATATCCATAATGTTATCGGTTTCAAGTATTTCGCCAATGAGCATGACATGTTCTAGACTTGCCATAACAGATACGGGCAGTTCAATGTCGGGAAGAGGGGAGTGAAATACTTTAGTGATATTCTCAAGTGCACCCTCTTCAAGTGCCCCGACATACCCTTTCTCTTCAAATCCGTAACGTCCCGCACGCCCGGATATCTGTAAAACTTCTGTAGGCAGTAACTCACGGCGGCGTAAACCGTCAAATTTGTTATCTTTTGCAAAGAGCAAGGTTTTTATGGGAAGGTTTAATCCCATGGCTATGGCATCGGTAGAGACGAGTATTTGACTCTCACCCTCTCTAAATCGTCTTGCCTCTTCCCGTCTGACTTCAGGGGAGAGATTCCCATAGACCACCGAAACTGCGTACTTCTCTGAGAGTTGCTGCTTGAGTGAGAGTACTTCACGCCTTGAAAAAGCAACCACGGCAGTTTGAGGTTCTATCTTTTTCATGGCTGTCGGATGGGACATCATGGAGAGTTCATTTTTACGTTCAAAATGAATAACATTCAACTCTTCTCCCAGATACTCACATAACTCTTCTACAGCTGCTAATGCATTTAGAGAACCGGTCAAAATGACTTTTTTTGCAGGAACACCAATGAGGGCGTTCGCCCATGCCCAACCTCTATCACGATCAGCGATCATCTGTATCTCATCTATGACACAGACATCCACGTCCACAGCACCATTCATCATCTCAATGGTAGAGGAGATATGTGTGGACTCTTCATCTATAATCTCCTCTTCCCCCGTGATGAGTGAAACATTCACGCCCGTACTTTTAAGATTTTCATACCCCTCTAAAGCAAGAAGACGCAGTGGTGCGAAATAATACCCCGTGCTTGCATCCTCCAACGCTTTGAGTGCAGCATAGGTTTTTCCAGAATTGGTAGGCCCCACATGAAAAACTATTTTACGTTTGAGTTCCCTAGCAAGTGGAAAAAGGTTTTTAAAGTCCCGTATGGTGTTGGCGAGCAACTCTTCACGTTTCTGTTTAGCAAGCAGGGGTTTGATATATTCACCAAAGTGAAAGAGTATTCTTCTTTTGCTCTTCTCTTTAAATTTTAAGGTTGTAGAGGCTCTTACCTGAGGTTCCACAAAACGTACAACAAACTCATGAAGCGTCTCTTTTGAAATAACCAGTTTGTTACAGAGTTCTTTCATATCTTCAAGTACATCAAAGATGGCTACTTTGAAGTGGGCTAAAAGATCATCATTTACTCTGTTGATATCTTCTTTTACTGGCGGTTCTTGCCCTCTCCATATGAGGTTGTAAAAGAAAGGTTTTTCATAGGACACAGAGGTGTCATAATAGAGAAGCGTACCAAATAGGTCATGATACTTCTCTTTTTCGATGATGATATGATCCGTACTCTCAAAGACTTCATACTTATCACTAATATTTTTTAATACTTTTTCAATGGTATCCAATGGTATGAATGTATGGTAGAGTAAGGTCTCCGGGGGCATGGTTTTTAGAGAATGAATGATCTCACTTTGCGTTAAATAGGGGTGATCTGTTTCATTTAAGTGTGAAATAAAATGGTTCAACTCAAGCAGTTTTTCTTCCATAGTCTCCTCTTTAACGGTACGCAATTTAAGGAGTATCTCATTTTCATCGAGTTCCCAAAGTGCATCTATATCCAAAGAGGCTGTTTTGCATAGAAGCAACTTGTTAAAATCAAAATTCTTTAATGAAAATGTAAAACTATGGTAGAACTCCATTTCATTGTTTGTATTAAATTGTACATCCAGTGACTTTTCAAGTGAATTTAGTTTTGATTTCATGCGAAGATATCCCAGTTTTGAGCGTACCTTCTCTTTGGTTATTTTTGCATTTTTTACATCTATGAAAGATTCTAAAATGAGACTCTCTTCATGTTTATTGTGCTCAATATCATCTAAGAGTTGAAGTATCTTCTCAACTTTATCCAAAGGACGTTTTTCTCTGCTGCCGTGATGAACAGATTTGTAGCTTTGGGTAAGGTAAGAGACAATCATTTCTCGTGTTCCCGCCCCTTCTTCACTCCAGACACGTCTAAGTGCGCGTACCATCTCTTCATGGCTGTGCTCACTCAGTGTGATTTCAAGCAGCATAAGAAGTTCAATCAGCTTCTCATCATTTAATGTTGCTATACCTTCATCAAAAGGCATTCCGTTAAAATAGTTTCGTATTTTATTGTTGAGTTTAATAAGATATTTTTTCTTGCTTTTTGCCATAGTCATTTAATTCAATTCAATTTTATTTGTATCAGTATAGCATGAAAAAGAAAACCTTACTCTGTATCAAGTGTTGAAAGATCCACTAATTCCACACCATCACACTCTTTTTTGAGACGCTTATGGGTTCTTGCATCCTCTTCGGCAAGCTCTAGAATATCTGCAAAGTCATTTTTACTCACCGTAAATTCAAATACCTCTTTTTGTGTCTTTATATATATTGGAGTATCTTCTTTAGATGTGAGTACTAGATTTCTAATCCCTTTTGCAAATTCACTCTTGATGGCTTTTTCTATTTTTTCATTCTCCAATAGACTTGAGAGCGTAATCTCTTTGCTCACATCATTTTTACACATGACCGTGTAACTTACTTTAATCATACCTTCCACCTTTAACCTCCTATATACACGCTAAATATAGTATATTTTAGCCTTTTTTATGGAAAATATGTCAAATTGTCATATTTGCATGAGAGGAAAGCGTAAAAACAGGCTTAAAAGAGGCTGTATTCCTCTTTAATGGTATTTAAAATACTTTTATCTGCATTATAGATAAATGCATAATTGAAGTGTATGGTTTTGAGAAGTTCTTGCACTTCCTCTTTACTTCTAAACCAGTGGGGATGGTCTATACCCGGTACTTTTGTTTTGGGTGGGGTTAAAACAACACTCTTTACCCACATGTTACTTCTCATCACATACTCTCTTGCTTTGGCAATATCAGCAAGATTATCTGTAAAGATCACGACCTGATCACTCTTACTCGCCTGTGTACTTCTAAGTTTAGTATCTATAAAAACAGGTAAAAAATGTTTGGTATATTTAATCCGATCCATTGTATAAGGGAGATGATGAGAGTTACAAAAGTCTACTGCACGCAAAAGATACTCTAAATGAAAAGGAATCAACTCTTTTTCCTGATAGATGAATCCATCTACTTTAAATGTACTTTTAAAGAGTGTATCAAATACAATATAGCCATCTACCTCTTTATTTATTTTTTCTATATCAGGTTGTATAAGTTGCATGAGTGTTTTGTCTGTACCCACATAAAGTGTACCATCGGTGTTAAGAATCTGTTCAAATGCTTTTCGCCAATCATTGTCAAGAAAAGAGACAGTTCCTTTATGTTGTAGAATCATTTTCAAAAAAGTAAGTTCATGCTCCAAAAGCAAGTAAAACTTTGCCTCTTTTTTGATAACGACATAACGTATAAGTTTAAATGCGGCAAGTTGAATATCTGAAACTTTTATCCAAGCAATCTCATTATCTCTCTTGAGAATATTTTCATCATCATATATGATTGCATAGGCACCGTTGGCTATGGCTTGATCAATCTCTTCTTGGTTTGATGAGAAAAAAAGATCTCCATGTTCTATTTTGGAATAGTAAACCGAAGCAGATTCTATTGCATGTATTTTGGGTCTGTTAGTTAGTACGCCTTCTGTAAGGTTTAAAATATCTTCTATTTTCATCTCTATCCCGTTAACCTATCTTTGTTCCGGCTGTCTTCTCTTTTTCAGGACGTATCATACAGAGTCCATTTTCATCTTTAGCCGCAAGAAGCATCCCCTCACTTTTAAGACCCATAAGTTTAGCCGGTTTTAGATTAGCAACAACACATACTTGCGTATTAAGCATATCATCAGCACTATACCACTCTTTAATTCCTGCAACAACCTGCCTAGGGGTCTCTTCTCCTATATCTACTTGCAGTAGAAGAAGTTTTTTACTTTTAGGTACCTCTTCGGCTTTGACCACGGTACCAACTTTAAGAGAAGTTTGAAAGAAGTGGTCTATGCCGATAAGGGCTATACCTTCCTCTTTATTCTCTGTTTTAATTTCAGGTTTTTTGGCAGGTTTATTTTCAGTTTTGAGATCTACAGGTTCCATCTGCTCAAGGAGTGGTGCTTCGATACGAGGGAAGAGCGGATCTATTTTTTCCAATGTAAAAGGGGTAAGAAGTTCTGTGCCTTTTGCAAGGGTATTCCAGGTATCATTGTCTATACTGAAGTGTAAGGCAGAGGAGATCTTGGTAGATACTTCAGGCATGACGGGGTAGAGCATTACCGATACCTTCGCCAAAATGGCAGCGATGAGACCATTGAGTGCCATAGCCTCCTCTTCTTTTCCCTCCTTCATCAGTGTCCATGGTTGATACGTGTCTATCGCTTTATTGGCTACACTAAGTGGCCGCCAAAGTTCTTCAAGGTAACGATGGAGCTGCATATCATAAAGTAGTGGTTCAAGTTTATTCAGTGCTGCATGTACTTCATCTAACTCCGTTTGATAATATTTGCAGACATTGCTTGAGTCCACATAGCCTTTAAAATATTTACCACTCATACCAATGAGACGATTGAGCAGGTTTCCTAGATCATTACCCAGATCAGAGTTGATACGGTCTATAAGTGCTTTTTGAGAAAAGTCACCATCACCGCCAAAAGGTACTTCTCTAAGCATAAAGTATCGGAAATTATCAAGTCCATAGGCATCAGCGACCTCTTTTGGGTTGACGACATTTCCTTTTGATTTGGACATTTTTTCTCCATCACGGGTCCACCATCCGTGTGCTGCAATATGTTTAGGCAGAGGCAGGTCAAGGCTCATGAGGAAGGCCGGCCAGTAGATTGCATGAAAACGTAAAATATCTTTCCCTATCAGCTGAACACGTGCAGGCCAAAAATCCATGTTTTTATCATCTATACCATACCCTAAGGCTGTAACATAGTTCATCAGTGCATCAAGCCATACATACATGACATGTTTAGGGTCATCCAGTTCCGCCGGAAGTTTTACGCCCCAGTCAAAAGAGGTTCGTGTAATAGAAAGATCTGTAAGCCCGCCTTCTACAAAACGGATTACTTCATTTCTTTTGCTTTTTGGTAAAATAAATTCAGGATGATCTTCATAATATTGTAATAATTTCTCCTGATAGTTAGAAAGTCTGAAAAAATAACTCTCTTCTTCAACCACGGTAGTACTTTTGCCGCATTCGGGACAGAATTCACCATCGACCAGTTGAATCTCGGGAAAAAATGTTTCACAGGAGATACAGTAATGCCCTTTATAGGTATCTTTATAGATGTCACCGTTTGTATGCATGGTAGAAAAGGCTTTTTGCACCCCTTGCATATGATCTTCATCTGTTGTTCTGATAAATTTATCGTAAGAGATGCCAAAATCATCCCAGAGATTTTTAAAGGTTGCAGAAATTTCATCGGCATAACTCTGTGTACTCTTACCTCTTTTTTTAGCCGCTTCTTCTATTTTCTGACCATGTTCATCTGTCCCTGTGAGAAAAAAAGTCTCCAAACCGGAAAGTCGGGAGTAACGTGCTAGTGTATCAGCAATGATAGTCGTGTAAGCATGACCGATATGGGCAATGTCATTGACATAGTAAATGGGTGTAGTGATATAGGCTTTTTCGCAAGACATAAATGTTCCTTAAACAGATGAGTTTGTAGCATAATTTTAGAAGATATGGTAGCTAAAAAGTGCTGTGTTTTTGGTGATTTTATGAAATTATAAATTTGTATGGTTATAATCTTTATGAATAAGTTAACAGAGTAAAGGCAGCAAGATGGATAGAGATTGCGAAGATTATATTAAGTTAGATAACTTTAATGAAAAAGAGATTTATACTAAAGAAGAAAAAAAGATTATCATGGAGAGGTTGGATGAAGAGAGACGTATCAACCAACGTGTAAAAGATAAACTTGATGGTAATATAAAGGCATATACCCAAGAAGAGAAACAACAGATCTTGCATATGCTCAATGAAGAGAGACTGAGTAAACAAAAACGTGATGAAATCAAAAAAAAGCGTATTGCAAAAAAAGAGAAATATAAATTCGGTTCTAAAACATTTTACAAATTCACCAATATGGAACGCGAATATTATATAGAGGTCAATGAATGTGAAAATATTTCAGGCAGACCCCAGCTCATTAGTCTCTATTATCGAAGCATAGATGAGTTGAAAAAGAAAGAAGTACTTATTAAAACAGAAGTCTATTCAGATCAATTTTATATCTCTTATAATCCAATACGTGTCTATTTTAAAACATATAGACTTGAAGATGAGAGAAAAAAGTATTGAGCTATCATGTCTATATTGTGAAGTGTTCGGATGATACGCTTTACACGGGAATAGCAACAGAGTTATATCGCAGAATCGAAGAGCATAATCATTCAGATAAAGGTGCAAAATATACGCGCACAAGACGCCCCATTATACTGATGTACAGTGAAGCGTATCCCGATAGAAGCAGTGCCTCAAAACGTGAGTATGAGATAAAAAAAAGAATGAGTAGAGCAGAGAAGTTGGCACTTATTAAGGGTTGAATAATGGTGTATCGATGAAGATTAGATAACAAAAATAAGAAGAGAATGATATGAATTTATGACAGTCCTAATCATAACAGTTTTTTGTTATGATTAGTTATCTAAAGAGAATAATGAACACTCTCTAATCGGGTTTTATCCTTTCAAATTTTGTACCTTCCATGGTGAAACTGCCCATCAAACCCGTAGAGTCAAATACAAAAGCAACTATTGGGTCTTCAAAGTTGATATCATCGAGATCTTCTTCTTTTGAATTCCACTCTGCTACTGCAATTTTACCATCTATCTCCGTCTCCCAGTCATCATCACTCATGAGAAATGTATTGAGTGCTTTATCTGTGTTAAATGCAATGATCATAGAACTCTCTTGTGCCCCTATCTGCATACCAAATGAAGCAGATGTTATACGATAATATCCCTTAGTGGTACGTCCTACTCTAAGTACACCTTCTCCATACTTACCGCCGACAAAAAAACCGGCCTCTTTAATGGATGGGAAGACAAGAAAAGCTTTTGCTTTAACCAAAAAAGGATCGCCGCCTTTAACTTCATCAATAAATTTATTGATTGCCATGTTTGCATCATGATCGAGTGATGCAGCAGATTGTGCCATGGAAGATGAGCTTAAGCCTATCAGTAGAGCAAGTAGTATCGCTTTGAATTTTATGATTTTCATATAATATCCTTGTGTAAAATAAAAATTATTATAGCATACAAATATATAAGAATTATGAATATGATTGAAGATAAGTGCTCCTTATGGTATTTCACAAGGAGCATAGAGAAGTGTTACACTTTACTGGTTACTGCCTTGACCACCATTACGGCTATCGCGTCCGCCACCTGAACGTCCGTTACGGCCATGTCTACTACGACCACCACTTCGGTTACCATTTCGATTTCCTCTGTATCCACCACGGTTACGGCCACCTCCGCCACCACCACGGTTTTGCATCGCTCTTTCTATAAGAAGTTCAACCTCTTCAATACCAAGACCAATGTTATCTTTACCTTTTACAAAATTCTCTTCTTGTACCAAGGATGCAAGCAGGTGTGCAATGGTTACAATGTCTAAATCATGCTGAAGTGTCTTAACCAGATTGATAGCATTTTCCGTTACTTTAGTTTCAGAAATTTTGGCTATAAGTGCATCTGCACGGTTATTTTGTACCTCCATACGTGTGGGAATCACCTGAGTGGTCATTTTAGTCCCTACATCTTTTTCAATACGTTTGATGGTTCTAAGTTCATTAGGACTCACCAAGGTAATTGCTTCACCGGATTTACCCCCACGTCCTGTACGACCGATACGGTGAACATACGATTCAGAATCAAAAGGAATGTGGTAGTTAAATACATGTGTGACATCATTGACATCTAATCCACGTGCTGCAACATCTGTTGCAATAAAGATATCGATTCCACCCTGTTTAAATGCTCTAATGGTAACTTCTCTTTGTTTTTGCTCCATATCTCCATGAAGCCCTGATACTTTGAAACCTTGTGCAGTCATGTGTGCAACCAATCTGTCAACCTCTTTTTTCATACGACAGAAGATAATGCATTTATCGGGATTTTTATAGTCAATGAGTCTGACCAAGGCATCATCTCTCTCTTTTTCCTGTACGACATAATAGAATTGTGTAATTTTAGTGTTGGTCGTTTCTGATTTTGTGATGGAAACTGTTTTAGGGTCGTTGAGAATTTGCTCTGCAAGTTTTCGGATACCTTTTGGCATTGTTGCAGAGAACATTAATGTTTGACGCTCTTTTGGTAAAAAAGTAAAGATATTTTTAATTTCATCAAGAAAACCCATATCCAGCATCTCATCTGCTTCATCCAATATCACGAAGTTTGGCTTAATCTTTATTTTACCCGACATTAAAAGGTCTTGTAAACGTCCCGGGGTAGCCACTACAATAGAGGCTTGCTTAATACGGTCTATCTGTTTTCCATATGCTGTACCACCATAAACGGTTGCTGTTTTAAGACCTGCGTTTTTACCAAAACGGTATAATTCGTCAGAGACTTGCATTGCAAGTTCACGTGTAGGAACAATGACAAGCCCTTCAACGCTTCCGTCTGCTTTCATCATAGACATGGCAGGAAGACCGAAGGCAGCAGTTTTACCTGTACCTGTTTGTGCTTGAGCGATGATATCATTACCCTCAAGTATGAGAGGTATGGCATCTCTTTGTACGGGTGAGGGTTCTGTAAAACCTGCTTCATTTACGGCTGCTTGTATTGTATCTTTTAGATTAAAATCTGTAAATTTCATGTATTATTCTTTATATTAAAATGTCGGTGTAATATTCATCTTGTGTCATGTGTATGTATGGTATCAAGAGGTTTATAACCCTGTTTTATGCAAACCGATACCAAACTTGTATGTCACACGTTTGAACGTGGAATAGAGGAATACCTGTAGAGTATTCAAATAAGGAGTTTAGTACTCTCTTGCAGAAAAGTGCGGAATTATAGCCAAATAAATCAGATAAAGCTAGTATTATTTATATTTGTTATTAACTTGTGAAGTATTTGTGATACTTTAGTAGCATAAAGCCTCATTAAGGCTCTATGTGATTAGTTAAAATCAGGTTTTGGTGTAGTAGGGCTACTCTCTGGGAGTTGTGGGTAGGTAATAGCAGGTTTTCTACCTTTGAGAGCACCTAAGAAGTCAACAATCTCATTGGCATCCGCGTCAGAGATTTGGATACCCAGTTGTGTACTTCCCATCTCTTTGACTGCGTCGGCTAAACTCCAAATGGCACCATTATGATAGTAAGGGGCTGTTTCGGTGATGTTTCTCAGTGTTGGTGTTTTGACCAAACCATTTGCATCTCCTTTAAAATCACCAAGATGGGCAAATTTGTATTTGTTGGCTACTTGGAACGGTTGCATAGAGCCACCTAGTGCAATACCGTTATGACAACTTGCACACCCTTTGTCTATAAAGGTATGTAAACCTTTTTTTTGTGCAGGGGTGAGCGCATCTGTTTTACCATGCATAAAATCATCAAAAGGTGATGGTGTCACAAGCGTTCTCTCAAAGATACCGATAGTCGCTGTAATCGTCTCAAAATCAATCGTTACTTTATCGCCATAGGACTCTTTAAAAGCTTCTACATACGCGGGGATAGAGTTGATACGTTTGATAACCAACGCTTGTGGTGATGCCATCTCTGGCTCGGCTTGCATCGGTCCTTGGGCTTGGGCTTCTAGGTTGTGGCTTCTCCCATCCCAAAACTGCTTATCATAAAAAACTGCGTTATAAACAGTAGGTGAGTTAAGGTGATGAGGGTTGGCTATCCATTTATGCCCCACCGCAGCAGGGACACCATCCGCCCCACCCAAACCAAGGTTATGACAGGTATTACATGAGATAATCCCACTTTTAGACAAACGAGGCTCAAAATAGAGTTTTTTACCAAGTTCAACCCTTTTATCGGTAATCATATTACCATTGGGGTCAAGGAGTTTTGAGAGTGCTGCTTGATTCTCAGGTATGCTCATCATACCGCTTTGTTTTGCTTTCATCATAAGAGTATCGGGTATATTTTCTTTTGCTGTTGTCGCAAATAGTACGGAAGAGAGTAGTAAAGAGGTAGCAAGTAACTTAGGGGTTTTCATCATTATGTCCTTATTGATAATTTTTATCCTCTAATTATAGTGATAGAAGTGTTAATTTTACATTAAATTATAATTATAATATTTTTAATTTATAACAAATCTATTACAGGAGTCCCATCGCCAACTTGGCATCATCCGTCATACTATCTTGTCCCCATGGTGGGTCAAAGACTATCTCTACATCTACATCCTCAAGCCCCTCTTGACGCGTGGCGATACTTTTGACAAGGTCGATAATCACTTGTGAAAATGAACAGGTAGCCGAGGTGAGTGTCATGGTGATTTTACACTTTTTCATCATAGAGACCTCATCTGTCCAGACGTCAATATTGTAAATAAGTCCTAAATCATAGACATTTACAGGAAGTTCTGGGTCATAAATTTCTCTTAAGTGTGCAATGATTTTCTCTTCCATCTCTTTATCGCTTGGTTGGCTATCAATAAACTTTTGACGCTCATTTGCCATTTTATCATTGATGCTTTGGTTATCTTCACTGCTCATGATGCTTCTCCTTGCTCTTTACATTTTTTGGCATAGCCATAGACCATATTTAAAAAGGCTTCAAGACTCTGCTGACGTACAGGAGAGAGCAGTTCTACAATCCCCATATCGTGTAGTTTGGCTGGGTCAAAGGAGAGTACTTCATCTACAGGGCGATTGGCAAAGATATCAAGCAAAAGTGTAAGCATCCCTTTTGCCATCTCTGATGTTCCCTCACCACGCAAGATGAGTATCCCATCTTTACACTCTCCCATCAGCCACGCAGCCGACGCACACCCAACCACAAAGGTATCATCGTTTTTTTCTTCCTCAGGTAAGGTAGTGTGCTTTTTACCTAAATCAAAAATATACTCTAACTTTTCATTGGCAGTAGGAAAGAGGTCAAAATCCTCTTTGTACTGTGCTACGGTTTCTAACATACTCATAGATACTCCTTATGTCCTGCATAAAATACTTTTTCAAAAGAGGCTTTGATACGCTCTTGTTGACGTGTATCTTTAACCGTTTCAATGAGTGTATTGGCAAAAGCAATCACAAGAATTTTTCTAGCTTCAAGATAGCTAATCCCACGGCTTTGTAGATAAAAAAGCTGTTTTGGATTGAGTTGCCCTGTGGTTGCACCGTGACTCGCTTCAAGCTCATCGATATAAATCTCTAATTGAGGCTTCCCTGCCATATAGGCTTTGTCATGGAGTAAAATTGCTTTTGAGTTTTGGTGCGCTTTGGTATATTTACCTGTTGGCTCTACCTTGATGAGTGCATCAAAGATACCTCTTGCACTCCCATCAAGAATATTTTTAGCCTCTTGTGTAGAGGTAGAGTGTTCGCCTTTATGTACAATTTGTGATACCGTTCCACGCTTGGCATCATCATTGAGATAGAGCAGGTGTGCTGCGTCCATATGTGCATACTCTTCAAGTTCTACTTTAAGCAGTTGCAACGCTTGTCCACTACCAAAATCAAAGCTCTTAAACAGACTATTGGCATTTTTGGCTACATTGATTTTATGTGAACCGATAATGCTATAGTTTGTGTTTTCCATGATATGCTTTTTGACCACTCTTAGGGTTGAGTCTTTAGCCACATGCATATCATAGCCATAAAGGACTAGTGTATTCTCTATCCCCTTGGCAAAGAAATTCTCATAAAGCGTAGAGTGACGGTTGGCTTGGTTATAGAGTACAATACGGTAATTAATCAGTGCATCACTTTTAGTAAAGTGGTGTTCAATCTCTACTTCTGCATCCCCATCAATCTCTATTTTAATCGTAATAGGGCTAAGCAAGTGACCTAGATAATAGAGTGGGTCAAAATGCTCCATATCAATCGCACCACACGCCTCATAATAGACACGCATCCCTTTAGGTGCAGAGACTACCACACCATCAACCACTTTAATATTCTCACCTCTTACTATGTTTTTAGGAACATAATCGAGTGTTTGATACTCTACTTCAAGACGTTTCTCCACATCAAAGTAGCGATACTCTTCGGACTTTTTACTAGGAAGTCCCAAAGAGGTGAAGCGTTCAAGTAATGCTTCTCTTCCTTGTGCATCAAGCTCTTGTGCGAGTGCTTGAGGCGTTATGTTTTTAAAATTAGAGAGTTTCATTATTCCTCCTCTAAAGAGTCGTAACCATTCTCTTCTAGCTCTGATACAAGCTCAGGACCAGCCGTTTTGATGATACGTCCATCTTTGAGTACATGAATATAATCAGGCTCAATATAATCCAAAATACGTGAATAGTGTGTGATGACCAAAAAGCTTCGTTTGCCATCTTTCATCTTGTTAATTCCTTCTGATACAGCTCTAAGTGCATCGATGTCAAGCCCTGAGTCAATCTCATCAAGAATAATCACTTCAGGCTCAAGAATAAGCATTTGTAAAATCTCATTACGTTTCTTCTCACCACCAGAGAAGCCCTCATTAAGAGAACGGCTAATCATATCTGATTTCATTCCCAAATCTGCCAAATGGCTCTTCATCTCACGTAAAAACTCCGCAGCATTAAGCTCTTCTTTTCCTTGATGTTTACGTTTTGCATTGAGTGCTGTTCTAAGGAAATAGGCATTGTTCACTCCAGGTATCTCTACAGGGTGCTGGAAGGATAAAAAGATTCCCTCCAACGCTCTCTCTTCAGCTTCCATCTCGTTGATATTTTTACCTTTGTAGATAATATCTCCAGCTGTAAGCTCTACATCGTAGTGTCCTACGAGCGTTTTAGAAAGTGTTGATTTACCTGCACCGTTTGGCCCCATAATCGCATGAACCTTACCTGGTTCAAGTTCAAGATTTAAACCTTTTAATATCTGCTTATCACCGATTTTTGCTTCTACATTTTCTATCTTCATAATACTCATCCTACACTTCCTTCTAATGTTAATTCTAATAATGCTTTGGCTTCAACTGCATACTCCATTGGGAGTTGAGAGAAGACTTGTTTACAAAAACCGTGGACAATCATACTCACGGCATCCTCTTCGTTAATCCCTCTTTGACGTAGATAAAAGAGCTGTTCATCACTAATCTTTGAGGTGGTTGCTTCATGTTCGACTTGCCCTTTGGTATCTTTGGATTCAAGATATGGGAACGTATGTGCACCACACTCAGAGCCAATGAGTAACGAATCACACTCAGAGTAGTTTCTAGCACCCTCGGCTGATGAACCTATCTTCACAAGTCCTCTATAGGTGTTTTGCCCTTTCATAGCAGAGATACCTTTAGAGATGATAGTGGAACTGGTATTTTTACCAATATGTATCATCTTTGTACCTGTATCGGCTTGTTGGGCTAGGGTCGTGACGGCTACAGAGTAAAATTCACCTACTGAATTGTCCCCTTTGAGGATACATGAAGGGTATTTCCATGTAATGGCTGAACCTGTTTCCACCTGTGTCCAAGAGACTTTGGCGTTATCACCTTCACAAATGGCACGTTTGGTTACGAAGTTGTAAATCCCCCCTTTACCTGTCTCATCTCCAGGGAACCAGTTTTGAATGGTAGAGTATTTAATCTCTGCATCTTTTAAAATCACAAGCTCAACGACTGCTGCGTGGAGTTGATGCTCATCACGTGTTGGCGCTGAACATCCTTCGTTGTAGCTCACATGAGAACCCTCATCGGCGATAATCAAAGTACGTTCAAACTGTCCTGTATTCATTGCATTAATTCTAAAATAGGTACTAAGCTCCATAGGACAACGTACCCCTTTTGGAATATAGACAAATGTTCCATCGGTAAAGACAGCCGAGTTGAGTGCTGCAAAGTAGTTGTCCGTCATAGGCACGACAGAGAACATATACTTTTTGACAAGTTCTGGGTGGTTCTCTATCGCTTCAGAGATAGAACAGAAGATAACCCCATGCTCTGCAAGCTCTTTGGCATAGGTGGTTTTAACGGATACAGAATCGACGACTGCATCAACAGCCACTTTCACACCTGCAAGTTGTTTTTGCTCTTCGAGTGAGATACCAAGCTTCTCATAGGCTTCAAGAATTTTTGGGTCCACTTCATCAAGGCTGTCTATCCCCTCTTTGGGTGCTGAAAAGTATGAGATAGATTGGTAATCTATAGGTTCATACTCCAAGTGTGCCCAGTGTGGTTCGGTCATACTCTCCCATTTTTTGAGTGCTTTGAGCCTAAGCTCCAACATCCATTCGGGTTCATTCTTTTTTTTAGAGATGAAAGCAATCGTGCTTTCATCCAGTCCGGGTGGTACTGTTTCAGTTTCGATATCTATCTCAAAACCGAGTGCATACTCACCTGAGACTGCTTTATCCAATCCTTCATTTGCCATATTACGCTCCTTAACTAGGTATGTAAAACATTTATAGCACAAAATAGCTAAGTGTTTCAAGTGTTTTTACTAAATGAGAGTAAATTTGTCCTATTAATATTTAGGAAAGAACTTTTGTATCATATTGGGTTCAGATACGAAAACAATCTCATTTACGCTTCAGAATCGCTTTGGGTATCTGCTTGATGGATCGTTAAGGTAGGGTATGCAAAGGCTAAATTATTTTTTTCAAGTATCTTTGCTATTTTGAACATGACATCTTCTTTGACTTCAAGCCACTGTGCCCAATCAACAGATTTACTAAAACAGTAGAGAAGAATATTAATACTTGAATTGGAGAATTCATCTAAATAGACCAATGAAGTACGCTTTACACCCCTGAAGTCTTCCATAGAAACCAATTTTGCCTGACGGTTTACATTCTTATATTGTGTCCCTTCATTTGCTATGCCAGGATGCGCTTTGAGCATCTCTCTAATATCATCAATCGCCTGGTGAATATCATTGAAATCGGATTCATAAGTTACGCCGATATTCATTTTAATACGGCGCCCTATACTCCGTCTACTCCAATTTTTTATACTTGTATTTGCAAGTTCAAAGTTAGGGGTAGAGATCAGGGCATTGTCAAAGGTTCGTATGGTTGAAGCACGCAAGCCTATCTCTACAACCGTACCATTGACATCTTTTGTCTCTATCCAATCACCCTGTTCGAAAATATCTCCAAGAAGGATGGAAACAGAACCAAATATATTGGCTATGCTGTCTTTGGCTGCAAATGCTACAGCTGCTCCCATGATACCCAGACCTGAGAGCAGGGCGGTAAGATTGACGCCAAAGATTTTCAAAATGACGATAAGTGCAATAAGAAGAAGAAAACCGTTGCTCACTTTGATCATGAGGTTGATGACTTCATTTTTCAAAACTTTACTACTCTTGATACTTTCCATTTTCAGATAGGCAATGGTATTTGTGATACGATACAAGAGCAATGTAATTAAGATAACATATATGACAGAAAATATTTTACTCATATTGATACTCGTACTGTCAATACCTATATAGACTATGAGCATGGAATGTATAATCAATACGGATGCAAGATATTTAAATATTTTTGTAATATGCTCATGAATATATTCAATATCATCATCTTCAAAATGGTAATACTTTAAGATGTAATTCATCGTAGTACGTAAGAGAAACTGTACTACCAATATAGAGAGTATAATGATAAAAACAAGTATAACTCGGGCTAGGTCTAAATGAATAGGTGAAAGAAAAGTATTGATTTTCTCTCCATAAGGGGAAGCGTTTATACTCTTTAAAAAAGTAAAAAATCTTGATGAGGAGATACGACTCGAACGGTAGATATACGCACTGTTCGCCACAACTTCCGCACTAAAGGTATGGGAAACATTTTCCAAATAACTTAACTCTTCTAGGGCTGCATGGAGTGATATGATGATAGGACTTGAGGGGTCTTGATCTTTAGAAATATATTTCTTTTTATCCAAAGGGGTATATTTTGAAAAGTACTTTACAAGTGTTTCATTGATTTTATCTTTAAAGAGTGCTTTAGACCCACTCTCTGCCTGTTGTAATACTTCATGAAATGCCGTCCGGATACCTTTTCGTAAATTGTAGCCTTGCAGAAGTACTTCATCTCTCATCACAGCATTGGTATTTCCCCTGTGTTTATTACTGTTTAACCGAATGGTGAGTTTATTGATTTCATCTTTATAGGGATTGCTCTTATAAAGGTTATCTTTTTGATTACTCGTATACTCTAAAAGAAAATCTTGATACCTCTTTTCCTGATTTTTTTTAATCTTAATTTTTTTCTCCAGAGAAAGATTATAATCGAGCAGTTGGCGCTCAATGATGATCTGTTCGTTGATGAACGCTTCCAAGCTGTCGTTGTTATCATTTGCAACTAACAATGAAGAGAAGAGAAGTAGTAGAAAAAATAGTATTTTTTTTAACATATAACAACCTTTATGGTCTGTAGACCCTGACATTTTCACAAGATTCCAAATCACGAAGGTATTG
>JAYEJF010000022.1:30534-95945 GCA_034660455.1 Campylobacterota bacterium | reverse complement strand
TGAAGATGTGATAAAAAAGTACATTCAAAATCAAGGTAAAGATGTGAAGTATACTAAACTTCATGAAGGGCAATTAAACCTGGAGTTATGAAGATACCTCGCACCCTTGGGTCGAGGAGCTTCATTCGACGTAATTTTTTATTTTTTAGTGTATATCGTTCAAAAATATGGAGTGCCTCTTCAATAAATGATGCAGCAATGGCTCTATACGGCAGAGAAAAGTTTTCAACACTTCAAAAAAGCGAGGAGATTGAAATCATTGTCCCAAAGGGAAGTATCTTAGATAGGGATAACATAATAATAGGTGTCAGTTCACGGATAAAGTCCAACACTGTTGCTATTTTTCAGGATGCAAACCCACAGAGTTTAGTGGCTGTTTTTTATGTGCATGAAGGGAGTATTGTTGCGTATGAACTTACGATTAGAATGGAATTTAAAGGTACACTATTTGCTGTGGTTGAAGATCTAAATGGAAACTTGTATTATACTCGAGCGTATGTGGATGTATTGACAATGAGCTGTATGGCTTGGTGATGATGAAGTGATATAGAGAGGGGAATATTTGTTACAGAGTGTAAATAAATATATATATATAAGGATTGAGTAGTCATTATGCTTATTATTTTTATTTTATTTCTATATAATTAATAGCATATGACTATCCTAAGGTCGATACCTTAGTCATTTTAAAATCAATCAAGGAGGACTAATGAATAAGATTAATAATGTATCTAAAGAAGAGCTTGAAGTGATTTCTGAAGTATCAGAGCAAGCATCACGAAGAGACTTTTTTAAGAAAACAGCAGCTTATTCGATGAGTGCACTGGCTGCGGCGAGTGTTGTTTCACCAGTCACAATAGATGCGAGCGAGATTAAAGCGAACGCAGAGGATGATCCGGACATTATGGAGCATAAAGAGTGGGCCATTAAATGGGGTGATGATGTTACGGTAAACCTATATGGTCAGCCTTCGCCGTATGAGCATGCGGTAACAAGAAGAATAACGCCTATTCTCTCTTCGGGTAACTATAGAGCATCAATTGCGGTAACACCTATTCAGGACTTAAGCGGTATCCTTACTCCAAATGGACTTTTCTTCAATAGAAATCATGGTGGTACACCGACTATTGATCCAAATCAACATAGACTCATGATTCACGGTTTAGTTGAAAAACCAATTGTTTTAACGATGGATCAATTGAAAAAATATCCAAATGTTAGTAGAGTACACTTCCTTGAGTGTCCTGCAAACGGCGGACCTGAGTGGAGGGGACCTCAATTTAACTCTATTCAATTTGCAAAAGGGTTTATGTCTTGTGCTGAGTGGACAGGTGTATATATTAAAGATATTCTCAAAGATTTAGGACTTAAGCCAGAAGCACGTTGGATGCTTGCAGAAGGTAATGACAGTTCACATATGGGTAGAACAATTCCTGTAGATAAAGTACTAGATGATGCAATGATTGTTTGGGGACAAAATGGTGAAGCGTTACGTCCGGAACAGGGGTATCCAATTAGAATTGTTGTTCCAGGTTGGGAAGCAAACTTGTGTGTAAAATGGTTATGTAGACTTGAGTTTGCATCTGAGCCATTCTATGCAAAAGAGGAGACATCTAAGTATACGGCATTGAAACATACTGGAAAAGCGATACAGCATTTCTATGTGAATGAAGTAAACTCGGTTGTGACCTCACCTTGTCCTGAAAAACCATGGACAGACCTTAAAAAAGGTGAAATGATAGAGATTGAGGGGCTTGCTTGGTCTGGGCACGGAACTATTACAACGGTTGATGTCTCATTTGACGGTGGTAAAAACTGGGTTGAAGCATCTCTCAAAGGCTTGGTGCTTGAAAAATCATGGACTAGATTTTCACTCATGCATGAGTACACAGGTAAGCCGATGCTTCTCTCTTCACGTGCTGCAGATGATGCAGGGCATATTCAGCCATCCGTTAAGAATGAGAGAGCTGCGGTAGGTATTGAAGGTGTTTACCATAGAAATGGGATACATACATGGGAAATAGATGCCAAAGGAGAGGTTACAAATGTACAAATCTTATCATAAAAAAATTGTTGCAAGTACCTTGCTTGCATCGGTAGTATTTTTAGGAACTGCTTGTAATGCATCTAATGGTACAAAAGATACGGCAACTGCTGAGGAAAAGACAGCAGCAGCTTTACCGATGAATACGGAAGGGTTTACTAAAAGAGAAATTGATGCCGTGGGTCCATTGACCCCTGTGTTGTCTGATGCTGTTAAAAACACGTATGAGAATGGTAAATTAGTCATTGACGGTGGTGTTGTTTATCCTATCGTGAATGGTAAAACAGGTGCATATCATGTAAATGAGCAAGCACATACAACAGCATTCAATAAGGGTAGAAAACCAACTGCCAATGAAGAGAGAGCTTGGGATATTGACGTAATGCCAGATGGTACGGGTCTTCCTGAGGGTTCAGGTTCCGTAGAAGATGGTGATGAAATCTATGAAGCAAAGTGTCAATCTTGTCACGGTGACTTCGGTGCTGGTGCGGGGCTTTACCCAAGATTAACAGCCGGAAATGCAGAAGAGATGCAAAAGACACTGATGAATCAAAGAACGGATCCGGATTCAGACGGTCCTCAGCGTGTCTTTGGTTCTAATTGGCCATATGCAAGTACATTGTGGTGGTATATTAAAACTGGTATGCCTCATCAAGCTCCATTAACATTGCCTAATGATGAAGTATATGCTTTGGTTGCTTATATACTCTATATTAATGAAATGTCGGTTGATGGCGTAGAAGTAGATGATGAATACGTTCTTGATAGAGAAAAATTCTTAAAGATTGTGATGCCAAATGTGGATGGTTTTGAACCGGATATTAATGGTCCAAAAGGTCCGGACAATGCACGTGCATACTTTAACAACCCATTGAATTACGGTAATGGTGTGAGATGTATGAAAGATTGTTTTGAAGGTGGACCTGAAGTACAGAGAATTGGATTTGCATTGACTGACTTTACACCACCATTGACTTCTGAAAGGTCATTGCCTGAAGCAAGTGGTGATGTTGTCATCGCTCCGGGACAAAAAGCGTATGATGCAAGTTGTAAAGTGTGTCACGAAACAGATTCAATGGGAGCACCTGCCGTGGGCGATAAAGCGGCTTGGGCAGCAGTACTTGAAAAAGGTATTGATACGGTATATTCAAATGCAATAAATGGTCTTAACGGTATGCCTCCAAAAGGTGGAGCGATGGATCTTAGTGATGCGAAGATGAATGAAATTGTTGATTATATGATTAATGCAAGTAAATAAGTGTGTATTATCACAATTATTACACAATATTTTAGTAAAATGAGATATTAGGTTGGCAGTTTTGCTTGACCTTTTATCTAAGTTATATACAAAGGAAATAAAATGGATAGAAGAAAGTTTTTAAGTTTAAGTATGGTTGCAGCAGCTGTTGTACCGGCAAGTTTGTCTGCAATTGATTTTAGAGCTACAAAGCCTGATACATGGACTGCACATAATGTAAAAGATGCAGTAAAAGCATTGTATGGAGATGTTGCGCTTGTTGAAGAAGGTGTTACCGTGAAAGCACCAAAAGTTGCAAGTAATGGTGGAGCAATCCCTGTAACAGTAAAATCTGATAAATCGGCTAAGACTGTAGCACTTTTCCAAGATGCTAACCCGGAAGCAGCCGTAGCTGTATTTACCGTACCTGAGGGTGGAATTGTAGATTATATGATGAAGATTAAGATGAAAGCATCTGGTAAGATTACTGCTGTTGTAGAAGGTACAGACGGTAAGTTTTATGTCGGAACTCAGTCACTTGAAGTTGCACTTGGTGGATGTGAAGGTTAATTCCTTATCTCAAGTACGTAGCGTTTGATACTTAAAAAGTATAGAATAGAAAATAGAAAGAAAAAGGAATATTATGGGTAATATGAAAATTAAAGCAAAACTAAAAGGTGATGTTGTACAAGTTAAAGTTATGGCAAAACATGACATGCTTACATATGATCAAGCAAAGAAAAAAGGTGTGGATGCAAACTTTATCACACATATCACTGCATCTGCAAACTCTAAAGTAGTATATGATGCTTCGACAAGCCAATTTTGGTCAAAAAATCCACAGTTTAAGTTTTCATTTAAAGGTGCTGCTAAAGGTGATGAAGTGTCAATCACATGGACGGATCTTAAAGGGAATACTGTAACCGAAGCTAAAAAAATAAAATAAATAGTTTAATCTTATCTATCTGGCTCCTTAGAGAGTCAATAGATAAAGTAAAATTAACTAATATATTTTTTTGAGTCTATTATTTAATTTTATCTCCAATATAGTTCTGTTGAAGGTGTTAGTGGATTTAGTGAAGTGTTTGATGGATTTCAAACCAGTAGACCACTTCTCTTTTTAGGGTTGCCTCTTTTCGTTCTTCAAAGTGTTTTTCCATATCAAACCCTTCTGTTCCATAACCCTCTTTGTATGCATGGATAAATGCATTATAAGTCTTTTCTCTCATAGCTGTAATTTCATACTTAACTTTGTCGTAGATGAATTTCTTATCCTGGATACGTCTTCTGTCGAGTTCATTAAGATTTATACTTCCGTAACGATCTTCTTTAGAAAGGGTCATATTCATCTCTAAATAGGCACGCATGGATGCAAGTATATGCTCAATTTGAGATAAGGGGAGGTCTGTAGAGTGAATGTGTGTTGCACTATCTTGTGTATATCCCCATGCACCAGAGAGGTCAAAATCAGAATCAAAAGCAGATTGAATAATCTCTTTGAGGTCATTGTCACATTTGAGTGGGACAAACTGAGACATACTAGAGTCCAGCTTCCTGAATGGCTTCAGTTTGTGCATGTGCTATAAGTGGGTCAATAACCAGTCTTAGGTTGCCATTGTTCATGATGTCATCTAGAGAGTAGAGTGTAAGTCCTACACGATGATCGGTTAGTCTGTTTTGCGGATAGTTGTATGTTCTTATTTTTTCAGAACGGTCACCTGAGCCTACTTGTAGTTTTCTTTGACTTGAGGTTGCATCAAGTTGCTTTTGAAGTTCAAATTCATAGACCCTCGCTTTGAGTACCTTCATTGCCTTATCTCTATTTTTATGCTGCGATTTCTCATCTTGAATGGCTGCAACAATTCCTGTAGGGATGTGCGTTAAGCGAACGGCAGAATCTGTAGTATTGACTGATTGCCCTCCACAGCCACTTGAACGGTAAACATCCATTTTAATATCATTTGCTTTAATATCTATCTCTACATCATCTACTTCAGGGATGATGGCTACGGTAATGGCAGAGGTGTGAACACGTCCTTGCGTCTCGGTATCGGGTACACGTTGAACACGGTGTGTTCCTCCCTCATACTTAAGCTGAGAATAGACTCCAGACCCTTTAATTTGTGCTACAAGCTCTTTGTATCCTCCCGCAGTACCCTCATTGGTGCTAACGATTTCAATCTTCCAGCCCACCTGTTCGGCATAACGAGAGTACATTTTAAATACATCTGCTACAAACAGTGCTGCTTCATCTCCGCCTGCTCCTGCACGGAGTTCAAGGAAGATGTTTTTATCGTCATTCTTATCTTTGGGAATCATGAGAATTTTAATTTCATCTTCTAAAGCAGGTAGCATAGGCGTAAGTTCAGAGAGTTCTTCTTTCGCAAGATCTCCTAGTTCAGGATCTCCTAATAGTTCTTTGTTCTCTTCTATGGCATCTGCTGTTTCAATGTAAAGTTTGGCTTTTTCAACCAGGTCACTTAATCCAGATTGCTCTTTACTAAGCTCTGTCATTCGGTTAATGTCACTTGCGATATCTGGTGAGCTTAATAGTTCACTAAGTTCGTTGTATCTTTTAATAAACGGTTGGAGTTTTTCTTTGAACATAGGCGTTCTTTATATTAGATTATGTAGTACGGGAGTGTATCGAGACTGCTTACGCAGCTTCGATAGAGTTTACCATTTTATGAAGACGGCTTACTTTTCTAGATGCAGTTGACTTCTTAATGAAACCTTTGCTTACGAGTGAGTGTATTTGTTTGTTTGCAGTTGCAAAAGCAGTTGTTGCTGCGGTTTTGTTCGATGCTTCTACTGCTTCATGTACCGCTTTAACGATATTTTTGATTCTTGTTCTGTAATATCTGTTTCTTTCAGTTTTTACAGCAGTTTGCAAAATACGTTTTTTTGCTGATTTATTGTGTGCCATGTTCATTTCCTTCTGTTAGGTTATTGTTGTCACTCATTGTAGAGTGAAAATAGTTCGCGAATGATAGCTAAAATAAGATTAAATATTTATTAATTTATTTTTTAGCATTTGTATGTAGTTGAAAGAAAAATAAAATATATGAATGATAACGCGGATATTAGTAATTTTCGGTTAAAATTAAAGCATTATAAACTATTATAGAGGGAATTATCGTGACACTATTTGGAACAGATGGAGTAAGAGGTAAAGCAGGGAAAAAAGTCAGTGCTGTAAATGCCATGCGTTTAGCTATGGCTACGGGGATTTATTTTAAAAAAATTGCGAAAACAAACAAAATTTTGGTAGGTAAAGATACAAGACGAAGTGGATATATGATAGAGAATGCCATTGTTTCAGGCTTAACTGCTGTAGGTTTTGATGTGATTCAGATTGGTCCTATGCCAACACCTGCAATAGCTTTTTTGACTGAGAATATGCGTTGTGATGGAGGGATTATGATATCTGCAAGTCATAACCCATATTATGATAACGGTATCAAGTTCTTTGATTGTGAAGGCAATAAACTTAACCGGGATAAAGAGATAGATATTGAAACGATTTTTGATGATGATGTAGCAATTAATCATGCACAAGCCATAGAAAAAGAGATTGGTAAATCAAAACGTATCGACGATGTGATTGGACGCTATATCGTACATATTAAAAATTCTTTTCCAAAACCACTGACATTAGCAGGAAAAAGAGTAGTTATTGACTGTGCCAATGGTGCGGGGTATATTGTAGGACCTACAATATTAACTGAGCTCGGTGCAGATGTGGTGGTGATTGGTGATAGACCAAATGGGTTTAATATTAATGAGGGATGTGGAGCAATGCACCCTGAAAATTTAGCGAAAGTTGTCTTGGAATACCGTGCCGATGTAGGTATTGCACTTGATGGCGATGCTGATAGACTTGTTATGGTGGATGAGAAAGGGGATGTGGTAGATGGAGATAAGTTGATGGGTGTACTTGCAGTGCATCTACAAAATCAAGGTACTTTAAAAGGCGGAGGTATGGTTTCCACTGTCATGAGCAATAAAGGGTTAGATGAATATTTGGAAAAAAACGCTTTAAAATTATACCGTTCTGCCGTTGGTGATAAAAATGTTGTAGAGATGATGCAAGAATATGGTATTAACTTTGGAGGTGAACAGAGCGGACATATCATCTTCTCTGATTATGCGAAGACCGGAGATGGTATCTCTTCGGCTTTACAGGCCTTGGCTTACCTCGTTATGTCGGGTAAAAAGGCAAGTGAAGTATTTAACCCTTATGTTTCTTACCCACAGATACTGGTTAACCTACTTGTAGATGAAAAAAGAGCTTTTGAAACCATTGATGGTTTGGATGCACTAAAAGAAAAGGTAGAGAGGGCAGGGATGAGACATCTTTTTAGATATTCTGGTACAGAAAATAAGATTCGTCTTTTACTTGAAGGAAAAGATGAAGAGAAGCTTGAAGTGATGATGGAAGAGTGTAAACAATTTTTTAAAGGGGTATTGGTCTAATGAGACACTTTGCCGTTTTTTTTATGGTACTTTTAGGTATTTTTATCATTGACCAAAATATAAAAAACATTTTTGTTGAGGGGTATTATCGGGCTGGAGAGTGTATCGATCTTGAACTCCATTATAATAAAGGTGTGGCCTTCTCTATGTTGGCATTTCTTGGACCTTATTTAAAATGGATACAATCCTTGCTTATACTGGCTATTCTTTTCTTTATTTTTAAAGAGGGCTATATTAGGCGCTATGCATTTCCCGCAGGCTTACTTGTTGGTGGTGCACTTGGTAATCTCTATGACCGTTTTATTCATGGTGGCGTGGTTGATTATGTGGCTTGGCACTGCGGCTTTGATTTTGCCGTATTTAATTTTGCGGATGTTGCCATTGATGTTGCTGTGGTATGGATAGTTGTTATGGTTTACTTTTTTAAAGACAAATCTCCACAGTCATGAAAAAGTTTTTTCTTGTCGTAAGTATAATGGGTTTACTTCAAGCACAGGTACGCAATACGGATATAGCACCATTTTTAAACAGCAAGCAGATTGAGCATATTACACTTTTAGATCAGAAAATACTCGATATCAAAGAGGTGAATGGTGTAAAATTTTCTGAGATTTCTGATCTTGCCTATAACCATAAAACAGAGAAACTCTATTTTGTAAGTGATGAGGGTAAGCTATTTGTTTTTGAAGCCTCTTTTTCGGATAAAATTGATTCTCTTCATGCCCTTAACGGAGTTACATTAGTAAAGAAAAAAGGGCAGAAGTTTAAACATTGGTGTCATGATAGTGAAGGGCTTACTCTAGACAATAAAGGAGAGCTTTATGTCTCTTTTGAAGGTCGGGCAAAAATAGGCAGGTTTAGTGAAAACGGACGCATGGCTACAACCTATAAGCTACCTAGAGTATTAAAAGACCCTAAAAATTACAGAAGTCGTAACAAATCCCTAGAAGCATTGACTTGGCATCCTAAGTATGGTCTATTGACTGCGGCAGAGTGGCCGTTGAAGCATATGCACAAAAAGAAGCAGACAATATATGCATTAAACGGTAAAAAGTGGCATTTTAGAGCAGAAGCAGAGTCAAAAAGTGCAGTGGTTGCGATGGAAGTGATGGATGATGGGAACATAATGGTCATTGAAAGATCCTATATTGATCTTATTCACCCCTTTATTATCACAATAAAAAAGATTTATCTCAATCGCTGCAAGAACAAGGAGAGGATATGTGAAAGTGAGATTTTGGTGAAGATGAACAGTCATAAAGGGTGGAGTATCGATAATTTTGAAGGGTTAGCGCGTGTGGGTAAGCATTCATATCTGATGGTAAGTGATGACAATGACAACTTTTTACAGCAGACACTGTTGATATATTTTGAAGTTAAAGAGTAGGAGAGTATTGAGATATGAAATATGTATTGATCCCTGCTGTATTGAGTGTTATCTTATGCGTGATGGTGCTCTTTGGCATAAAAGCATATGAACAGGCAATACTCTATGAAGAGCAAACCACAGAGCTTGTTGCTTATCAAAGTGCGACGCAACAAGCAACACGGAAGTTAGAGAAGATTGCCAAAAGTCTGTTGGGTGATTTATACAATGATGAGACACAGATAGTGGTAGAGGATATTGTAGAAAAACAACAAGCAGCTATGCTTAGCGCCAAGAGGTATACCCTCTACTTTATGTCTCTATTGGCACTTATTTTATTCTCTTTTTTTATGACTTCACTTAGAACATTCACACTCTTTGGCTCACTAACGGCTCTGGTGACACTTATTTTTGGGCTTATCACCCCTATCTTAATGGTGACAATCCATACAGAAGTGGAGTATCTCGGTGACATTGTACTCTCTTTTGAATCAAAAGGGGTGATAGGTGCTATTGAAAAACTTTTTGAGGGAGGAGATGTGGTTGTTGCTACAGTAATACTGCTCTTTTCTGTTGTCACCCCTGTCTTAAAAGTCCTCTCTTTGCTTTTTATTTCTCTTTTTATAAAAAATAACTTTGCACATGGTATTGTGAAGTTTTTTAAGATGATAGGGAAGTGGTCCATGGTGGATGTTTTTGTCGTAGCCGTATTTCTTGTCTACCTCACGGCGAATAAAGGGGATGTAAGCCGCGCGGAGGTTGAGGTGGGACTCTACTTTTTTCTAGCATATGTCATTGTTTCGATGTTAGTGAGCTTGAGTGCAGATAAGATGCTGCATCATTTAAAAAGTGCACGGAGGGTTTAGAGATGCCCTAAAGCGTATCTAACTCCTCTTCATAAAGAATTTCTTTATCTAAAAGTGTTGTTGCGAGTTGTTCAATTTTATCCCAATGGTCATTGACTAGAACTTTTGTATCCTGTTGTGCTTCATCCATCCAGCGTTCAAGTGCTTCATCAATCTTTTCATGATTATGTCGTACATTTATTTTCTCTTCCGTATTTTTTTGGGCATCCATAACCCCCTCAATATTGATATAGCCGACTTCACTGTCCATACCATAGTATGCAATGGCTTTATAGGCATCCTTGGTTGCATGTTGTAAATCAGGAGATGCATCCATATCCATACCCGCGAGGTTACCGTATTTGGTCATTAGTGCTATTCTTCCAGATAAGGAGATACAAATTCTGTTTTTAATATCTTCAATCGACATATTGTTCTGTAGTTCCTCATGATTTGTAGCGACAAATCCATGGGTGGTATTACGTGGACTGACTGCAATTTGTCTTATTTGCACATGAGGCATAAGTGCTTTAGAGATAATCGTATGTGCCGCCTCTCTAATGGCATTTTTTTCAAATATCTTTTCATGGGATATATGTGAGTGTTTCTCACCGTATTTTACTGTATTGATCTGTCGGAGTAAAATATCTTGTGTAATGGTGGGTAAATTATGTCTGATACAATAAAATGATGCCTCTTTACTGACGAGCTCGAGTTCTGCTCCCGTGAGTCCCGCGGTATAGGTTAAGAGTTTATTCATATCAAACGCTCCGCTGGTAGGCTTATGTTGGATAATCTTATCAATAAAGTATTTTCTAGCATCTTTATCAAGGTCATTGACTGCAATGTGTATCTCTATTCTTCCCGCTCTCATGATAGCACTGTCAATATTGTCCCTATAGTTTGTTGCAGCGATGATAAAGACATGTTCATCCTCTTTATTTGCAAACCCATCCATTTCAGCCAAAAACTTATTTATTTGTACTTCACGGCTATTATCTTTTCCTCTTGCACCTATGGTATCTATCTCATCGATAAAAATAATGGAAGGTGCATACTCTTTGGCTTTGGCAAACACTTTTTTGATTTTGTCCAATTGTAAAAGTTCCACACCGGTGATCGAGATAAAAGGGAGTTGGGCCTCTGCTGAAAAGGCTTTTGCCAAAAGGGTTTTTCCTGTCCCCGGAGGTCCGTAGAGTAACATTCCTTTGGGAGGCTGTACATTAAACTCTTTGAGTAGTTTTGGTTCTTTTAAAAAGTTGATCACTTCAAGCAGTCTGCTTTTTGCATGCGTATGTCCGGCGATATCATCAAAAGATACATTGGGGATATCAAAGACCAGTCCATCTTCCGAAAAATCTTTGATACGCTTGACCTGTTTGAACCTGCACGCTTTGACCCTATAGGTAATGCTATCATTTTTCACCGTGAATGCATCATCAATTTCCAGTTTTATATTTTTTCTAAAGAGTTCTTTGACCAGTTTGTCTTCGGCAATAAGAGGGGCTATATTTTCATTGATAAAATCAACCGTTTTTTTGGAAAGTACCACTTTAACCTCTCTATAGGTCTCTAAGCTCTCCTTGCGGTTCATGAGAAAGTCGGTTACTTTGGTAAAAAAAGTTTCGCCTAACTTATTTTTAATCCGTCTTGCATCCAGTTCTGGTGCAAAAAGCAATATTTGTGTTTTCAAAAAGTTTTTAAAATGTTTATCTATCTTAAAATCAATATCGAACTTTTCTAAAAATACATTTTTATACTCTATAAAAGCTTTTTCTCCAATAGATTCATAGGCAGTATAGTTGAGTTTATTGAAGAGCACAATCGTTGCTTGTGAAAACCTTGAAATCAACTCGGGGATAATTGCTTTTTGATTTCCACCTGTTTTGATGTTCCTCTTCTCTTCTCTTTTGAGGGCTTCGAGTATCATCGACTCAGCTTGAATATAATCATCATCAATGAGCTTGATAAACTTATTGTCCGAATAGAGCTCTTCCCCTAGATTGGAGGTGATAATAAAAATCGTCTCTTTAAAATCAACTAAGAATGTGGCATTCCCTTCATCATAGAGCTTTTCAGGGTCATCATTACAGGGAAGGTCAGTCATCTTGTCCCAGCCACAGGCATCTCTCATTGCGCCTCCCTCGAAGATGGAGAGTAGGTTTGTTTGTATAACATTATCTGCTTTTTCAAAGGCATCTAAAACAATGATCGATTTGGGGTTTTCATGTACAAAGCCCGTGAGTTGTCCTATACCATAACCAGACCACCCTTTGGGGTAGCCGTAAAGTTCACCACCATTTTGTTCATGGTACTGTGTCATGTCAAATTTTCTGATTTTATAGCCGTCTAAACTTTTCGTCATGAGTTCAGCTAAATAGGTTTTACCTGTTGCAGGAGAGCCTAAAAACAGATAGGTTGATTTAGGTGCATTTTTATTGGTTAAAATATTGCTCTGTATACTATTGACAATTGCATCTATGGCTCTATCTTGTCCAAACAGTTCTTCTGTAAGTACCTGTCGTACGTTATTGGCAACTTTAATATGGTCTTGACCGTTATTCATTGTGTTCTTCTTTATATTATATTCTCATCAGGGATTTCTCTGAATTTTCACATTAAAATACCATAAAAAAATTATATTTGGATGTTGTTTAGGGTTAAATCACCATATCTACAGCATCATGATCTTGACAGTATTTAAAAATACGGTTTCTCTCCTCTTCTGTTTCTACGACACAACTGGCATTATAAGAGTGAAATTTTCCTGTTTTAGAGGTATTTCCCATAGAACAAAGGTGTTCTTTCTCTCCCATAGCTTCTTTAATACAAGTGAGAAGCGCTTCTTTGTCTTTTCCTATTAATTTGAAGCCCCACTTGATGGGGTATTCTATGGTTGGTCTCTGGGGTGTATTGTCACCTAAAATCATGGATGCTCCTTTTAAAATTATGCACGATTAAAATCACCGCTGTTACCACCGGATTTATGTTCAAGTTGGACATGTTTGATGACCATACCCTTGTCGATAGCTTTGAGCATGTCATAGATGGTCAATAGTCCTACACTCACACCTGTCAGCGCTTCCATCTCTACCCCTGTCTGACCGTTTAGCTTTGCTGTAACGGTCAGTTTAAATCCCGGAAGTTCGGGGAGCTCTTCTATGTCTGTTTTGACAGAAGTCAGCATTAAAGGGTGACACATAGGGATGAGTGTTGAAGTCTGTTTGGTTCCTTGTATGGCTGCAATGACAGCCGTTTGCAAGACAGGCCCTTTTTTTGCTGTATTTGCAATCACTGCGTCAAATGCTGGTTGTCCTACTTCAATGATGCCTGAAGCCGTGGCTTTACGTATTGTAGCCGATTTTTCACCCACGTCAACCATTTTTGGTTTGTTTTGTTCGTCTAAATGTGTTAAGTTCAAAGATTTACCTATTTTTCCGTTAGTTTAACATAAAAATAACGGTATCGTTACTATTGACGTAAAAAGTATTAAAATACTTGACTTTAATCATCAAAACTGATACTATTATCCAAATCTTTTAAGGAGTATTATGATTTATGCTTATATGAGACAAGTACCGAATTTAGAGAATTTGGTAAGCCAAAAACAAAATATACTCTCTTTCTCTCATCATGAGAGATTGAAGATAGACAAAGAGGTGGTGGAGTATTCCACTAAAAATCTTTTAATAGAGGAACGAGATGATTTTGAAGTGTTTTTAAAATCATTGTCGTCAGGGGAACACACCGTAATTGTATCCTCTTTGCCGATATTAAGTACGAAGATAGACGAATTGGTGAAAATTATTGGTTGTGTATTGAGCCACCATGTAAATCTTTGGATATGTTCGGCAAATATAGTAATCAATAGACAAAGCAGTATGGTGGATGTTTTTTCTCTTTTGGAGGAGCAAAGAGTGATTCCAAAAGATAAATCAGGACAGATAGGACGCCCAAAGGGAAGTAAGTCCGGTTCTAAGTTTGATGTATATCATAGTAGAATAATAGAGCTGCTTTCTCAAAACGAGAGTGTGAGTGCTATTGCCCGAACGTTAAATGTGAGTAGAAGTTCCCTCAAAGATTACATAGAGTCAAGGGGATTGAAAGAGTTGGTTAGCAGCATCGTTATACCAAGCCAGAAGATTAGAGATAAAAAAATGGATAATATTGTATTAATCTGTCCATTTGAATTAGAATCACACTATAAAATTAAAGAAAAGGTTTCATAATGGAAGCAACAGTAATGACGGACAAAGCAAAGAAAAATCAGGCAAAAGAGTATTTAAAAGATTGGGTACCCTATCGCATTAAAAGATATTGGGCATATGTTGCAGCAACCGTTTTGGCATTGGTGATACCTTGGATTACGATTAACGGGAATCACCTTTTTTTGTTGAGTTTTGATCAAAAAAAACTACATTTGGCGGGGATAGCATTTGACATGCAAGAACTTTATCTTATGCCTTTCTTGCTCATGCTCCTTTTCTTGGGGATATTTGCAGTGACTGCGGTTGGGGGTCGTGCATGGTGTGGATGGGCCTGTCCTCAAACTATCTTTAGGGTAATTTACAGAGATGGCATAGAGACGAAACTTTTAGGATTACGTAAGCGTATTAAAAATAAGCAAAAAGATCCTGATATGTCTAAAGTGGAAAATCAAGTAAAAAGTGTGATTGCTATCTTATTATGGTCAATCCTCGCCTTGGTTGCTTCAGCAAACTTTTTATGGTTTTTTGTACCACCTGAAGATTTTTTTGCCTATTTGGCGAACCCTATGGAGCATAAGGTGTTATTAGGTATGTTCTTGGGTACGGCACTCTTTATTATTTTAGATGTTGTGTTCATAAAAGAAAATTTTTGTGTCTATGTCTGTCCTTACAGTCGTGTACAGTCGGTACTCTATGATGATGATACCGTTATGGCAGTCTATGATCCTAACCGCGGTGGAGAAATTTATGAGGGGCATGGGTATGATAGAGAGAAGAAGTTTACCAAACAAAAAGCCTTGCTTGAAGTAGACGCTTCTGCAGAGTGTACCACGTGTGAGTCTTGCGTAACCGTATGTCCGACACATATAGACATTCGAAAAGGATTGCAGCTTGAGTGTATCAATTGTCTTGAGTGCGTCGATGCCTGTACATCTGTGATGGGAGCCTTGGGGAAACCCTCTTTGGTACGCTGGTCTAGTGAAAAAGAAGCAGTGAAATATGAGGGTAAAACAAACTTCATTAGAGGTAAGGTGATTGCCTATTTTACCGTATTGAGTATTGTCCTTGTTGCTTTGTTTGTGATGGGAAGTAAAAAAGAGCATATGTTACTGAATATTAACAAAGGACAGAGATTGTATAAAGTTTTAGAAGGCGGTGTGGTGCAAAATGATTATATCTTCATGTTTGCAAATACTGACAGAGAAGCACATCATTACTATTTCGAAATCGTAAACAATGATAAAATCACCATTAAAAGACCGACAGAAGCCTTTAAATTGGGTGCAGGAAAGAAGAAGAAAAAAGTAGTGATCTTGGAGACAAAAGAGCAATTATCCAACAATGCAAGAAAAGATGTACCTATTCCGCTTACAGTAAGAGCATATGCAACGGATAATAAAGAAAAAATTGTAGTTGACAGAGAGATAGTCTTTTTCTATCCTCGTGCCGACCTCATCAAAAAGTAAGGAGAAGCAATGCAAAACAGTGAACCTACACTTCATGGTATAGAAGATTATGAGGGTAAAGAGAGTAAAGAGAAGAGATTAACGGTATGGATCGTTATCTTGTCTGGATTATTGATAGGGTCTGTCTATACAATTATTAGTTCAAACACAAGCGTGTCGGATCTTTTGGTAGATAGAGAGACAACTGGCATTATCAAGTATTAGGAGCATGTCATGAAAAAGGTATTGGTACTGGGTGGTGGCTTTGCAGGTGTTGAGGCGGCTATTTACCTCAAAAAAAAGGGTTTAGAAGTCACACTTGTGAGTGATAGAGATTATTTTTATATTTATCCCACTTCTATCTGGATACCTACGGGGGATGTTACAAGAGAAGATGTCTCCGTACCTCTGGACAGACTTGCCATGAAACATGGTTTCAAGCTGATTATAGACCCTGTGATATCGTTTGAAGCAAATGAAAAAAAAGTAACCCTTAAAAGTGGTCGTATCTTGGATGAGTATCTCTATATAGTGGTAGCAATGGGACAAGAGAAGATGAAACATCAGGGGATGGAACATACACTCTCCATTTGCGGTAAGCCTGAAGAGGCAACACAGTTGTATGAACGTTTAGACTTACTCATCGCTAAGGGTGAAGGAAAAATTGCAATGGGGTTTGGCGGGAACCCTAAAGATAGTTCCGCAGTACGTGGTGGTCCAGCATTTGAATTGTTATTTAATGTCAACACCTACTTAAAGAAAAAAGGGGTACGTGAGCAGTTTGAATTGACCTTTTTTGCACCTATGGAAAAACCGGGACAGAAGATGGGTGAAAAAGCTTTAGTCATGATGGATAAAATGTTCAAAATGACAAACATTAAGAGAAAGGTTGGTTCTAAAATCATGAGATTTGAAGAGGATGGTATTCTCTTTGAAGATGAAACAAAAATCCACGCCGATCTTACGATGTTTATTTCTGCTGGAACGGGGCATAATATTCTTACAGAATCAGGGTTGCCTTTAAGTGATGCAGGATTTGTAGTTACCAATGAATACAACGAGGTAGAGGGCTATGAAGGGATCTATGTGATTGGAGACAGTGCTTCTCTGATGGGACCTCAATGGCGAGCTAAACAGGGACATGTTGCTGAGGTGATGGCTAAAAATGTGGCCTATAACATTTTTAATCATATGCAACATATAGACTCAAAACAGAGTTATATGGGACATCTAAATATTTTATGTGTCATGGATACCGGTAATAGCGCAGCTTTTGTCTACAGAAGTGAAAAAGGGGGGAAGATGATTCCTCTTCCTTTGGTCGGACATTGGATGAAAAAGGGATGGGGCTGGTATTGTCGTCAATCCAAATTAGGAAGAATTCCTAGAATTCCGGGTATGTAAGTGTCGCTGATGGCATCTTCAATGCGGAATTTATTGCTTATATTGTTTAAAATACAATTACCTAAAGATAATTAAGAGTAAATTTATCCTCTTTAAGCCATAATCCTTTTACATAAAAATTTAAAGGATATTAAATGGCAACAGTAACATTTAAAAATGACATCGTATGTACTCTAGGTGGTACAGAAGTAAACGTAGGTGACACAGCACCAGTAACTACAGTAGTAAACTGTAATCCAATGCTTCAAGATGAGCAAATCGGTGGAGAGGGTAAAGTGCAACTCGTAATTGCTGTACCTTCACTTGATACAGGTGTATGTGACGCAGAGACTAGAAGATTTAACGAAGAAGCAGCCTCTTTAGAGGGTGTAGAAGTAATTACGGTTTCTATGGACCTTCCATTTGCTGCTGCTAGATGGTGTGGTGCTGCTGGCGTTGAAAATATTAAAGTATGTTCAGACTTTAGAAATAAAGATTTTGCCAATGCGTATGGTGTTCTTTTGGCTGATGGTCCTTTAGCTGGTGTAACTGCTAGAGTTATTTTTGTAGTTGGTAAAGATGGAAAAATTTCTTATAAGCAAACTGTTCCAGAAATTACAGAAGAGCCAAACTACGAAGAAGCACTTGATGCTGCAAAGGCAGCGTGTTAAGTCTCTTCTCTTAGCAAGAAGGTAAAGATATTTTATTTAAATATCTTTACCGCTAGTTTTTTCTTCATTTCCCTTTTTCCCATTCTCCCTTTTCCCCTTATATATTTTTAGAGATACACTTATTTTATTTGTGTTAAAATACTTATCTATATTTTAAGGAAGATGATTGTGAACTATTTAGGCTTACTCTTTTCACTGTTACTGTTTGGATGCGGAGAACCGGAGTTACCTAAAGATCACTATAACCTTGAAGAGTGCAGAGAAGAGTTACTTGAAGCAGAGGATTACATGGGAGAAGGGGGTATAGACCGCATTTTAGTGGTAAAAAAAGAGCGTAAAATGTATTTGTATAAAGATGGAAAAGTACAGAGTACAATTCCCGTTTCTTTAGGAAAAAACCCTGTCGGACATAAGCAACAGCAAGGTGACAACAGAACACCCGAGGGTGAATTTTTTATACATAGAAAGCTCTGCTCTCCAAAATATTATCGTTCACTCTGTATCTCTTATCCTAGACCGTCAGATAGAGAACGTGCAAAAGCCAGAGGTGTGAACCCAGGAGGGGCTGTGACAATCCATGCCCAACCAAAATGGAATGCTGACGGGAAAGGTGACAGTTATACACTTGCACAAAATTGGACACAAGGATGTGTTGCTGTTACCAATGATGTCATGAAAGAGTTATGGTACGCTGTTCGTGAGGGTGTGCCTATTACTATTAGGTAAAGGAGTATGTATTAGATATTCACAAAAACAGATTGATAAGTTTAATCGCCAAAAGTATATTACAGAACTTGAAAAAGTGACTAAGAATCTTTTCCGTATGCTTAGAGATGAAAATGTTTCTTCTCAAAGGTTTATGGTAAAATTTGAAGAACTGAAAAAAAAACTTGATGAAAAAGAAGCGGTGCAGCTTGATTCGGAGTATCATCAGCAGTTACAAACATATATAGAAAGACTTTATGAACAGACATGTACGAGTGCAGAGTTTAATGACACTCTGTTGAATGATATTAGGGATGCGGAAATGAGTAATTTAAATCGTTTACAGAAGTTAAAAAATGGGACTTCGTATAAAAAAGAGAAACACAAATCAAAACATAAACATGAAGATTGGGGATAAGAATGATAAGTAAAGGAAAAAGTATGAAAGTGCAATTGAGTATAGTAGGCATCGCTTTGGTTTTAGGGATGGGTGGATGTAAGGAAGAGCCTGCTGTAGCATATGGCAAGCAAGACAAAACACCTTATGCCACACAAGAGTGTATAAATGAGTTATCTTTAGGGGCAGAGATTGATCATGCCAAAACAATAGATAAGATTGTGGTGTATAAGAAAAAAAGAGTGATGTATACCTATAAAAATGGAACATTGGTTGATGAATTCCGTATGTCTTTAGGTGATAAAGGTGGTGCAAACGGAGGAAATAAGGTAAAGGCAGGGGATTATAGAACTCCTGAGGGGATTTATCGAATCGTTCGTAAAAAATGTGATAATAGGCTGTACAAGTCTTTGATGATCTCGTATCCAAATGAAGCAGATAAAGCACGTGCACGTGCAAAAGGGGTAAATCCAGGAGGCTACATAACCATTCATGGACAGCCAAAATGGAATGCAGATGGTAGAGGAGACAAATTTACACTTTCTAGAGATTGGACAGAGGGGTGTATGGCCGTTCCGAATGCTGCGATGGACAAACTTTGGGCTGCTGTGGAGAATGGCATTGAAATAGTGATACATGCATAATGTGTGATAACAATCAAGTTTTAGCTTGTTTTGATAAATGTTATATTATCATATTGAATAATATTGGATAATGAAGGATAAAAGATGAAAAAACTGCTTATACTAGTATCTATAATTGCTCTATCGGCATTGGCAAGTGCAGGTGGAAATGTCTCGACAAAGTTATCGAAAGTAGTAGAGATACCAAGTAAGCCATGTAAATCGGATAAAGTATATATAGAAGAAGATGTAGCGTTGATGTGGCAAGATCAGTCTTATACAGATGCCGAAGATGGTGCATCTAAACAAAATAGATCCATTGGAAAGTCTGGGGTATGGAGACATGCCGAAGCATATTGTAGAACTTTAGAGTACTCTGGATTTTCAGACTGGAGACTACCTACTTCAGATGAACTTCAGCATGTGCATAGAAAGCGAGGACAGGTATTTACCTATTTTAGAGGGACGGATTTTTGGACATCGACACCTGCTGAGAAAGGAAGATATTATGTCGTGTATCCTGCAGATGCATACATCTATGCTCAAAAAGGGAAAAGAACAAATTATGTTCGATGTGTACGCTGTCTACGTGATGGAGATACCCAAACGGGTCCTGCGATAGAAGATTAGTGAAAATACGCAGTTAGAGAAGTTTAATCTCCTCTTTGAGTATTATTCCAAACTCTGCGTAAATTTTTTCTTTTGCCAAATCAATCAGGTATTTGGCATCTTCAAAAGAGCCATTTCCTAAATTAACTAGAAAATTTGCATGTATTGTACTCCATTGCATATCTCCTCTTCTTTCTCCTTTGAGTCCTACAGATTCTATGAGGCGTCCCGCATAATCACCGATAGGATTTTTAAAAGCCGAACCCGCACTTGCTTCATGCGGTTGGTTTGTGCGCAGGGATTGCAAGGTGTTTAACAGTGCCTGATCAAAACCTCTTTTAATTTGAAACTTTGCATCTGTCACAACACCGTTTAATTTAGCAAAACGGTAACCATGTTCAATCTCTTCGGCAGGAATCCATCTGTCATTAATTTTAAGGGAATGGAGTATGTTAAATATCTCATAGGTTTTCACGCCTGCGTTCATGGCAAGCATCCCTCCTAGTGTTCCGGGGAGCTTGGAGCAAAATTCAAAGCCTGAAATATTATGTTTTTTTGCATAAGAGAGAATACGTCCCGTAGGCGTAGCGGCACCTATAAGAAGTATCTCCCCATTTTGTTCAATAGTAGCAAACTCTTTGGAGAGCATCATAAGTGGGGGAGGGTTAGGAGAAATAAGCAGGTTATTGGCTCCGCCAATGAGGTAACGATTGGAGGGAATCTTATCTCCATGTTCAATCATAAGTACTTCTGTAGGTTGTCCTACTTTAATACTTGAATATTTCGAAAAGTCTATGATTTTAAAAAACATTAACCGTTCCGAAGCATTTCATACTCTTTTGGGATGAGGTACTCTTCTGTTTTCATCAGTCTGTTCCACATCCCATGTTTAAAGCCAATTGCATAAAGGGTGTCTAGTGCTTTGAGTTGTAGTGGACTTAGCTCAACAGATTCATCTGAAGCATACATATCGAGGTATTTTGTAAGCATTTCATCTGAAATACGTACCAGTTTATCTGATTCAAGCTTACTACAGAGTGCCTCTTTTTTATCATTGGCAACTTTAACACCATCAATAAGAATATTTTCAATATCAATAGCTTTATTGAGGGGGAGGCTTCTTCTGATTGCCATACCACCAAGTGGGAGGGGTAACCCCTCTCCTGCAAGCTCTACCCAAATATCCCATATCTCTTTCTCTACTTCCAAACTTTCATCAAAATCCAAAATAGATTCATGAATGAGTACACCCGCATCCACGCTGCCTGAGACTACCGCCTCTTCTATCTCAAGAAAGTCCATATAGACAGGACGTGCATCCGGGTAATAAATACGAAAGAGCATTGCATTGGTCGTGTATTTTCCCGAAAGGGCAACCTTGAAGTTACGTTTGAGTTGTTTCTCTTTACGCCGTATAAGTTTAGGGCCGTATCCCTCGCCAAAACTGACAGCCGTACGAAGCAGGGCATATTCATTTTTGATAAGGGGGTACATGCCAAAACTGATGGCAGAAACATCATAAGTCCCTTTGAGTGCTTCTACATTCAAGGTCTCAATATCCAGTCCAATATTATTAAAGGCATAGCCATTCGTATCAACCCAACCGAATTTGATGGCATAATACATAAAAATATCATCAGCGTCCGGGGAGTGCGCAAGTTCGATTGTGTTTGACATAGTGTGACCTTGTTGTAAAGTAGGTGTATTTTACCATGGTTTGGATTTAGGTGAGATTTTAGATTTAGATATCAAAAATATGTCAATTTGACATATTTTTCTCTTTTCTTTCAAAATTCTATTAAACTGCCTATATGACTAAAAAAACTCTGATTATTTCGATAAAATGACTTCAATACAAAGGTTAAGGATATGACAATGGCAATGGATGCAAATAAGCAAAAAGCACTGGATATGGCAATCAAACAGATCGACAAAACATTTGGTAAAGGTACACTCATGAGACTTGGCGATAAAGAGTTTGAACCGATTGAATCGATCTCAACAGGTTCTTTGGGTTTAGATATGGCCTTGGGTATCGGGGGTATTCCTCAAGGACGTATTATTGAAATTTATGGCCCGGAATCTTCCGGTAAAACAACGTTGGCATTGCAAACGATTGCATCTGCTCAAAAAAAGGGGATGGTGTGTGCTTTTATTGATGCAGAGCATGCCCTTGATGTTGTCTATGCAAAGAACTTAGGAGTAGATACAGATAACCTTTTAGTCTCTCAACCTGATTTTGGAGAGCAGGCATTGGATGTACTTGAAACATTGACACGATCTGGGGCAGTTGATTTGGTGATTGTCGATTCTGTTGCAGCTTTAACACCAAAGTCTGAAATTGAGGGAGATATGGGTGATACTCATGTAGGACTTCAGGCAAGATTGATGTCTCAGGCACTTCGTAAACTCACTGCCATCTTGCATAAGACCAATACAACAGTCATTTTCATTAATCAAATTCGTATGAAAATTGGTACAATGGGCTATGGTTCACCAGAGACAACGACGGGAGGGAATGCCTTGAAGTTTTACTGTTCTGTAAGAATTGATGTACGACGTATTGCAACGCTTAAGCAAGGGGAATCTTCTATAGGAAACCGAGTAAAGGCGAAAGTTGTCAAAAATAAAGTTGCGCCACCGTTTAGACAGGCAGAGTTTGATATTATGTTTGGAGAGGGGATTTCTTTTGTGGGAGAGCTCATTGACTATGGTGTCAAAATGGATATTGTGGACAAATCGGGAGCTTGGTACTCTTATGGCTCGCAGAAACTAGGACAGGGTAAAGAGAATGCCAAAGTAACCCTTAAAGAAAATCCTGAAATGATGGCGGAGATAGAGGGGAAAATTAAAGAGGTACTTGGATTTAGTGATACGCTAAGTTGTGAGGATACGGAGTTGGAAGAAGATTAAATATCATCTTCTCTCTATGAGGAGACTTGAAAAATATTTTGTTTCTTCACCGGTGTAAAGCTTGCACCAAAATGAATACGTTGCTGTATACCTCCGCGCGCACTAAGGTCAACGATGACCCCCAAGGTATCCACATCAATTGCTGTCTTAATTTTGTTAAATATTATATATGCAATGTTTTCAGCAGTAAAAGTACAGGCTCTAAGTGAGGTAATGTATTTTTTAAGATCTGTAAGATCCACACTTTCGCCTTTGCTAATAAAGTGTATATAGAGGGTGCCTCTATAGGGTTGACCACTTTTGGCTAAAAAGAGTAGTTCAGGAGACATATACTCTATGCGGGTCTTTTCTACGATAGCTACTTTTGTTAAATCCATGGTTATCCTATACGTTGTGGGTTAATATTTCTATTGAGAAAACGGTGTTTTTCAATCTCTTCATATTTTGCTTCACCGTTACTGAAACTAAAAGTGGGGTGTATGCTGATGTTCCCCCTCGGGTAAAAGAGCCCGACTACTTCCAAATATTTAGGAGACATCAGTTCAACTAAATCTTTTCCTATTTTATTGACAACATCTTCATGAAACTCCCCACTGTTCATAAAACTGAAGAGATAGAGTTTTAAAGATTTACTCTCAACCATACGGAGGTGGGGGATATAGTTAATAATTAGTGTCCCAAAATCAGGCTGATTGGTTTTGGGACATAAAGAGGTAAACTCATCTGCATTGAGTGTGACCCAATAATCTCTTTGAGGATGAATATTCTCGAAAGTTTCCAGTAGCTCAGGTGCATATTGATACCTATATTCCGTGTGTTCCTGACCTAATTGTGTCACTTCCTCTGCACGTTTCATTTGATATGTTTCTAAATCGGTAATATTGGGCATAGCTCCTCCTCACTCAATTAAAATTGTAACATAAGAGCCTTTAGAGGTGTCCTTTATTTTTATCTTTTTTAATACTTGCTATAATGCGGTACTTTATCTTATAAGGATTCAATATGACAGATCATTTAGGGAAACTTCTATTGCGTTTAATGCTTGGTGGGATGATGTTATTTCATGGCATTGACAAGGCATTGCACGGTATCGGGTTCATTAAAGGCATGATTCATACACAGGGTCTGCCTGAACTACTTGCTTACGGTGTCTATATCGGTGAAATACTTGCACCTATTTTTATTATTATTGGGTGGAAGAGTAGAGTATGGGCTGGAGTCATGGCGATTAATATGGCAGTGGCCATTTATTTGACAAAGTTGAATGTACTGTTTAAGTTAGGAGAACACGGTGCTTGGGCAGTAGAATTACCGATGTTTTATCTGTTAGGTGCACTATGTATCGTTTTATTGGGGTCGGGTAAATATGCGATTATGAGAGATTAGTACATTGATAGTGCACAGTTTTTCTCTATAGTGTTAAAAAATTAAAGGCATTAGCATGCAGAACATAGTTATATTTTTATTTATAATGGCCATGACGTTGGGAGCATCAGAAGGATTTTCTCCATGGACAAGTAAAATTAAGAGACTCTCAACATTTGAAAAAGATGTACTTATCGACAAAGGGACCGAGAGAGCCTTTAGCGGTAAATATGTTCATACAAAAGAAGATGGTACCTACACCTGCAAAGTGTGTAATACACCACTCTACAGATCATCAGATAAGTTTGATTCTCATTGCGGTTGGCCAAGTTTTGATGATGCCATAGCAGGTGCCATTAAGGAGATTCCCGATGCTGATGGACGGCGTACGGAGATTGTCTGTGCAAATTGTGGTGCGCATATGGGACATCTGTTTAAGGGTGAGGGCATGACGGCTAAAAATGTACGCCATTGTGTCAATTCCATCTCATTAAATTTTAAAAAAAAGCAGGCTAAGGTGACAGGCTATAAAAAAGCTTACTTTGCGGGAGGATGTTTTTGGGGGGTTGAGTATTATCTTGAAACAATCAAAGGTGTGAAGGAGGTAACGTCAGGGTTTATGGGTGGAAGTATGGAAAACCCGGGATATTATGATGTGATACGTAAGAAGACTGGACATCTAGAGACGGTGGAAGTGCTTTATGATCCTAAAAAAGTCACCTATGAGACACTGGCAAAAACTTTTTTTGAGATACATGATCCTACACAGACGGACGGGCAAGGACCCGATATTGGAAGCCAATATCTTTCGGCCGTTTTTGTGGCTACAAAAGAGGAGCGTAAAACCATTGAAGGACTCATCAAGGTATTAGAGCATAAGGGATTGAATATTGTTACGAAAGTCATACCTGTAAAACCTTTTTATGCCGCAGAGATGTATCATCAAAACTATTATCTACGTAAGGGAGGAACCCCCTATTGTCATAAGCGTACGAAACGCTTTGATTAATCTCTATGGTTAATCATCCAGATGGAAAAAACATTAAGATAGTTCCAGAAACTTTGTATATTCTCTTCACTGCTTAATTTTTTTGTGATAATGGGTTCTAATGCCTCTTCAAAATTGACCAGCCAATACAGTCTTGCCTCTGGAGTGATACGAAAGGGTGCATGTCTTTTTCTCATTTGAGGTGCTCCGTGATTTTGATTAAAGTATGTTGGACCTCCACAGATTTGTATGAAAAAATCTGCTGATATCTGTCCGGCATTTTTCATTGCTTCTTGATTTGTAGGGAAGAGTGCTTTTATGGGGCTCTCAAAGAGGTTGTCATAAAATCTCTCCAGTAAATCACGCATACCCTTTTCTCCAATCTCTTTAAGAAAGCCAGGATTGGGTTTTGTAACAGGTGGATTTACACCTTCTTGGTATGCCTGTATGGAAAAGTCTAGAGAGGATGAGCCAAAATTCATAAAATGCCTTTGTAGTAAAATAATCTCGGTTATAGCATGAAAAGGCTTAGGTCTGGACTATCAAGGGTTCCTATTGTTAGAGGTGCCTCTAACATTTTCCTGAAGAACAACTCCCGGGGTCTTGTACTGCAAAGTGGTTATGATAGCCACACTCCATACACTCAAAAGAGAGCATCTGTGGGCCAGAACACCCACCTGAACGTTTGTCTACCAGTTCAATACTCTTTTGATGACATTTGGGACAAAAACCTCTCTTGATAATATCAAGTTGTTCTTTTTTCTCTTTCAAATAATAGATATAGACAAACACGGAGCCTAGTAGAATAATAAGCATAAAAGCGATGAGATAAAATAAATCGATTGTAACCTCCTTAAGGTATATACGTTTTTAATTCTGCCACTTGAAGCTTATAATCAGGCAGATAGGATCCAAGCTCTTCCCAAAATGCTTTTTGGTGGTGTTTGTATTTGATATGTACGAGTTCATGAACAATGATATATTGTATCACATCTTGCGGTAGTTTCATCATCATCGTATTGAAATTGAGAACATTTTTTACGCTACAGCTTCCCCACTGCCGTTTTGTTTTTCTAAAACGAATATCCGTTGGGTAAAGCCCCATGCGTTTAGACCATCTACTCACAGACTTTGGGATATATTTTTGTGCCTCTGTTTTATAGAAGTGATTGATTTGTTTTTGAAAGAGCAGTTCATCATACTTAGAATAAAGAAGTGTAAAAGATGATGCATCAAAGTGCAGCGTACTCTTGTTTTTACTGTGTGCTGTCAGTATGAGAGGGTATGCTTTTCCCATGAAGTAGAGTTCAGAGGGGTCTGAAAAATTGACCACTTTTCCCTTTTTGTTGCGTAGTGTTTCTCTGGATTTTTCAATCCATGAAGATTTTTTAAGGATAAGGTTTTCAATGTGTCGTTGTGAAACCCGAGGAGACTTGATGATGAGCCCACCATACGCATCAAAAGAGAGATAGATGTGTTTGAGTTTAGGGTTGATGATATGTGTATATTGAGGTAACAGATACATGTCTCAAACGTTAATTGACAATACGGTCATTTCTGTAAACTACTTTTTTATCTACTGTTCCATCTTTGTGGTATGTTTGTGCAACACCATGCTTAACACCATTTTGATAGGTATAGGTTACCATAAGATCACCGTTTGGATAATAGGCTTTTTGTATACCTTCTTGTCTACCGTTGACATAATATTGTCTCCACAAGACACGTCCTTTTGAATCATATCCTGTTTCTAATCCATCTTGTACACCGTTCTTAATAGTTGCAGTAGAGGTTAAATGCCCATCATAGCCGTATCTTTTTAGTACACCATTTTGTTCTGTGTCATCATCCATAATAAACTCTGAGCGCAATTGACCACCGGTAAAGTACTCTTTTTTAACTGTTTTTCCCGATAAATTTGGTCCATCACAGGCAGTAAGACTAAGAAGTATAAATAGCGAGAGTATTAAAGAGAAATATTTCATGGGATACCTTCATCGTTAAAATAATGGCATTAGTATACTACAATTTTTTTGTATCTTTAGCTAAGGGGTACCCTTAATTTAAAATTTTAGGATAATACTTGATAATAACGTTTTGGGGTATCTGTTGAGAGACAGAGCAGAGGCTCTGTCTTGGAATAGACTACAGTCTAGACTCGTATCTTCTAAGCATGAAGAGTTTTTTAAGAATTTTCTTGCGTGTTGCAATTTTCTCTTTTTTTCTCTTTTCAGTCTCTGTTTCGTGGTTTTGTCTCGCTCTCGCTTCTGTCACGATAAGGTTTCTATCACATTGTCTTTTGAACTTTCTATACGCATCATCAAAAGAGTCACGTTGATTTAACATAATTCCTGGCATTGAAAAGCACCCCCTTTCTATTGAAAATTCTTCTTGAAGCGTGGCACAGTGCCATACCTCAATCCATCTCACTGAAGAGATGTAAACCACTGGGGTCAAGTACAATAAAGTGGAGAATTATATCGAAACTATTTTAAAATATGATAAAATAAAATCCGTAAAGGGAGTATGTATGCAAAAAGTTTTTCATGATTGTTATGCGTTAGATAAAAAGTGTTATGAGGATTATGCTTTAACCGAAGATATCCTTATGGAGCATGCCGCTTCGGGAATGGCTAGGTATATACGCCAGCATTTTAAAAAAGAGGCTTCAGTTTTGATTGTTTCAGGGGGAGGCAATAATGGGGCAGACGGTATTGTGCTGACACGGCAGCTTTATGGAGATTATGACGTGAAGCTTTGTATCCCTTTTGGTGTTAAGTCGGAAATGGCACAACGCCAATTGGATCGTGTAACAGGTTTAGGCATTAAGGTCACGGAGCAACTTCAGGATGCAGATGTCATTGTGGATGCACTTTTAGGGGCAGGGCTCAATAGAACATTAAATGAAGAGACACAATATCTCATTCATCAACTTAACAGTTTTAAGGGGCATAAAATTGCCTGTGATATACCTACTGGAGTAGGAGCCCGTGGTTTACTTCCTCTTGCCTTCATGGCAGATGTAACTTTGACAATGGGTGCTAGAGTGGAAGCACTCTACTTGGATGAAAATAAAGATGCAGTCGGAGAGATACAGTGTGTAGATTTAGGTCTAAGTTCACTCTTTTATGTCGGACAGAGTCAAGTATGTCTGCTTGAAGAGGGTGATATGCAACTTCCTTCCCGCAGCAGACTGAACAGTCACAAAGGAAACTTTGGACATGCAGCCGTATTCTGTGGTGAAAAAGAGGGAGCAGGGATTATCTCCGGTATGGCTTCAGCCTCTTTTGGTGCAGGGCTTACTACCCTTGTGGTACATGAGCAGATCACTCCTCCTCCTTACCTGATGCACTCTACGGTTGTTCCCGATAATGCTACCGCTTTAGCCATAGGGATGGGACTGGGAGGACATTTTGAAAGTGAATTTTTACAAAAATATGTAGTAAAATCTCATTTACCCATTGTGTTGGATGCAGACAGTTTTTTAAGTGAAGAGATATTGTCTCTACTCAGTCAAAAAGAGAGAGAGGTTGTCATCACTCCTCATCCCAAAGAGTTTGTCATCATGTGGAAAATACTTACAGGGAAACAACTCACTGTCACCGAAGTGCAGGCGAAGCGTTTTGATATGGTACGTATGTTTAATGCCCACTATCCTCATGTGACACTCGTGCTTAAAGGTGCCAATACGCTTATCATGCAAGAAGAGCGACTTTATATTAATGCATTGGGGTGTTCCAAGCTTAGTAAAGGGGGGAGTGGAGATGTCCTCTCTGGACTGATTACAGCTTTACTGGCACAGGGATATACGGGGTTAGATGCTGCAATTCAAGGTTCATTGGCATTGGTTACGGCTGCCAATAATTACAAAGGTGCCACATATGCGATGTTACCTACAGATATTATTGATGAAGTTGGAAAATTAGAGGTGAGCCAGAGATAGATCAAATTGGTTTAGACGCATGAAAGTAGGGGCAGGGTACAATGCTGTCTACAATAATTTAATAGAGTGATGGATACATGAAAAACCGTAATAAAATCGCCGTGCTTTTCTCCGGTACAGGTACAAACTTTGCACATATAGTCAAGACTTTACATCATCAGGGATTTGAAGTTGTTGTTGCATTGACAAATAATCCAAGTGCAAAGGGGATAGAAGTAGCAAAGAGAGCTTCAATTCCACTTGAAATCATAGATTCAAAAGTGTATGAACGGCGGGAAGATTTTGACACAGAAGTTGTAGATCGTTTAAAAATCTATAATCCCGATTTGACAATACTCGCAGGATTTATGCGAATTTTGACACCCGTGTTTACGACTCAGATAAAAAGTATTAACCTTCATCCCTCGTTGCTTCCCCGACATAAAGGGCTTCATGCCATTGAAAAAAGTTATCAGGATGAGCATCCCTATGGTGGTGTGAGTGTACACTATGTGACATCAGAGTTAGATAGTGGAGAGATCATTCTACAAAAAAAGATTGCGAAAGAAAATCTCAGTCATGAGGCATATTACGAAAAGATAAAAAATATAGAAAAATTAGCACTAGAAGAAGCAATTAAAAAAGTTTTAAAGTTTAAAGAGTAGAGAGGATGAGGTATGGAATATTATAATGATAAGAGAAACAAGGCAGGATTGAAAGTACTCTTTTTATTTGCCCAAGCGATTGTGCTGCTTGTAGTCTATATGATTGTCTATACTTCATTTGTGGCGGTACACTATGCCATAGAAAAATATGAATTGAGTTGGTTCATGTACCTTCCCGTGATTGTAGCATTGGTGATTTTTCCTATTGTACTTTACAAATACAGACAGATGTACAATGACGGTAAAATGTTGGCAGCAGTGACATGGATGATGGGAACGGCATCATTCACTGTGGTGCTTCTCTATGTGTATGTTGTTCAGATTGCAGGATAGTTGCTCTCTTGAAGAGAATTTAGACTACATGGATCTTACATCCAAGAAACTTCCACTCTCATAATTGCGTAATTTTGGCATGAGTAACAGTAAGTTTTTTGCAGCTTCAGAGGCACTTTGGATGTAACTCTCTTTAAGTTTTTTTGCTGAGGGAAACGTTCGGTCATCCACCTCTTCTCGTATATAATCGGTCATTGGTGTTTTGATGATACCTGGAGCGAGTGCGGTAAAATGGATGTGCGGTAACTCTTTTGCATAGACCTTGAGTAACATATTAAGCGCAGACTTTGAGAGAGAATAGGCTCCCCACCCTTTGGAACCATTCACTGCTGCACCTGAACTTATGCCTACAACTTGTTTGACAAAAGCATGTTTCTGCAAGGTGTCTATGAGCTCCTTATTTGCCCAGACATTGATATCCATCACTTTTTGAATCTCTAAGATATCTGTATGGTGTAGTTCTTGTATCTCTCCGAGTATACCGGCATTGAGTATCACAAGATCAAAAGAACGTTTAAAGATAAAATCTTTTACAGTTGCCTGAAGCATAAAGATGTCACCGAGATTATAGGGAAAAAAGAAAAAATGTGGGTGTCGTTCAAACTTTTTTGGTAAGCGCTTTCCTATAGCATACACGGTATAGCCATTTTGGAGATAGATGGCTGCTAAAGCTTCTCCTAGACCTGAGCTGATACCAGTAATGAGAATATTTTTACGGGTTTCCATACTATCTCCTAATCATGATGAATATTGATATGCTATAATTATGCCAAAAAGGATATTAATGAACAACAAAGAAGTAAAAACTTTGGATGAGAGAATTGATAGGATTTATAAAATGGCAAAAGAGCATTATGGCGAAGTACGTTTTGTCGGTATTAAAAGACATACAAAGATAGGTTGGGTGGCTAAAATACAATTTGATGAATTTGAATCTTTGGTCGCTGAGGGTGAAGATGCTGTGAGTGCATTAAAAAATCTTCGTAAAAGACTTTTAAAAATTATAGACCGTTACAATATGGTGTGAACGTTGAAAAAAAATATTATTCTTATTGGTTTTATGGGTGTGGGTAAAGGTACCACGGCACGTGCCTTTTCCAAACAATACAATGTCTATAACATTGACACCGATGATCTTATAGAGTCTAAAGAAAATAAAGAAGTGAAGAAGATTTTTGCCAAACGGGGTGAAACATATTTTCGAGAACAGGAACAGGCGACTGCAGACTGGATAGAAAAATCGGTACAAGGAACATTGATCTCTTGTGGAGGAGGCTTTTACAAAGTACACAACTTGAAGAAACTTGGCACCATCGTGTTGCTTGATGCTTCATTTGAATGGATTCACAACCGTTTGAAAACAGCGAAAAATGCTGAACAAAAACTTGCAAAACGCCCTCTGTTTTCTCAAGAAAAAGAGGCAAAGAAGCTCTATAAAGAACGTGAAAAAGCCTATAGAAAAGTGGCAGATGTCGTGATAGATGTAGAGAAACTCTCTTTAGAAGAGCAACTTAAAGAGATTGCTAAAAAGTGCAAAGGGCATCTCTAATCTTTAGGGCTCTTTTTTTGTAAACCCCAATAATCCAAACCTTTATGTATAGCAGTCAGTACGCCAAAGATGAGCATAGTACTTACCATGCAATAGGGTGCTTGCTCCATAAACGGTGCAGGTGATTTGGCGATAGTAATTATGACAAATACCCATAGACCAATAGCGATAAAGCCTACTACTCTTTTTATCCAAATGATAAATCTTAATTGTATTTCTTTCTTCATATGCTTATTTTATCCAAATAAGGTATAATTTTAGCACTATATTTTAGAGAGTATATATGCAAAGATTTGAAACATATTTAGAAGAGAATTTACCAAAAGTTCAAAGCTTCCATCCTGTGTATGAAGAGGCATTGGGGGTTATGCTTATGGCTGGGGGAAAACGTTTCCGTCCTATGTTGCTTTTAAATATCGTAGATGCATATGAACCTATGCTCTATAATGCTGCACTTCCCGTGGCACTTTCTCTTGAAATGTTTCATACTTATTCATTGATTCATGATGATCTGCCTGCGATGGATAATGCTGATTTGCGTCGTGGACATGAAACTTTGCATAAACGTTATGATGAGGTTACTGCCATACTTGCAGGGGATGCTTTGAACACAGATGCTTTTTTACGTATTGCAAAAGCACCGCTTCGTGAAGACGTTAAGATTAAACTTGTAGCGCTTTTAGCCCGTGATGGCGGTTCGGGGGGCATGGTTTTAGGACAGGCAATAGATTGTTACTTTGAGAATAAACCGCTCAATCTTGAGCAGATAAAAACATTGCATAAAAATAAAACAGCTAAACTTATCGCTGTCTCTTTACAGATGGGTGCCCTCATCGTAGGACTTGATAAGGAGATACAAGAGTCTCTCTATCTGTTTGGGATTGATCTTGGATTGCTCTTTCAAATTCAAGATGATATTATAGATGAAACACAGAGTGCAGAAGAGGCGGGAAAGACGACAGGCAATGATGGCGATAAAAATAGTTTTGTCAATCTTTTGGGACTGCAGAAGAGTGTGGAAGAAGCAGATACTCTGGCAAAAGATTTACAAAGACGATTTGAAAACTTTGAGGATAAGTTACAAGTAGCTTTAAAACCCTTGATGGACACATACCTATATAGACATAACTAAAGGAACAACTATGGCAATGACGGAAGAGAACATAATACGTAAAAAGATGGCAAATACTATCAGGTTTTTAGCAGCAGATATGGTGCAAAAAGCAAATTCAGGACATCCAGGTGCCCCTATGGGACTTGCAGATATTGCAGTGGTTCTCTCTGAAAAATTAACTCATAACCCTAAAAATCCAAAATGGCTCAATCGTGACCGTTTGGTATTTTCCGGAGGACACGGATCGGCACTGATCTATTCACTCCTGCACCTTTGGGGGTATGATGTAACACTTGATGATTTGAAAAATTTTCGTCAATTGGACTCTAAGACACCGGGACATCCAGAATATGGGCATACGGAGGGCATTGAAATTACCACAGGGCCACTTGGGCAAGGTATAGCCAATGCTGTAGGTTTTGCTATGGCTGAGGCCTATACAGCCAATCAAGTGAACTCTGAAACATGTGCACTGATTGACCATAAAGTCTATTGTTTATGTGGTGATGGAGACCTGCAGGAGGGTATCTCTTATGAAGCATGTGCCTTGGCCGGACACTTAGGACTTCAGGATTTAGTATTGATTTATGACAATAATGAAATTACGATTGAAGGGGATACAAGCATTGCATGGAGTGAAGATGTAGCAAAACGTTTTGAAGCACAAAATTGGAACGTGATGAAAATCAACGGGCACTGTTATGATGACATTGAAAAAGCGTTGGAGGAAGTAAACTCTGCAACAAAACCAACGATTATTATTGCGAACACTATTATTGGTAAAGGTGCAGGTGAGCTTGAAGGTACACACCATACACATGGTGCACCTCTTGGTGAGGAGATCATTGCTGCGTCCAAAACAAAAGAAGGTTTTAATGCAGAAGAAACATTTGCAATTCCTGAAGATGTTCTACTTAGATTTAGATGTGCAGTGGAAAAAGGTGAATTGGCAGAAAAAGAGTGGATACACAGACAGAAAGAAGCACCGCTGATAGAGCAGAATATTGCACTGGAAAAGCTATTAAATCCTGATTTTTCCAGCATTGTATTTCCTGACTTTAGCAATGATAAACAGATGGCTACTAGAGATTCTAATGGAAAGATACTCAATGCGATTGCAACGGCTGTTCCGAGTTTCATTGGTGGATCAGCAGACCTCGGACCATCAAATAAAACAGAGCTTAAAGGGTTGGGAGATTTCCCAAAAGGAAGAAATCTGCACTTTGGTATTAGAGAACACGCTATGGCTGCTATGACAAATGCTATGGCACTTTACGGTACAACCATTCCCTTTAATGCAACATTCTTTGTTTTTTCTGACTATCTTAAACCCGCAGCGCGTATTGCAGCGCTTACCGGTATTCAAAACTTCTTTGTGTGGACACATGACAGTATTGGTGTCGGTGAAGATGGTCCTACACATGAGCCTATAGAACATTTAAGTCAGTTTAGAGCACTGCCTGATTTTTATGTATGGCGACCTGCAGATGCCACTGAAAATGTTGAGGCATGGAAGACGGCACTTACAATGGAGGCACCACATGGATTTGTACTGAGCCGTCAAAAGCTTAAAACATTGAAACCAAAGCGAGATTTTGGTGATGTAAGCAGGGGTGCATATATTGTTAAGCAGCGAGAAGATGCAAATCTGACACTGATGGCAAGCGGTTCAGAGCTGATGCCTTGTCTTAAAGCAGCCTGTTATTTGGCGGTACTCGGGATTAAGGCCAATGTAGTCTCCGTACCATGTCTTGACCTCTTTAATGAGCAAGACCCTGAATACAAAAAGAGAGTTATAGACCCAAGTACCAAAGTACTTGCCGTAGAAGCAGCTACAGCTACTGAGTATTACCGTTATGCAGATGATGTACTGGGTATGGAGAGCTTTGGTGCATCCGCACCTGCTGATTTACTTTTTGAGAAGTTTGGATTTACGCAAGAGGGTATTATGAAAAGAGCGTGTGCATTGATGGATGTAGAGTATAGAGAAGTAGAGCTTGGGGAGTGTAAGCTTTAGAGATACCCTTTAGTTCCTGAATGCAACTAAAGGACGCTTCACGTTTTAAAAGTATAGGTAAAACTATTGATACCCTCTTGGGATTGTACATGGTAAGAGATGCTGTTCTTTTCACAAATGGTTTTGACCATGCTTAACCCCAGTCCCAAACTTCTCTTTGCACTGTGGGCTTCTGTATAGTTTTTATCAAATATCATAGAGACGTTAGAGATACTTTTCCCTTCAGAGATAAATTTTAAGTCTATCTCTGAAGAGGCTTTCTCTAATATAATCTTTATTTCACTTTTGTCACTGCTGTGTTTAATGGCATTAGATATATTGTTATCAATGAGTCTTTCAAGTTCTGTATCATTCATGATTATGTCTATATTATTGGCAATATTGGTAGTGATATTTTTACTATTAGCCTGAGCAATAACATTAAAAAAGTTAATCCTTTCATTAAGAAAATGTGTAAGATTAATTTCTATAGGCTTATATTCAATGGTATCATTTGAAATGATATAAGAGAGGTCTTCGTATGCGTTAGAGAGCATATTGATAGCTGAATTTATTTGTGTGATATAGTTAGAGACTTGTGATTCAGACTGCATCTCTATGAGATAAGTATTGGTCATGATAACAGTCAGAGGTGTGCGTATTTGATGCACCATGTCTGCAATAAATTGTTTATTTTCCTGTAGAAGAAATTGATTTTGTTCTACTTGACTTTTAAGAGAGAGATGCAAAGAGAGAAGTTCTTCTTTATCCTTATGCTCTTTGGTTTTATCTTCGATGATGCCTATACCGCCAAGAACTTTATTGTGATTATTTTTAAAAGGAAACCCTGTTGACTTTAGCCAAAACTCACTGCCATCATTGGTGATACAGTGATCGAGTTGTGCTTGAGGTCCCTGTAGAAGCACATTTTTGAAGATATTTACCAGTTTTTTGTCAGGAAGTGAATTTAGATTTTTCCCGATGATACTTTGATTTTCATGCTTAAATATGGTGTGGAGTTGTTTATTGGCATTTAAAATCGTTAAGGTGTCATCATAAGAGAACATACCAAGGGGGGCTTCTGAAAAGAGGTCGTTTAACAAGCTTTGCTGTATCTGCAATTCTCTAATTTTAGCCTCTTGAGTGTAACTGTTATAGATCATAAGAATTTGGGAGAGGTAAAAGAGTGTGAGCAGTATGGGCAATATAAAAGAGAGGGGGAGTGTCATCATGCTCATTGAGATAATTAAGGGAAGGATGATAATAGAGACATAGACTATAGCGATACGAAAATCTGAAGAGAGTGATACACTTGCTCCTGCAGTAAGTCCAATGAGTGCTGTAAGAATAAAGAGTTGATGAAAATTGTTAAGATAATGTATCCATATAAAACCCAGACTAGAGACCATGAAGCCCGTTAAAAAAGCAGAGATGATAAATTTCTTGTACCACGTTTGGGTTGAATATTTTTGAGGACTTTTTCTGTAAATATAGGCATCATAGAGTCTGACTAATAACAATGTAATTAAAACCCCGCTCCACCAAAGGATAGGATAAGAGAGTTCTGTATAGAGAAACATACTTATCAGCGTCGTAAAGATAATGGCAGTAAGAAGACTTTTTTCCGAAAGCATATAGAGTGTAGCGACTAAACTGCTATCTACAGGTAAAAGCAGTTTTAGTTTTTTGTATATCTGATAAGGGTTAGTTTTTTGTTTCAATCATATACCCCTCTCGTATTTTTGTCTCTATTATATTAAAAGGGAGTTTTTTTCTCAAGTCAGTAAGCAGTTGTCTTAGAGGGTAATACTCTTTAATCTCTCCTTCCCATACATAGTCACAGATTGTTTCTGTGGGGACAATCGTGTTGATATGTTTCATCACTATGGCACAAAATCTTTTTTCTTTATGTCTTAAGTGAAGCGGCTTATTTTGATAAAAAAATGTTTCGGTATTAAAGTGATAGCGTAGCTCTTTTCTTACAAGAATCGTCTCTTGCGTATTGAGTGAGATCAAATGATTGATCCTAATATCAAGTTCTTTGACATGGAAAGGTTTTTTAACATATTCGCTGCAGCCATTTTCAAAGGCCGTCATCATGTTTTCTATCTCTAAAGAAGCGGTAATGATGATGATAGGTGTGTCTATATCTGTTTTCCTGATGTGTTGTAGGAGCTCTAAACCGGTAATATTAGGGATATTTATATCTATAATATAGAGATCAAATGACCCATTGTCTATGAATTCAAGTGCGCTAAGACCATCTTTTACAGAGATGGGGTCAATTCCTTTTATCTTGAAAAGTTCACTAATGGCAATATTGAGTTGTATATCATCTTCTATTATTAAAACATTCATGCTAAAGTATAGTATAAAGATGTCATATTTATGTCATAAATGCATTAGATATAATTGAAAATATGTAAACTTTTTAAAAAAGTTTAAAATTTAATTAATTCACATAGAGTAAATTACACAAAGATTGTTTTTTCAAAGTTCTATAAATATCAAAATCACTGTCTATGCTGACGATGTGTGTTATCTTGTTTCTTTGTGCGATATACATAAGTGTGCTATCTGCTAAATCCATGGGGATATCTGTGTATTTAGACATCATTTTTATAATGTGGCTTAGTTCCTCTTGTTCTATATTTTCTATTTGTAATGCACCTAACTCTATCCATTTTAAAAAATCTATTTGAACCTTTAGATTAAAGTCTAGCATATGAGACACTTCTGTGATAACAGACCAAGTTGTGATAAACTCTCCTTGGAAATGTTTAAAAAATGTTAAGATTTTGGTATGATACTTATCATTTTTATCAAAAAGTGCTATGAGTGGACCACTATCTATAATGGTTTTTTGCATTGATTCTATCTTTTAATTTTTGTTTATATGTAGTTGATAAATTGCCATCGGTGCTACCATATTTACCAAAATATTCTTCTCCTAATTCATATGCTGTGGGAGTTGTAGTTTTGAGGCTTTTAAAATAATGCTTGAGGGCTTTTTTAATAGTGTCTGTTTTTGTTTGATGGTTTAACTTTGATATTAAAGTTAATTCTTTTTCTAAATTTTTTTCTAAGCGTAATGAAATCATAGCTAACTCCTTTGTATTACAATAGTGTAATACAAATAGACTTAAATCATTCTTTATCTATCTTTAGACTATTCTGGGGGACAAACAAAGTAACGCATATTGATGCTCTGTAAGGGCATACTCCACCCTACATAAAATATTTTCCCTGCATTTTTAATTATCATTGTGGCATTTTCAAAGTAGTGTTTCATGACGGTTTCTATATGGCTGTTCTCACCCTTTGTCTCAGCGATCCAGACAAACGCTATCTTTTTAAGCTGATGTACCTCTTTACGTTTTCGTATGATGGCACGCAGGGTATCTTCTGTTTCGCACTCTGTTGCGTTAGTGTTGAGTGCAGAGATTTCAATAACCGCTTCCAAGCCTTCAACAGAGCGTATCTTTTTCCAGTAGTCATGTTTGAATTTGTTAAAAAAAGTGGGTTCAGGCATCTCTTTGGTGGTAGAAAGCATGAAGCCTACATTCTGGATGTATTTTGGGGTATGTAGAGAGATATGGGTAAGATCTGCACGAGGATAGTCGCCATACGTAAGTCCCTTTTCATCAAGCAGATAGTTCTCTTTGAAGTACTGCAGGGCACTCTCTTCTTTGATGCGTGTGGCTTCATGTACGATGGCTACAGGGTAATCTTTCTCACATCCATAAGGTGTTTTAGTAAAGAGAATGTGTAAACTTTTTTTAACATCTATGAGCATGGTATGAGAGCTGAGTATGATCTCTAAATCTTGAATGAAGTCAGGCATTGGTTTTTCCATTAACTTAACATCCCTCTTACTTCATCTTCATCTATGAGGTCTTTGTCATATTTCACCACTGCAATATTTTCCGTCTCATTTACATAGCTCTCTACAACGGCATCATGTTCGGTGAGTGCATGCACGCTTTCTCTATCAAAGATATCTAGCGGGAGATATACGTTTCCTCTATTATTTGGACTTGGCATCGTAGCGACCCAAATGAACCAAATGACGGAGAGGACAACAACAAAAAGAGCAAGTATGCTTCTGTCATAATTTTGCATAAGCCAACCCGCAATGAGTCCTCCCAAGAAGATACCCGTATAGGCAAAAGTATTGGCAACACCCAGTGCAGCACCTTTTTGATGCACTTTTGCATATTTGGCGACAAAACTCTGAAGAAGTGGTTCAAACATATTAAATCCTATGAAGAAAAACACGACACCCATAATGAAAACCCCAGGGGTTGAAGCAAAACCCATTGCCAAAAACCCTACTAAAATGACAGCAACGGAGATCATAAATATCTCTTTGCCTTTACCATATTTTTCACCAAATATCGCAGCAGGCGCCATCGCAATAAACCCAAATATCATTGCAGGGAAATAGACTTTCCAAAGTTCGGAGTGTGCCCATCCAAAACCACTCTCATTTTGCCCACCTGTCATGACAACGGGTATAATAAAGAATGCCATGGTCATAATGCTTGAATGGAAAAGAAAAGTGATATACATACGTACTAAAGCTTTATCACCAAAGACATCAAAGAATTTCGACTCTTTTTCATCATAACTGTGTTTGATGTGCGGCGGTTTGGGTACGGAAGTAAAAAGAACACCCATTGCCACCAAAGAGAGAATAGCGGTAATCCAAAAGAGTTTATCGTATCCCCATGCCGGTCCAACCGTAGGAGCGATGATCATTGCTGCAGCAAAAGAGAGTGCAATTGTCCCTCCCATAATAGCCATGGCATGCGGACGCTCTTCCTCTTTTACAAGATCCGCAATCATGGCAGAGACAACTGAACCGATAGCTCCAGCCCCTTGTAAAAAACGTCCGAGAATGAGCATATAGATATTGTCGGACAATGCAGCAATGACAGAACCTATAATGAAAATCGTTAAACCAAAAAAGAGTACGGGTTTACGACCCAGCTTATCGGACATAACACCGAAGGGTACTTGAAATACCGCCTGTGTTAGTGCATAACCACCTACAGCTAACCCTGCCAAGAATTCAGTAGCACCGTCCATCTGCAAGGCATAGACCGAGAGTATAGGCAGTACGATAAATAGACCAAAGAATCGTAGTGCAATAATAAAGTTCAAGGGCATGGTTTGTTTAATCATGGGTATATCTCCAATAGGGTAGAATTTTAATCATTATATGTAAAGAAGGTTAAGTACGGATGAAATTGGTTTTAGCAACTGGAAATAAAGGAAAATTGCGAGAATTTAAACAAATGTGTAAAGATGAAGTCACGCCTTTTTCAGAACTTCTTGGCACCTTTGAGATTGTTGAAGATGGTGATACTTTTGCTGCAAATGCACTGATAAAAGCACGTACGATCTACGAGAAGCTGGGTGCAAAGAATCCTTCTGAGGATTACTTGGTCATTGCTGATGACTCCGGTATCTCTCTGCCTCTGCTAGAGGGTGCACCCGGTATCTACTCAGCACGTTTTGGGGGAGTGGATGCTACCGATAGAGACAACCTTCACAAACTTGTAGAAGAGATAGAAAAGAAAGGTTTTACTTCTGCAACAGCATACTATACTGCTGCTATTGCCATAGTCTCTAGATATGGAGAGTATGTGGTACACGGATGGATGCATGGGGATGTTATTACTGAGCTTAGGGGAGAGAAAGGATTTGGGTATGACCCTATTTTTATCCCTAAGGGGTATGCATTGACCCTAGGCGAGCTAGAAGATGATGTGAAGGCTGGAATCTCACATCGTTCAAAGGCATTAGCATTGGCAAAGCCAATTATTAAAATGTTACAAAGAAAATAAAAGAGCGTACAATGACACAACAAGAATTTATGAAAGACTTGCAAACAATCTATGATGAGTTGGAGACAAGACAGGCAGAATTAAACGCTTACTACGACCTTTTGGATAAAGAGAAGGGACATGAAAAAGCAGAGAAACTCATAAAGTTTTTTTTAACCATGCTCAATGTTCCAAGAGATGATGAAGGCTACATGGCTGGACTTACACGTTTGGTCTCTTTGCGTGAGGATGCGCTAGAACAGGTGATGCAAAAAAATGGCTTTGATGAGAAGAAGATACAGAAGAAAAAAGAGGTTGCTTATGGTTTTGTACATGATTTTCATACACAACGTCATGAATCGCTCATACAGTGGATAGAGCAAGAGCAGCTGCTCACACCTTTTTATCGTTCTCTTATTTATGGGGTACATTATGTAGGACAGTATATGACACAGTGGCAGAGTGACTGGACACGTCATATTATGCATTCTGTCAATCTTGAATTGAGTAGTATGTTCAACGGTGATGATGCGAAAGTCTTTGAAATGCTACAAGGTGAGTCTCTACTTGATAAAGATGAGAGTGGCTGTGTGGGAGATAGATGTTACTCTGTACTTAAAAAAGAGGATACAGGGTATAAAAGTATCGCATATGCTGAGGCATTCCCCCAGCATGTAAAAGGTGTAAATTCGGCACTCATGCAACTTATTGGGCGATTAGAAATAGAAGAGGATTATGTTTTTGATCAAAAAAAGGAGTGGATAGCCTATTTTAAAGCCATTGAAGAGGCTTTTGCACATACGGTTCCGGATGAACTGATAGCTAAATGGGCTGAGGTTGATAGAAAGTGGATGGATGTTAAAGCACCACTGCAAGTAGGACATCCTTTAGAGTATTATGAAGACCACTATAGAAAAGCGGTTGCTTTAGAGTGGGATCTGCGTATTGTGAACCCAAAATTACAAGAGGGATCCCCGACCAAAGAGAATATTAAAAACTTTGCATCGGATATGGCAGTAAGTTTCGGAGATGATGCACAAAAGATTATGGTTAAAAATTTGACGCAGGTCGATGAGACGCAGCTCTATATCGGGCAGCCTATACTCTACTATGCAGCAGAGTTTAATGGACTCTTTTCCGCACAAGTTGTACCCAATGACGAGGCAGTCTCTGCTGAGCTTGGAAAGAAGATATTTGCCTATGCAGATTTTGTCATGGAGTCAAAAAAGTCAAAGCCTATGATGAAACTCTCAGTGGAGATAATGGGTGAAGCATTTGTAAAAGCACAAAGAGCACTTATAGAGAGCAATCCTAAATTATGGCATGAAATTTATGATATCTCGACCATCGGACATGAGTACGGACATATATTATGGATAGACTCGGATACGGAGTCTAAGATGAATGTGTCGGGTCAGTTTAAAAACATTGAAGAGTTTAAGGCCACTACCGGAGGTCTTATGGCTTTTTTTCATAATGAACGGGATGAACTTAAAGAACATGTGGTAAATGATGTGGTTGCCCGTGCAGTCGCTCTGATGGCATGGCGGGAAGTAGGTGAAGTGTTGCCTTATTACTGTGAAGGTTTGATACATTTAGATATTTTATTCGCTTCGGGGATTATTGTGTATGATAATCAGATACAGATTGACTATTCAAAGTATGACGCTATGAAAAAAGCATACCAGGCTGCCTATAAGAAATTGGCGGAAAGTTACTTGAAAAAAGAGGATGCCAATCTTTATCTGAGTGACTATGCAACAAAAGAGAGTGGGGTTTATCTTCCGCAAAACAAAAAGATAAAATCTTTTGTTGAACACTATTATGGACGCTATAAAGAGATAGGACAGCAAACTATTACTTTTTCTTAATAAAGAAACAATGTTTTTATATGAAAAAAAGTAATATGGTTTTATTTAGATGAGAGAAAAATAAGAGTATAATATTTTGCAGTGAAAACAACTCAAAAGAGTACTGTTCTTCACAGAATACAATAAGGGAAGATAATGGCACAACTATTTACAGATGAATGGATTAATGCATTGAAAGATGCTTGGAACGCAACACCGGAGGTTGCAGATAAATTAGCAGAGATCAATTTTAATTCAGTGATTACTTGTGGATTTAAGGATGATGAGAAACCACTTTGTGTGTTTGTCGTAGAGAACGGAAAAGCAGTGTCTGCAGGACTTTATAATGGTGAAAAAGCAGATTGGGATATGAGAGCATCTCAAAAAGATTGGGATAAATGGTGTACAAAACCACTGACTATGACCTCTATGGGTATGGCTTTTGCAACAGGTAAATTGAAATTTGTTGAAGGTGACTTTAAAGCAATGATTAAGAATCCCTCTATGGCTGGACCGTTTGTAAAAAGTTTCTCTTTAATGTGTGACATTTAACAGGTGTACTCAAATTTCCTGTATACGCTTGGGTATGCAGGAGAGGATCTCTTGTAAATTCATACAGAGATACAGATAAAAACAACTTCTAACTTCATTTTAGATATAATCCTCGCTATTATGCCGTCTTCATGATGGCGATCATGAGGATCAATATGTTACTTTTTACACCAGGACCTACACCCGTACCAGAGTCTGTACGTTTAGCAATGGCAACACCCACGCTACATCATAGAACACCAGAATTTGAAACGATATTTAAAGAGACAAGAGAGCTTCTTTTTTCGCTTTTTGCCACAGATGAAGTGATTATGCTTGCAAGTTCAGGCACAGGCGCGATGGAGGCGGCTGTAACCAATCTTTGTCATAAGACCCTGCTTTCAATCAATGCTGGAAAATTTGGAGAACGTTTTGGAAAAATTGCACTTGCATCAGGACTTCAAAATGTAGAAATTGAACATGAGTGGAATACACCGGCTTGTGTTGAAGAGGTTGTAGAAGCTGTAAAAAACAATCCCTCTATTGATGCGATTGCCATACAGATTTCAGAATCAGCAGGGGGACTTCGTCATCCTGTTGAAGCAATAGCTAAAGCGGTAAAAGAGATGAATCCTGAGATTATGATTATTGCCGATGGGATTACGGCTGTAGGTGTTGAGCCTATTGATGTGTGCCATATTGATTGTCTTATTGCAGGGAGTCAAAAGGCATTGATGTTACCTCCTGGGTTGGCAATTTTAGGGCTTTCAAATGATGCTATAGAGAAGATAGGAGAGGGTAAAGGGTATTACTTTAACCTCGCTACCGAAATTAAAAAACAGCGTCAAAATACCACCGCATGGACAGCACCTACCACTCTAGTGATTGGTACACGTGCTATTTTAGAAGAGATTGAAAGCTATGGGGGGTTAGAAAAACTTTATGCAGATACAAAGTTGAGAGCAGAGGCAACGGGAAAAGCCTTGGAAGCCTTGGGGTTACATATTTATCCAAAGAGCCCGGCACCTTCAATGACCACTATCGATGATGAAAATGCGACAGAGATACGTAATTTGCTTAAAACAGAGTTTAAAGTCAATGTAGCAGGCGGGCAGGATCATTTAAAAGGAAAAATATTCCGTATTAATCAGATGGGGCTCATTGCTCCTTATGAGATGGTTGCTGCGGTGAATGCTGTTGAGCTTGCACTTGCCACGTTGGGACGCAGGACATTTGACGGTACTGCATCTCGTGTTTTTAATGAAGTATATTTTAAATCGATTGTAAACCAAACCTCAAAAAAAGAAGAAAAGTAATGATATTTGAACATGAAATCCCTAGTGGATCAAAACTTTATTTTGGTGAATCGGCTAAAGTAAAAAGAGAGATAGAGTTTGTATCAGCTGAGATGCTGGAAAATTTTGGTTTTGAGGAGATTGTTACTCCCCTGTTCTCCTATCATCAGCATGATGCATTTGAAGATAAAAAGCCATTGGTAAGACTCAATGATGCAGAAAACCATGAAGTTACACTCAGAGCAGACTCTACTGCGGACGTTGTACGTATCGTTACCAAAAGATTGGGACGGAGTACAGAGTCTAAAAAATGGTTTTATATCCAACCTACGGTTACTTTTCCTACCTATGAACAGTATCAGATTGGTGCTGAGGTTATTGATGGAAGTTTTGAAGAGATTGCTAAAACTGCAACCATGCTGTTAGGTGAGATAGAGGCTAAACCGGTCATGCAAATAGCAAATATCCGCATACCACATCTTCTAAATGAAAAATACGGGGTATCTCTAGAAGTATTGAAATCGATGCATATCGAAGAGGTTATGCGTACAGATTTACCTTGGATAGAACAGTTAGTTCGGGTCAATTCCGTGAATCATCTTGATGAGATAAGCGCATTCCCAGAAGATGTCAGGGTAGAACTTGTAAAAATCAAAGAAGCAGTACAAATGGTCAATTATGATAATGTTGTTATTTCACCGCTCTTCTATGCAAAGATGCGTTATTATGACTCATTGACATTTAGAATGTTTGAGGGGAATAGGCTTTTGGCAATGGGTGGAATCTATACGGTAGATGGTGTAGAAGCAGCAGGATTTGCACTCTATACCGATGAGTGTATTAGCAGTAAAATGAGTCGAATATGATGAATAAAATGAATAAGGGTAAGTAGATGAGCAAAGCAGATTTAATTGTAGGTCTTCAATGGGGAGACGAAGGTAAAGGAAAGATTGTTGATCATATGGCACAGACCCATGATTATGTATGCCGTTTTGCAGGTGGTCATAATGCAGGTCATACCATTGTTATCGAGGGTCAAAAGTATGCACTTCATCTGATCCCTTCGGGTGTTCTAAATCCTGAGGCTAAAAACATCGTAGGTAACGGTGTTGTTCTTTCACCTAGAGACTTCATTAAAGAGATGGAACAGTTTGACAACTTGGAAGGGAGACTCTTTCTTTCTGATAAAGCACATGTGCTTTTGCCCTATCATGCACTTATCGATCAGGCCAAAGAGCGTTTAAAAGGGGATAAGGCTATTGGTACAACGGGTAAAGGAATAGGCCCTGCATACGGAGATAAGGTTGCAAGAGTGGGACACAGACTCGGAGAGTTGCTCGATCCTGAGAAATTGGCCGCTAAAATAGTAGGCTACTTTGTAATGAATAAACCTGTTTTTGATGCAATGGGTGTTGATCAGCCAATAGAAGCAGAACTGTTAAACGAACTTCAGGGATATAGAGATGTATTAGGTGCTTATATTACAGATACAACACAAATGATGTGGAAGATTATGGATGAGGGAAAGAAGATACTTTTAGAGGGTGCACAAGGTACGATGCTTGATATTGATCATGGTACATACCCGTATGTGACTTCATCAACTACTGTTACAGCAGGAGCATGTTCGGGTTTGGGAATCAATCCAAAAGATATCGGAAAAGTAACGGGGATTGCCAAAGCATACTGTACGAGAGTAGGAAATGGACCTTTCCCAAGTGAAGATTTTGGAGATGAGGGTGACAAGTTGCGTAAAAATGGACATGAGTTTGGTACCACAACGGGTCGTCCTAGAAGATGTGGCTGGTTTGATGCCGTGGCGATGCGTCATGCCGTACGAGTCAATGGTGTAGATCAGGTAGCGCTGATGAAACTCGATGTCCTTGACGGTTTTGATGAAGTCAAAGTGTGTATCGCATATGAAGTAGAGGGCAAAGAGGTTCATTATGTACCTTATGACCTTGAAGATGCAAAGCCTATATATAAAAGTTTTCCAGGTTGGGATAAAACCGAAGGTGTGCGTGAGTTTGATGCCTTACCGCAAACAGCAAAGTCATATATATTGGCACTTGAAGAGATGATAGGAACCAAAATGGGAATCATATCTACAAGTCCGGAGCGTGAAGATACTATTGTAAGATAACAAAAAACCTCAAGGCTAGAGGTGCCTTATATGAACACAAGGTTTGCTTACCCGTAGCAAACTTACGCGACTTGTCGCTTTTTTAAACTTTGAGAAGGAATTAATAGTATGAGATTAAAACCACAACAAACAGGATATGTAGCAACAAAGATTGGAATTGATTTAGCCAATGCCCCATTTATTACTCTGCCTAAAGGGAGAGAGTCGGTTGTTGAAGCAGCAAAAAAGATTATAGATGAAAATCTTGCAAAAGAGCATGCACTTGATGAAAAGGTTAAAAAGATTCTTGATGAAAATTATGATGAAATAGAGTTTCAGCATGCAGATGAAAGACAACTCTTTTTTATGATTAAAAAGAAAATGGCACCTGAAGCCGGTGTTATAATGAACTATGATGATAGATATAATGATCTCGCACACTTGATCTTGGATGAATTGTATGAAAATTATCTTGCAGAATATACCGTGAATGAAAATCAGGTGAAGAATGTGATCTTTAAATCTTTTAAAGCTTTTTCTGATGCCTATGATGAGATAGATGATATTGTCTATACAAAGATCAGAGGGATGGAAAAAGAGGTTATTCCCGGTTCTCAGGATTATGAATTGCTTTATGAAAGATTTTATCAAGAAGAGCTTTTAAAAAGAGGAATGTTATAATGCAAAAGGTATCACTCTATTTTGAAAACGGACTATTACTTGAAGCAAAGAGTTTTGGTGCTCAGGGTACTTCTGTGGGAGAGATCGTTTTTAACACATCTCTTACGGGGTATCAAGAGATTGTAACTGACCCCTCTTATGCGGGTCAGTTTGTAACATTTACAATGCCTGAGATTGGTAATGTAGGCTGTAATGCGCAAGATATGGAGAGTAAAGGTGCACATTGTAAAGGGATGATTGTACGTTCATATCAAGATCGTCCTTCCAATTTTAGATCTGAAGAGACACTTGCATCCTTATTAGTGAAAAACAGTGTGATGGGTATCACAGAGATTGATACACGTTTTATCACTAAAATGTTAAGAGAAGAGGGTGCCATGATGATGGTAGCTTCCACGCAGATACATAAAGTAGAGGAGCTTAAAAGAGTGCTGGATGATTCTCCTCGTATTGAAGAGATTAATTATATTGAAGAGGTAAGTACTAAAGTCTCTTATATTCATAAAGAAGCACGTTATAATACAGATACATTTAGCTATGAAGTACCAAAAACAAGTAAAAAGATCATCGCGCTTGATTTTGGGGTTAAAAGAAATATTTTAAATGAACTTACCCATGCAGGAATGGAAGTGACCGTTGTTCCAAATTCTATTTTGGCTGAAGATATTATTGCTAAGGTAGAGAATAAAGAGGCTGATGGCGTATTCCTTTCAAATGGTCCTGGTGATCCGCTTATCTTAAAAGAGGAGCAGGAGAAGATTAAAAAGCTCATTTCACACAAAGTACCGCTTTTTGGTATTTGTTTGGGGCACCAGCTTCTCTCTATTGCACATGGATATGATACATACAAGCTTCAGTTTGGACACCATGGAGGGAATCACCCCGTCATGAATGCCATGACAAAAACAGTAGAGATTACAGCACAGAACCATAATTACAATGTTCCAAATAATATTACAGAAGTAGCTACAGTGACCCATACCAATCTTTTTGACAATACCATAGAGGGACTCAGATACAATGATTCTCCTACAATGTCGGTACAGCACCATCCAGAGGCTAGTCCGGGGCCACATGAAAGTGCATATATTTTTGGCGAATTTGCCAAAATGTTATAGGGAGTTAAGATGAATATAGCTATCTTGTTTGGTGGTTCAAGCTATGAACATGAGATTAGTATTGTCTCCGCGATTACGATGAAAAAAGTGTTAAAAAAATCTACGCTTACTTATATCTTTGTGAGTAGTGAGAGACAGTTTTATTTGATAGATACAGATAAAATCAATTCTAAACTTTTCTCATCAGGTGAATATAAAAAATCTAAAGAATTAACACTTAAGCAGGGTGGATTTTTTATAAATGGTGTTTTTGGGTCTAAAGTTATAGATTTTGATGTAGTCTTGAACTTAATTCATGGACGTGATGGAGAAGATGGAAAGATTGCCTCAATGATGGAATTTTACGGCATTCCTTTTATCTCACCGCGTATGGAAGCCTCAGCCCTTTCATACAATAAACTTTATACAAAGTTTTTGGCACAAAGCTTAGGTGTGAAGACCGTAGAGTATGAGTATCTTTCTATCAATGATGAGAGGAAGATTAGCTTGGCATATCCGGTAATTATTAAACCTGTACGTTTGGGATCAAGTATCGGTGTGAGTATTGTCAAAGATACTTCAGAACTTGATTATGCACTCGATGTTGCTTTTGAGTTTGATACGGATGTCATTGTGGAACCTTTTATTGAAGGGGTTAAGGAGTTTAATCAAGCAGGGTGTTTCACTTCTGACTGGGAACTCTCTATTGTCGAAGAACCGCATAAAGAAGAATTTCTGGATTTTGAAAAAAAATATATGGATTTTTCTAGAGATACACAGGTTTTATCTGCAGATATTACTGCAGCGTTAAGAGATAAAATTCAAGACAATTTTAAAAAAATATATGGCCCTCTTTTTAGAGGGAGTATTATTCGTTGTGACTTTTTTGTTGTTGAGGGTGAAGTGCTGCTCAATGAAATCAATCCGATTCCCGGGTCAATGGCAAATTATCTATTTGAAGATTTTGAAAGTATGCTTGAGAGGCTCTCTACTGCACTACCCAAAGAGCAGAATATCCTTGTAAATTACCAATATATCCACTCTATACAGAGTGCAAAAGGGAAAGCGTAACCCTTTGCTATAATCCCTATTTATGAGGGGTATAACCCTCTCTAATATCCACTATATTCTAAACTTAACATTGTAAATTAATAAAAATTATATTTAGTTAAAATATTTATTTTTATTAGCAATAAAGTGTTAATTATCTATTAAATTATGAATCTTATATACCTTTTTATTACCATTTAAGTGCGACTAGTCTAGAATATTAGGTGTATTTTTGATAAATATAGAAAATTTGGAGGGTAAATGAAAAAACTTTTGATGTTTTTAATGCTATTGGTTACGGTGAATGCAACCACATTGGGAATCAATGAGAAATTGGGAACGATGGTACCGCTTGATCTAACGTTTATTAACGAAAAGGGTGAGAGTGTAACACTCAAAAAACTCATGGACGGAAAACCAACCATGATCTCATTGAACTACTTTCGGTGTGGAGGTATATGTACACCACAGCTAAACGATATGGCAAAAATGTTAGGCCGTTTGGATTTGGCTGAAAACTTTGATTATAAAGTTTTGACTATAGGATTTGCAGAGGATGAAGGATACGAACTTGCTGCTGCAAAGAAGAATACAATGATCAAATCTATCCAAAGAGAGTATGTAGCGGATGCCTGGCATTTTGTCATCGGCGAAAACAACTCTTCGGGTATCTTGGCAGATAAGGTAGGTTTTTCTTTTGAAAAGACTGTTTCGCCTGCAGGTGTTGTAGATTATGTGCATCCGGCAGCCTTGATTATGTTATCTCCTGAAGGGAAGGTGACACGGTACCTCAATGGTATAGAACAACTTCCTTTTGATGTCAAAATGGCATTGATGGAAGCAGGTGAGGGAAGAGTCGGTCCGACAATAGCAAAAAATTTGCTCTATTGTTTTGCCTATGATCCAAAAGCGAAAACCTATATATTCAAATGGGAAAAAATAGCAGGTGCGGTAATGACGCTAATTATGCTTGGTTTTTTTATCTATCTTATTAAAACAAGTAGAAGAGAAGATGACAACCAACAAAACAAAGGAGACAACTAAATGAGTAAATCTTATTTCGACGAAACACACTGTGCCATAGGGCACCCAAAAAGTACATTCATGCAGTGGATGCTTACAGTTGACCATAAAAGAATTGGAATTATGTATGCAGCTGTGATGTTCTTTTTCTTTTTTATTGCAGTTTCAACTGCATTTATAATGCGTTTAGAACTTTTTGCACCAGGTGCACAATATATGGATGGGGATACATTTAATCAAGCATTTACACTTCACGGGGTCATTATGATTTTCCTCTTTATTGTTCCTGGAATTCCGGCGATATTCGGAAATATAGTCATGCCACTGATGATCGGGGCAAAAGATGTATCTTTCCCTAGACTGAACTGGTTTACTTTTTGGTTATACATCATAGGATGTCTTATCGCTGTTTCATCACTATGGGTAGGAGATGGATTTGCAGATACAGGTTGGACTTTCTATGCTCCATACTCATTAACAACGGGTACAAATGTTATCTTTACACTTGTTGCAGCATTTGTTCTTGGTATGGCATCAATTCTTACAGGGCTTAACTTCCTTGTAACGATTCACAGACTTAGAGCACCTGGGATGACATTCTTTAAAATGCCACTCTTTGTATGGGGTATCTATGCAACAGCGTGGATTCAACTTCTTGCAACGCCTGTTGTAGGTATTACCCTTATTCTTGCAATCATGGAAAAGTATTTCGGTATTGGTATCTTTGATCCTGCAAAAGGTGGGGATCCGGTATTATTTGAACACCTCTTTTGGATCTATTCACACCCGGCGGTTTATCTTATGATTCTTCCTGCATTTGGTATTATGTCTGAAATTATTCCTGCATTCTCAAGAAGAGAGATATTCGGATATAGAACGATTGCACTTTCATCTGCATCGATTGCAGGTATCGGTTATCTGGTATGGGGTCACCACCTCTATACATCAGGTATGGCAGATATCGCTAAAACAATCTTTTCATTCTTGACATTCTTTGTTGCAATACCGACTGGTATTAAATTCTATGACTGGATTGCAACAATGTATAAAGGTAAGATTGTTCTCTCAACACCTATGTTGTGGGCACTTGGAACGATTATCACATTTACAATAGGGGGGCTAACAGGTGTAACGATTGCAATGATCGGTGTAGATATTCACCTTCAAGATACATACTATACCGTTGCACACTTTCACTATGCGATGCTTGGTGGGGTTGTCTTCTTGCTTTTTGCAGGTATGCACTACTGGTTCCCTTTGGTGACAGGAAGAATGTATGATGAGAAAAAAGCTAAAATCGCGTTCTACTTGAACTTTGTCGGGTTTAACCTCTTATGGTTCCCAATGTTCATTGCTGGGTACCTAGGTATGCCAAGACGTTATTTTGACTACTTGCCTGAGTTTACAATCTATCATCAAGTTTCATTTTTTGGTGCAGTTATCTTTATTGCAGGGCTTGTGTATATGTTTGTTGTTTTAATAAAAGGGTGGAAAAGTGGTGAAAAAGTAGGCCCTAATCCATGGGGTGCAACAACGCTTGAATGGCACTTACCTTCATCACCGCCACCATTAGAGAATCACTCTAAAGTACCATATGTAGATTTTGATCCATATGAGTATCACCATGGTGAACCGGTAGTAAAATTTGATTATGAAACAATGAGAAGGATAGATTAATGTCACATGAATATGTACCAGAAATCGCGGTTGACCGCGAAGGGAATGAGCATCCTGTACAAGGTTGGCAAGATGATTTTTACGGTGGGAAATTAGGCTTTTGGCTCTTTATGTTTACAGAAGTCATGATGTTTGGAGCGATGTTTCTATCTTTAGCATATTATAATACCTTGCACCCGCAAGAGTTTATTGAGGCATCTGCCTCATTAAACCGTTTATTGGGCGGTACCAATACTGTAGTACTCTTAGTATCTGCACTTACAATGGGGCTTGGATTGCTTAAAATGAGAGCAGGTGATGTTAAAGGTGCAAAATTGATGATTTGGGCAACAATTCTTCTTGCATTGATATTTTTGGGAATCAAAGCAGTAGAGTGGACGGCAGAATACAATCATGGTATTTTCCTTGGGCTTGACGCAATGCAACCGGGGAATGAACACTCTATGCCATTTGGTAAAATACTCTTTTTTGGACTCTACTTTACAATGACTGGCTTACATGGTTTTCACATCATGATCGGTATAGGGATTATGATATGGTTGCTTATGCGTATTAATGCGGGTAAAGTAACACCCGATCACCATATTTTATATTGGAATATTGCATTGTATTGGGATATCGTACACCTTATTTGGGTTTTTGTATTCCCATATTATTATATGATTGGCGGTGGCGACATTGCAGGAGGAGTAGCACATGGGCACTAATTCAACAGTAAATTATCAAGAAGAGAAAAAAGTTTATATTAAAGTACTTATTGCATTATTGGTTTTAACCGCACTTACATTTGTGCAGCCTTATATTTTTCATGCAGGAACATTTACTGCACAAATGCTTATTGCCGTGATTAAGGCTTGGTTGATTGTAATGTACTATATGCACTTAAAGGGTGAAAAACTCATTGGGGTAATGGCAATGTTCTCTATGGCATTGGTATTTATATTCTTTATTATCGTTATTGGCGTTGACGTAGCCAATTTCCAATTTGGAGCTGAGAGTCATATTACAGCTACAGCATCCGGTGCAGAAGCACACACAACACACTAAGGGGAGTAAACATGAGTAATAGTTTACAAGGATTTGACGTTAGGGCAGCAACATTTGCTGCTGACGTAGACCAAGCATTTTGGATAAATTTCTGGATTTCAGTGGTACTAGGACTCTCTGTTATTGTTCCAATGATTTATTTTGCTTGGAAATATAGAGAAAGCAATGTCAAGAATGAAGATATTGAAAATGTCACACACAACACAGCTCTTGAAATTGCATGGACACTGATTCCAACTGCACTTTTAATGGTACTTTTTTACTATGGTTATTCTTCAATGAAAGCACTAAGAACAATGCCAGCTGAGAGCGAAAGTATTGTTGTTAAAGTTGAGGGTTCTAAATGGAAGTGGAAATATGAATATCCTGCCAATAAAAGTGGTCATGTACACAAGATTGGTGGTGTATTCGATAGAGAAAAAGGTACGATGGGAATTTCTGCATTGTACGTACCTGTAAATACAAATATCATCCTAGAGATGACAGCACCACTTGATGATGTCATTCACTCATGGTTTGTTCCTGCTTTCCGTATGAAAGAGGATGTTGTGCCAGGACGTACAACAAAACAGTGGTTTAATTCTGATACTGTAGGTGAGTATGAAGTAGAGTGTGCTGAGTATTGTGGTACACATCACTCCTATATGTATTCAAGAATTGTTGTTATGGAAAAAGATGCGTATGAAGCTTGGTTCAATAGTACTGAAGAGACTCCAAAAGGTAATTTTGCCAAAACAGGTGATGCGCTACTTAGAGATAATGGATGTAAACAGTGTCATGCAATCGAAAAAGATGTTAGACTTATTGGTCCTTCTTTGAAAAATAGATTCAGCAAAGAGCAAGTATTGGATGTTATTAAGAATGGTCAAGAGAAACTGGGGTATCCTATGGGAGCAATGCCTGCTGGATTGGCTTCAGGAAAAGATGCTGAAGAAATCGCAGTCTATGTAGCTGCCGGTATGAAAGGTGAAAAACCTGCATCATTTGCTGCATGTTCATCATGTCATGGTGAAGATGGAAAAGGGATGGGTGGAATGTCTCCAAATCTTGTAGGATATGATGCCACACTTTTGAGCCAGGTATTTAAACATGGTAAAGAAGGTACAATCGGTAGAATGCCAGCATACCCTCATATGACAGAAGAAGAAATTTCAACTATTGCTGAATATCTCGATAACGTTACAAAATGATAAAAGATTTTTTTTCTGTTACTAAATTTGTCCTCTCTTTTGCAGTAAGTTTATCTGCACTCTTTGCCTATATTATGGCAAAGGGAGATGTAGGGCTTGACATGCTGATGGCAACCTTTTCAGTATTGCTTGTAGCGATGGGTGTCTCGACACTGAATCAAGTACAGGAGTACAAATCCGATGCCAAAATGGAAAGAACCAAAAATCGTCCTATCGCTTCGGGGAGGATGACCCCTTCAACCGGTATTATTCTTGCATTTATTTTAATTGCACTCTCTTTGTTCTCAATCTATTCTCTCTTGGGATTAACAGGTGTAAATATTTTTATGTTTGCTTTTATTTGGTACAACGCAATGTACACACCTTTAAAAAAGAAGTCTGCTTTAGCCGTTGTTCCCGGTGCTATTTTAGGAGTTATACCTCCTGCAATCGGTTGGTTGGTTGCTGGACACTCTTTGATGGAGTTAGAGTTTATTGCTCTGGCACTTTACTTTTTTATTTGGCAGGTACCGCATTTTTGGTTACTTGTTATGTTGTTTCATGGGGATTATAAGGATGGAGGCTATCCTACTGCAATGCGATTATTCGGACAGGCAAGCTTACAGAGATTGACTTTTGTATGGTTGATTTTTACGATACAAGCAGGTATTTTCCTCGTCTCCGTGTTTGACCCTTATATAGCAACAGTTGTTTTAAGTATGCTTATCGGAGGGTGGGCATTTGTCTCTTCTCTAGAACTTCTGCGTGAAGGCTTTGAACTTACAAATGCACGTGCAGTGTTTTGGAAGATTAATGTAGCATTTTTGGCTATTATTGTTTTCCTAAGCGTGGATGAGTACATTAAACACCACATCTCTTAAGCCAAAGCTTATGCTTTGGTTTGACTTCCTATAATACTTTTAATATTTATAAAAGGATTTCCTTATGGAAGAAAACAATTATTCACTAAAAACTATTCTTGATACTTTGAGTAAAATTAAGGGAGGAAAGGCAAAAAAAAGATTGATATTTGATCAAACACCGATAGATGGGATTGGGAGCAGGTGGGTAATTGCATTTTTTATCTCTCTTCCGATACTGCTTTATATTGGTATTTTCAATCCTGTTGTTTTTCCTATGCTGGGTATTGCGCAGGCCATTATCTTTTATGTGGTTTTTTTATCAATGGTGATGATTATGATCATTGCACTGACTTTTATTAACAATAACAAAGTATTGAGAGAGATCAAACCGTCTTGGGATCACTATTTCCCTGGAATAGACATAAAACTTATACTCTCATCAGGCGCAACACCCTATAAGGATTTTTTTAATTATTACAGTAGTGCAGTTGCAGATAGTGCCGATTATGAGGAGATATATCTATTTTTGCAAAATGCATTTATACGGATGAAAGAGGAGAATGCTGATTTAATTGAAGCAATGAACAGTGCAAGGAGTAGATAAAAACGCTATAATTAAGAGAGATATTGTCTTAATAAAATCAAAATAATTGATACAAAAAATGGGAGGCATTACCTCCTATTTGATGCCCTTACGTACCCGTATAATCACCATTTAACCTCTTTTTCATCAAAACTATAAATCCTTATGATAGATTAAGCTTTTGACTTGCAAAAAATCTTATAATTATTATTGAATGTTGTAATTTTACAACATAGAATTCACATAAGGGGGTATGCATGCAATCAAACGCAGCATTGGAATATGATTATTCATTGGCAAAAAAGTTTACTTTTTTAACTATTTTGTTTGGATTTTTAGGTATGTTAGTCGGTACATTAATCGCCGCACAAATGGCATTTCCTGAATTAAACTATTTACTCGGAGAGTATGGTACATTTTCTAGACTCAGACCGATACACACAAATACAGTAGTATTCGGATTTACCGTTTCTGGAATCTTTGCAACCTGGTTTTATTTAGGACAAAGGGTATTGAAAGTTTCTATGGCTGAATCTAAGTTTTTGATGGTTGTCGGAAATCTTCAGTTTTGGATCTATTTTATCGGGGCACTATTAGCTACGGTATCTTTACTTTTTGGTGTATCTTCGTCAAAAGAGTATGCGCAGTATGAATGGCCTTTTGATATCGTTGTTGTACTTGTATGGGTACTTTGGGGTGTTGGTATGATGGGGCTTATCGGTATTCGAAGAGAAAAGGCACTCTATATTTCCGTATGGTACTATTTAGCATGTTTCCTTGGTATTGCTATGCTTTATCTATTTAACAATATGGCGGTACCGACATACTTTGCAACAGAGGGGCTTGGAAATATGCTTCACTCTGTCTCTATGTATTCGGGAACCAATGATGCACTTGTACAGTGGTGGTATGGTCATAATGCGGTTGCATTTGGATTTACTGTGCCGATTGTCGGTATGATCTATTACTTCCTACCAAAAGAGTCAGGACAGGCAATCTATTCATATAAACTCTCATTGCTCTCATTTTGGGGATTAATGTTTGTTTATCTTTGGGCGGGTTCACACCACCTATTATGGTCAACAGTGCCTGACTGGATGCAAACAATGGGTTCTGCATTCTCTGTTGTACTTATCTTGCCATCATGGGGTTCAGCGATTAACATGCTTCTTACCATGAAAGGTGAGTGGAATCAGCTCACAGAAAATCCATTGATTAAATTTATGGTACTTGCATCAACGTTCTATATGTTATCAACGATTGAAGGTCCTATTCAAGCAATTAGATCGGTTAATGCAATTGCACACTTTACAGATTGGATTCCTGGACATGTTCATGACGGTGTACTCGGTTGGGTTGTATTTATGACAATGGCAGCGATATTCCACATGGCACCACGTATGTTTAAAAGAGAGATCTACTCTAAAAAACTTATGGAGTGGCAATTCTGGCTCCAAACAACAGCCGTTGTTCTCTACTTTACATCCATGTGGATTGCAGGTATTACACAAGGTATGATGTGGAGAGCGGTAGATGAGTACGGTAACTTAATGTATAGCTTTATTGATACGGTTACGGTACTTCACCCTTATTATACGATTAGAGCGCTTGCCGGTGTTATGTACCTTACAGGTTTCGTGATGTTCGCTTATAATATTTATAAAACTATGACTGCAGGTAGAGAATTATCTGAAGAGCCACAGTTTAGATCACCTATGGCATAAGGGAGGTAGTTTATTATGTTTTTTCATTGGTTAGAAAAAAACCCATTCTTTTTTGCATCAGCGGTTGCGATTGTTATCTCTTTTGCAGGACTGATTGAGATTGTTCCAAACTTTGCTAAGGCCAGTCAACCTTTAGCTGATATGAAACCCCGTACGGTTCTTGAACTTGCGGGTAAAAATGTCTATATCAAAGACAACTGTATGTCATGTCACTCTCAAATGATCCGTCCATTTAAATCTGAGACGGATCGTTACGGTGATTATTCACTTTCAGGTGAATATGCGTATGACAGACCATTCCTTTGGGGTTCTAAAAGAACAGGTCCAGATCTTCACCGTATCGGTAATTACAGAACAACGGATTGGCATGAAAATCATATGCTAGATCCTTTATCTGTTGTACCTGGTTCAATTATGCCAGCATACAAACATCAGTTTACAAACTTGGCAGATATTGAAACAGCGTATGCTGAAGCAGTAACGGTTAAAAATGTCTTTCATACACCTTATGGTCCTGAATTTAAAAGAACCAGAGAAGCGTGGGAAGCACATAGACCAAAAGTACTTGCAGATGCAGCAGCTATTGCTGCGGATATGAAAAATAAAGATGTTAAAGAAGCTGTTGCAAATGGTCAAGTACCGGAAATTGTAGCACTGATTGCATATCTTAACAGTTTAAAGTAGTAGTATAAGATGGATATGGATCTTAGAAATTTACAAGGGTATGCGAGTTTTGTTATGACCGTATTCTTGGTGATTATGTTGTATTGGTATATCATACATCTGTATAGATCTGAAAAAAAAGGTGAGCGAGATTATGAGAAATACGGGAATATCGCACTTGATGATGAGGTCACAAGTACGCCTGTTGAAGATAAACCCGCGTCAGAAAGAGAATACAAGGAGGAGAATAAATGAATGCATTAATGATCAAAGCATTGGCATTTGCAGCTATATTAATAGTAGCAACGATTGCTGTTGTAATGAGTCTTGATATTGATATCTTTGCGGATTCAGTGAATGCGATAACAATGGGGGGTGCTGTTGCAATTGCAACAATTACAGCGGCAGTTGCGGTTAAATATATTAACCAAATGAAGACAGACACAGCAAGCGGAGAGCTTGCAGATGAGAACTGGGATGGTATCGGTGAATATAAAAATGAACTTCCATCTGGTTGGGCCTATACCTTTTTAGCGGTATTTGTATGGTCAATGTGGTATGGTTTGTTTGGGTACCCCGTAAATGCTTACAGTCAAATTGGTGAGTATAATGAAGAGGTTTTAGCCTATAATGCTAAATTTGAATCCATTCATAAAGATGCTGATGCAGCGACACTGTTAGAGATGGGTGAGTCTATCTATCTGGTTCAGTGTGCACAGTGTCACGGTACTACGGGTGATGGACTTTCCGGTAAAGCACAAGACTTTACTTCAAGATTTACGAAAGAGCAAGTTTTGGATGTCATTAACAATGGTCAAGATCAGTTAGGATATCAATTGGGCATGATGCCTCCGGCTACGGCACAAGGTGCACAAGCGGAAGAGATTGCCGAATATGTTGCCAGTGGTATGAAAGGTGAACAACCTGCATCATTCCTTGGATCGTGTAGTGGATGTCACGGTGCTGACGGTCAGGGTAATGGCGGTATGTCACCAAATCTTGCAGCATATGATGCTACATTGGTAAATCATACATTGCAGCATGGTAAAAAAGGAATGATTGGTAAAATGCCTTCCTTTAAAACATTGATTACACCTGTACAAGAAAAAGCATTGACTGTCTATATTCAGTCATTGTCGAACTAAGGAGAGTAAGATGGCAGAAAATACAAAAAGATCAGTATTTGGATTTCATGGTATATTTGGGGTTTTAATCTCTATTGTCGGACTATTATTCGTTTGGGCAGTTTTAATGTCACAGGCTATTATTGCACAGCAGAATTCTGCTAAAAAACCTTATGATCCTGCACCGATTAGAGATGTCAATAATCTTAAAATGAATTCAGTAGAGAACTGGAACTATTCATTTCAAGAACCAAAAAAGGATAAATAATGATTAAATATATGGATAAAATACTTTTCGCGTGTTTGGCATTTGCTGCAGTTGCAGCACTCTATTTGTCATTTACGGGTAGTACCAACCTATTATACGTAGGTTAATATGAATAAAGCAAAAGTAGGGGCAAGTCTCCTTGCCACACTTGCTTTATGGATGCTTCCTTTACTGCTAAATGCTACACAACTCCTCAGAAACGACCTTTTAAAAATAGAAGCGGTACAACTCATTGATGATATGGGTGAAGAACTTCAAAAAAAAACAGGTGTCAATGCATATGTGATTGCAACAAATGAACACTTTCCTGAGAGATATAATTTAGTAGAATATAGTAAGCAGTATGAGGCAAAGTTAAGTAAGCCGTATGTATTGTTTATCTTTGCTCCCTATGCAACGATAACAAAAAAATCCGGAGCACGTGGAAGAGTGGGTATTATCCCCTCTTCACAAAGTGTCAAAGCAATGTACAATTATGATGATGTACGGGATGCAGGTATCAATATCGTAAGTATCAAAGATAGCAATACCGATGAGGACAAGTTCAATATAGGGATACTTCAAGCCTATTCTGTTCTTGCTGATGATATTGCATCATCAAAAGGGGTACAATTAGAAACAACAATTCCCGATGAGATGGGTACGATGGTGACGATATTGAGAATATTGGTATATGCAGGTATTGCAGTACTACTTTGGATTTTTGTATTTAGAAAATTTTGGATAAGGATAAGACGTGGAAAAGAAGCATAAAAAAACCTATTGGCCACATATGATATTGGGATTCTTGGCAGTAGGGCTTACATTGAGTTATTGGACAGTCAAATCAGCCTCCTCTTTACCGGTACAAGAGTCTAACCAGTATATGTTAAAGTATCAAATGGCAGATATTACGATTAATGATATCATAGAGCGTAAAAAGGCATTTGATAAAGCATATACGATAGAGATAGAGGGGATAGAGACGATGGTGATGACGGATAATGTCAACAGTAACCGTCCTCAGCCCAATCCTGTAAAACTGAGTTTGGGGAAAAATAAATTCTCTTATCTTGTGAGAAACAAAGATGGCAGTGTTGTAAGTGATGCCAAAGTGAGTTTTTTGCTTACCCAACCCCATTCGAGAAGAAATGACATTTTTATAGAGCGTGTTGATTTTTCAAATGGGACTTATGCGACAGAGGATTTAGAGATCAGTGAAGCGGGAAGATATACCTTGCAGTTTAGAGCAATTATAGGGGATGCAGTAGGATACAGTGAAATTCCTGCATACCTTAAGCCTTAACCCCTTTATTTAAATCGTCATCGAAAATATCTTACCTTCAGGTTGGTTCTTCGCCAGCCTTAAATCAAATGCCATACAGACATTTCTTACAAACATACGTGCAGATTCTTTTACGACAAGTTTGTTGCTATATACTTCTATAAGCCCATCTTTTTTCATCTCATCAAGACGTTCTAGTATATCATCCATGGCATTAAGTTTCATCTCATCTTTTTCCCATGAAGTTTCAAGGTGGCACATGAGGTTTAAAATGTGCTGACGTACGACTAAATCTTCATCACTCAGTAGGTGTCCTCTAAAGATAGGAAGTGTACCTCCATTGACACGATTGATATACTCCTCTACACGCTTTTCATTCTGTGCAAATGCATACCAGGAGTCAGAGATAGATGACATTCCTAGACCTATCATGAGTTTTGTTTTATCTGCTGTATATCCCATAAAGTTTCTGTGTAGCGTATTCTCTTTCATCGCGATATTGAGTTTATCGCTTGGCAGTGCAAAGTGATCCATGCCTATCTCTTCATAGCCTGCTTCATAGAAAAGTTTTTTACCTAGTTCATAGAGTGCGCGCTTCTCTTCATCTTTGGGTAAGTCATTTTCATCAAATCCTCTCTGTCCCACACCCTTTATCCATGGCACATGTGCATAAGAGTAGTAGGCAATGCGATCGGGTCTTAGTGCGACGGTTTTTGCAATGGTGTCTTCTATACTTTGCATCGTTTGGTGAGGTAGACCAAAGATGATGTCGTGAGAAATAGAGTTGTATCCGATCTCTCTACTGAGAGTGTTGATTTTCTGTACCGTTTCATAGCTTTGTAAACGGTTGATGGCTCTTTGTACTTTCGCGTCATAGTCTTGAATACCAAAAGAGGTTCTGTCAAATCCTAAATCAAAGAGTGTCTGCATCTGCTCTTTGCTCGTTTCATTCGGGTGTGCTTCAAAAGAGAAATCAAAGGTTTTATGTTTTGTAGCCAGAAGAAAGATACCGTTGATGAGACGTTGTAAATTTTGAACAGAGAAGAAAGTGGGGGTACCCCCACCTAAGTGTATCTCAGCAATTTCTGGTTTTTCATCCAGTAAATCGACATAGAGTTGCCACTCTTTTAAAAGTGTATCTATATATGCATCTTCAACGGAGTGTTGTTTGGTGATATGTTTGTGACAAGCACAAAAGGTGCAAAGACTCTCACAGTAGGGCATGTGGATATAGAGTGAGATTCCCTCTTTGGAGTTACTTTCATTGAAGGCGTGTTTAACACTCTCTTCCCAATCCCCCTGCTTAATGCCTTCTTTGTCCCAAAATGGTACAGTGGGGTATGAAGTATAACGGGGTCCGGGGATGTTGTATTTTTGTATCAGTTCAGAGTTGACTACGTTTTGCATAACTGTCCTTAAATATGGTAAAAACTTATACCATGCATTATATCTAAAGGTCTATTTGACATCTATGATAGATGTCAACTATGCTATACTTCATGCATGAACGAATTACATATCTATCCGACTTCAAGAGCACTAAGAAGCGTCAGTGAAGAGCATAAACAACAAGAGGGATTTCTCCCTACACTCATGCGTATGGATGAGTTTGAACAGCGTGCGATACTACTTGAAAATCGTATATTAATAGACCCTTTACAACGTATTTTGCTTTTGCGTGAAGCAGCCGCTTTTGATGCATTTGAGAATTTGAATCTCGACCGCTCTTTGGTACGGTTTTTTACTAAAAGTGAGGCACTGTTTAAGTTTTTTGAAGAGTTGGCAGGTGAAAATGTAGGTTTTGAAATCTTATCCCAAGCAGATGCCTATGCCGAGTTCTCCCTGCATCTTGAAATATTGGAGCAATTATTGGAGAATTATCGTAGCTTACTTGAGAGTCGAGGTTTGACAGATAAAGCATTTATCCCTGAGAGTTACACAGTGAATGTCGGATTTGTAAAAACTTATAGGCAAATAGAGGTACATCTAGAGGGGTATTTAAGCCATTTTGAGTTGAAGCTTTTAGAAGAGATAGCGACCTATGTACCGCTGACAGTACACTATAGTACAAGTATGTTTAATTTAAAAATGCAAGAGCGTTTTGAAGCACTTGGTATTAAACTGCTGAACAATAAGCATCTTACATTCTCATTAAGCACCAAACAGGTGCAAAGTATGCAGAGCAATGAGGATACGATGGGTGTCAAAGTCTATACGGTGGAAGAGAGAGAAGAGCAGGTTGCCGTAGTTTTTAGGGAGATTGAACAGATGGTTCGTTCGGGCATAGCACCTGAAGCAATAGTCCTCATACTGCCAGATGAAAGTTTTAAAGAGCACTTTATGTTGTTTAATACACATCACAATTTAAACTTTGCGATGGGATATGACTATAGCAAGGGGCGCATCTATAAATCGTTAGATGCACTTTATAGGTATTGGCAAAGCTATGACATACAGAGTAAGAAGCTGTTGGAGCGTTATGGCTTCAACATGGAAACGGTAGATAAAATTACATCAAGTAAAAAAATAAAAGTAGATGCTTTTTTCTCTGTCATAGAGGCATTTGGACTGCATGAGAGTCCATTGGCACAAGTGGAGAAAAAAGAGAATTTTAATGAACGTGTTTATGAGAAGTATCTACACTTTACGAAAGTGCTTGAAAGGGAAGAACTCACGCTAAAAGAGTGGCTCTTTTTGTGGCTTAAGTCTCTCTCTACGGTGACAATGGATGATGTTCGTGGGGGGAAAGTGACTGTAATGGGTGTATTAGAGACCAGAGGAGTACATTTTGAGGCAGTGGTGATTGTAGATTTTAACGAAGGGGTAGTACCTGCTACTTCAAGTAAAGACCAGTTTCTCAATTCACAAGTACGTGCTTTTGCAAACTTGCCCACTAAACAGGATAGAGAAGCGCTGCAAAAGCAGTATTATAAACGTTTATTAGAACAGGCTAAATCCTCTGTTATACTCTACAGCACTGCTGACAATAAACTCCCTTCAAAATTTCTCTATGAATTAGGGTTAAAAAATGCAGAGCGGGCTTCAGTGCAGCTTGACTTACTCTATGCGCAAGCGTCACAATTACACCTTGAATTTGACCCCATAGTCGAACATTTTGATGCGGCTTCTATCACATGGTCGGCTTCAAGGCTTAAGACTTTTTTGGAGTGTAAACGTAAGTATTACTACCGCTATATCCGAAAAATAGAAGCCAAAGAGGAAGATGAGCTTAATGAGGGGGCATTTTTACATACGCTATTGGATCACCTTCATAGAGAAGATGGGAGCTATAGCACAAAAGAAGAGATGCAAAAGCAGATAGATATTTTGCTTGATAGACTTCTCACTTTTGAAGATGCAAAAACAAACTATCAAAAACTTTTATGGAAAGAGAAGTTAAAAGGGTTTGTGGAGAGACAGATAGATCATTTTAAGAGTGGCTGGAACGTTGTAGAACGTGAAAAAGAGTTCCAAGGTGAAATAGGCGGTTTGTGTTTTAAGGGACGCATGGATCGTATAGATCAAAATGAGACAGCTACACTTGTGTTAGATTATAAAAGCGGCAGTACTAAAGAGGCACAAAAAACAAAAAACATAGAGAGTCTGAATGACTTACAAATGAGCATCTATTCTCAGATACTTAGTGGTAAATATCAAAATGTTAGTTTGGCTTTTGTGAAACTCTTTGAAAATGGAGAGATAGAAGAGATTAGTGCACTTGAGGAGAAAAATGAGCGTCTTTTTGAAGTGACAGTAGAACTCAAACAGACAAAAAGTTTTGTCGCTAAGAAATCTGAAGATTTACAAAAGTGTAAATGGTGTGAGTTTACTTTAATGTGTGGGAGAGGGGAGTATCTTTGATGCATACTCGAAAAGAGCGTTTAAAATTTCGTGTCAGTTGGGGCATTGTCTAAAAATCCTCATAGAGATGAATGTTCTTTATAATGATTACCGAAAATCTTGAAAAACAATTGTCTTAATCATTATATTAAATAAAATAATGAAAATCATATTGACATCTTATAAAAACTCTGCTATTATCCGTATCATGAAAACAAACAGCTTTTACATTTTATCACTACTACTTATTATTTTTACTGTTATGTCTTTTGACAATACATCACCTAAGTTGATGGATAGTAATTCAAAAACACAAGTAGAAACCTTGTTTGAAGACAAAACATCAGAACAAGTATTGGATGAAAAGTTAATAGGCAATGTTTCAGATCTTTTTATGAAAAATAAGAAATTATTTACAGGGTTTGAGTCACTCATACCTTCTGTTAATCAACTCTACCTCAATAACATCTTTAAACCTCCTAAATTCTCTTAAAACACAATCATATCTATAGATATTTAACCAAAACAAACATAATTTAAAACATATAAATAATTAGGAGAATATAGTAATGAAAAATTTATTTTTAAAAACAGTAGTAACATTAGGACTTGGATTAACAGCAGTAAATGCAAATATGTCAGCGGGAATACTTGATAGACACTTAGCAGGAATAGACTATGACATCGCAGGAGAAGGAGTAGGAATTGGTGAGTTCACAGAGGAAAAATATCAAGAGATCAAAGCTGACAGAAGCCCAAGCATAGCTACTTTGGAAAAGCCGACTGATATGGAAGTTATTTTAGACAATGCTTTTAAATCAAATAGAACGTGTGAAGATCACTACGCTCATTAAG
>JAYEJF010000022.1:0-30434 GCA_034660455.1 Campylobacterota bacterium | reverse complement strand
TATCAAGAGATCAAAGCTGACAGAAGCCCAAGCATAGCTACTTTGGAAAAGCCGACTGATATGGAAGTTATTTTAGACAATGCTTTTAAATCAAATAGAACGTGTGAAGATCACTACGCTCATTAAGTTAGACTAAGATAAAGAAGAGTTTTTCTTTATCTTATTTGTTTGGCTCTATAGTGTAAACTTCGTTTATACTCTTTTTATAAGTGTATTGACCTACTTATATAAGGTTTTTACATGAACTTCAAAACCTTTTTCAATATTCATCGCTACAGGATATGACTAGGGTTTTTTTGATATATTTTGTGTAAAATATAGTTTAATAAATAAAAAGGATAACAGGTGTTATGTTATTATCTATGTGGTACGGGTGTAGCTGTATCTATAGTGATCCTTATAGGTTTAATGATCGCTTATTTTAGAACACAAAATATTTCGACTATACATAAAGCAAAATATATTGTTCGGATGCTTGTAATCACAGGGACAGGATATATTGTATATATGGTATATTTAATGAACACCATGGAGTTAATCAGTGCGGCGTTTATAAGTTCTCTAACACCTATAGGTATTATTTTAGCATCATTTATTGTCACGGCTTCGATGAATGTATCTATTGAGACTCTGGTTGAAATAGAAAAGAAAAAAGCCAATAGAGAGACAGATCAAGACCCTTTGGAAGCTACATGAAGAGAAATAGATGCAAAAACCAAAATAGAGCAAAAGCTTTATGGCTGAAAAATGAGAGACGTTGTAAACATGCACCTTTTACCTTTAGACTTTGAAGATTTATTGCAATATGAGTGTGCAATAGTTTGTGAATGTAATTTTATTATTACTAATGATAAAAAATTTGTAGCAGGGAAAATCAAAGCTATCTCTTTAGATGAGGCATTGAAAACACTATGAGTTTCAAACCCTTCTTAGCCTACTCTGCGTCAGCAGGTAGTGGCAAAACTTTTGCACTTTCAGTGCGTTATATAGCACTGCTTTTTATGGGAGAATCGCCAAATAGTATCCTCGCAGCCACCTTTACCAAAAAAGCAGCAGCAGAGATGCACCAAAGAGTGGTAAGTGCATTGAGAAACTTGGGGGATAATGAAGCCTTTTTAGAGGCACTCTCACAAGAGTCAGGATTAAGCAAAGAGGCACTTTTTGCTAAACAGCCTCAAGTACTGGCACGTTTCTTGGGTTCGAGTGGCTATATCGTGACACTTGATAGCTTTTTTGCTTCGATATTGCGTTCATCGTCACTAGAGCTCGGGCTTGAGCCTGATTTTGTCACCAAAGAGCAGGGCAATGAAGCGCTTGAGAAGTACTTTTTAGATGAGGTACAAGCCCATGGACTTTTATCTGATTTGGTAAAACTGGCTATCAATATAGAGGATAAACGTTTTTTAAAAATCTTTGATTTAATGCAAAGTTTTTATACATCAGACCCACTTTTACCCACTATCACTCACGATATTGATAATTTGAGTCAGTTGGAACAACGCATAGACAATGTCCGTCACACGCTTCATCAGTTGGTGGTAGATGCAGGGGCATCTAAAACAGCGATTAATAACTTTGTACCTATGAGTACCAAAGCACTCTTTGCTAAAGGGGTATTTGAGAAACAGAGCCTTTTAGACCATCGCAATTACAAAAAATATGTAGAGAAAAACCCCAAAATTGATGAAATATTTTTGACGCTTAAAGCACTATTAAGCCAGTGGGTTACACTCAAAGAAGCCATCGTACTAGAGAACCTTTTTCAAATCTATGACTACTATAAAAATGCTACGATTAGCTCGGTCAAACGCTCTGGGGTGCTTAGTTTTGATGATTTGAGTTACTTTACCTATAGATTACTCTATGAGAGTATGAGTAGGGAGTTTTTGTACTTTAAGATAGATTCCAAATTCAGACATATTCTACTCGATGAGTTTCAAGATACCTCTACCTTGCAATTTTTACTGCTTCAGCCTCTGATTGATGAGATATTTTCAGGCATAGGGCAGAGTGAGTTTAAATCATTTTTTTATGTAGGCGATACGAAGCAGTCACTTTACCGTTTTCGCGGCGGGGTAGAGGAGTTGTTTGAAAAAGTAGCCGAACATTATGGTGTCAAGATAGAACAGATGGATACCAACTATCGAAGTTCCAAACATGTAGTAGAGCAGGTGAACAGGTGGTTTGAAGCAACGATGCAGGGGTATGTACCTCAAAAAAGTAGAGAGGGTGCAAGTGAGGGGTATGTAGAAGTCATAGAATCCGAAGCGCTTATAGATGAAGCGGTAAAACAAGTGAAAAGAGTTTTGGAACTGGGGATAGATATAAATGAGATTGCATTTTTGGTCAATACCAATAAAGATGGACAATCTCTGCAAGAGGCTTGTCATCATGAAGGGGTAGAAACACTTCTAAAAACCTCTTCTTCTTTGAAAAATATACCAAAAATAGCGGCACTTGTAGCCATGTGTGAGTATTTGTTCTTTGGGGAGAAGATAGATGCACAAGCGATGCTTCTCAAGGTGGGTAAGAGCTTAGAGGATGTAGATACTGCATGGTTCTCTGCTTTCATGTCACCACTTCAAGTTGTAGACAGATTGGTTCGTGAGTTTGGTTATTTTGACGATGACTTAAATGTTTTGAAACTTTTAGAGATAGCCTCAAACTTTTCAGACATTCCCGAATTTGTGGAAGAGTTCAACACTTCAAGTATTGCAGTGGCTTCAAATACGATACACGGGGCGAAGATAATGACTATACACGGTTCTAAAGGTTTAGAATTTAAGTATGTCATTCTCTTAGATAAACTGACACGTAAAAATGCCGACAAGTCTGCACTGCTTTACCGGTATGATGAGCGCTTGCATATAGAGAAGATATTTTATCGTATCAAAGGGAGAGATCATTTTGACAATGCGTATGCTAAGCTGATGGAAGCACGTAAGGTATCGAGTGCCAAAGATAGTATGAATGTTCTTTATGTGGCACTCACACGTGCCGTTGAAGGGATGATAATCCTGCGAAAGTCGAAAGATTCGATATTTGATGCCTTGGGGATGGAGGTGATGCATGTGGGTAGGCTTCGACATGCTCGGCAAATGGATGTCTCTTTTGTGCCTGAACTAGATGAGAAGAGAGTGACACTTTCGGACTACGGTACACAAGAGGTAGTGACTCAGGATGAGGATGAAGAGAAGGACTATAAAGCCATACTCTTTGGTACGGCGCTGCACTATGCACTAGAGATGTTAGGTGACTTTGATGCTCAAAACTTGGGTGTCTCGATGATGGCTTTGCAAAACAGGTATGGACAACAGTTAAGCAAGCAGAGCATAGATGAGATAGAGAAACGTATAGAAGCACTCATAATAAATGATGCGTTTCAAACATTGCTTAGAGGTGCTATAGTGAGAAAAGAACAGTCTCTTTCCTATGAGGGTGAACTGAAGCAAATAGACCTGCTCTTAGAGTATAAAGAGTATAATTTTGTTATAGACTATAAAAGTTCTAAAAAATATGCAGTGAAACATCAAAATCAGGTTGAATATTATAAAAAAGCCATTACAAATATCACAGGAAAAAGAACAGAAGGAGTGGTTATTTATCTTTTGGATGATGGAATTGAGATTATAAATATAGGATAGAAAAAGAGATAATAGATAAAAACGCTTCATAATCTTAAGTATTGCTTAAATTAAATAAATTTTAAGATTAACTGGGTATTATTCGTCCACTAAAGAGCAAAGGCTCATTAAATCGTTCATCTTACGAATGGTTTTAATGAGAGTATTATGGTTGAAATGACTTCAGGTATAAGAAAAAAGCTTTAAATAATAAGGAATTATCATGAAAATGACAACAGTACTTAAACCTGCTGACGTAACACGTGACTGGGTTTTAATTGATGCTGAGGGTAAAACTTTCGGTCGTATCTTAACAGAGGTAGCAACACTTCTTAGAGGTAAACATAAACCATCATTTACACCAAATGTAGATTGTGGTGACTATGTAGTCATCATTAATGCAGAAAAGGCAAAATTTTCAGGTGCAAAACTTGAAGAAAAAGAGTATTTTACACATTCAGGTTACTTTGGATCGACTAAAAGTAAAAAACTTGGTGATATGTTAGAGAACCATACTGAAAAACTTTTCAGACAAGCGGTGAGAGGTATGCTTCCAAAAACGACTCTTGGTAGAGCAATGCTTAAAAAACTTAAAGTATATGCAGGTGCCCAGCACCCACATACTGCACAAATTAATAAGGAGGCGTAATCATGGCAACTATTTATGCAACAGGAAAAAGAAAAGCGGCTATTGCTAAAGTTTGGATTACTCCGGGTAACGGTGAAATGCTGATTAACGGTAAAACACTTGATCAATGGCTAGGTGGACATGAAACACTCAAAATGAAAGTAAGACTTCCGCTTGAAGCGACGAAGCAACTTGATTCTATGAACATCAGAGCTACGACACTTGGTGGCGGTTATGCTGCTCAAGCAGATGCAATGAAGCATGGTATCACAAAAGCATTGGTTGAATTTGAGCCATCTTTTAGAGCGATTCTTAAACCAATGGGGCTTCTTACGCGTGATTCTAGAGTCGTTGAGCGTAAAAAACCAGGTAAGAAAAAAGCAAGACGTTCTCCACAATTCTCAAAAAGATAGTCGATACTCTCTTTTGTTTGCAAGAGCGCTCCTCTTGCAAACATATTCTTTTTTATCTCTTCCTTCCCCATAAAATTACATTAAAAAACAGAAGCATACTCTAAAGGTACCCTAAAGCATAAAAGTATTTGCCAAGAAAAGTAAAAACAGTTTTACACTCTGTATCAGTGCTGTACCTGCAATGTTCCCTAATTGGCAGGAAGAGCAGTTGGTATATTTTTTTCCTTCATATTGTGCATAGAAAAAATAGACAAGCACAAGTACAAAAAGTGAAGTGATAAGATAGTTCTCCACCGTTTTAAGTGTAGCTATTAGCTCTGGGCTCAAAAACAAACCTACAATAATTCCGAGTATACCTACATACACACCATATTTAATTAACGTTAAGAGGATATCTCTTTTAAACGTTGTAGGACAATTATTATTGTTAAAAGCATCTGTACCATACTCTAGTTTTGCATCAAAAAGTTTTTGCTCTTCTTTGTCGAGTCTTATTCTAAAGTTTGAGCCTAAAAGATAATCACATTTTCTTTGTATAAGAATGGCTAAGTTACCTTCAGCGGTTAGAAACTGTTGTTTTCCTGTTTTGTCTTCATAGGTAATTTTTATTTTTTCATAGCGTTTTGTTTTGGCACTCAGTCCTGGAAAATAGGCAGTTGTCTCTATGGGAGTGATACTGCCTTCTCGGGTAATAATCACAGGATTCACAATTTCTAAAAATGAACCATCTTCCTGTTTTATCACAAAGACAGCTAAAGCAGAACCTATTTGAAATGCAGAAAGTGCTTCAAGGTTATTTTCTGTGATGGTGTCTTTTAAGTCTTGAATGGTTTCTAGAAGTGTTTCATCGAAGTGACGTACTGTCCCACCAAACTCCAAACTCTCTACTGTGGGGTATTGTATAATTTTTTTGATCATGGGCTCTCTTTAAACACTTATGCTAGTTTTAGGATGGGGTTAAAAATAGGATAAAAGTTTTTGTGCAATTGTACCTTAGCATCGCTAAGGTACAGAGGAAATATCTAGTGACTTTTGCTTACAACAATCAACATTTTAATATTAATCACCATAAATCTAATAAACTGCCAAATGAGATTTGTTCTCATTTTTCTTGCAAATTTTCCTGGAATCATGGTTAAGTTAAATTGTTCGCTTTTAGCAAAATTGACTTCTTCTTGTTTCATTTTTCATTCTCCTTCTTCTGAGTCAGGAATAAAAATCCTTGCTCATTCATTATACTAAAGCTTCGGCATTTGCCTCAGACTTAACACATCAATCTATAGTCGCTTATTCAGGTATAAGCGTCCAACCTGGCTTGAGTTTTGCTTTGTAGATGAACATATGGTGTAAGATATGTTTAATCCAGTGTCCGGCAAGACCAATTTCACCAAAAGTATAGTCTGTATCGCGACCCGTACCTGGGTATTTCTCAAAGTCCGGTACAACAGGGTAGACAGTCATTGCTGCGGCAGTACCGGTTAATACGCCTTTACCCGCAGATGCAACACATGCTGCACCCATCTCTGCCATAGAGGCTTCATGTAAATGTGCAGATTTTCCATTTTTAATCATATCACATACTGAGTGTGCAACCGCTTTACCGATGATACCGGCAGGCATTCCTGTTCTAGGTGGTGTAGGGTTGATTGGTGTACCATTTGGTGAAGACATTGGTTTTGAGATGAGGTGTGGTGGTGCAAAAGCAATCCCTGCTGCAAAAATATTCTCAAAATCAGGGTTTTGATAGGTTACAGGCCAATCTGAAGCTTTCCAATTCTCATAGGCACCTGCATCATATTTTGCATCGACTTTCATAAAGCCATTTGGTGCAAAAAGTGTGTCGGTCATATCAGAGCCATCTTTATCGAATGCTTTGAGCCCAACACCGCCAAATGGAGGAATAAGCATCGCAAAATCAAATGTCTCTTCATGCATTGTTCCATCAAGCAGTTCGTATTCAATTTTTCCCTCTGCTACTTTAGAAGTGTGTGCACCAATAATCCACTCTACATCTCTCTCTGCGTAGAGTGATTCTGCAAAGAGTTTAGAGCTTACCGCATATCCACCCACTTTCATGTGCAGTCCACCCATACCAAAGTCACCAAGGAAAGATTCATTGGATATCCATTTAATCTCTAACATATCTCTTACGTCGGCTTTTCTTGCTTCATGTTCAATGTTAAAGATATATTCGAAAGCAGCTCCTTGACATGTACACATACCATGACCTGTTCCAACAAGAATTTTTTGTTTTTCACCGGCTTTGGCTTTTGCAAAAATCGCTTTGAGTTCTTCATTGGCATGTACAGCATGGTCAGCAGTACAGACAGAAACCGTATGCTCTCCCATACCTCCTTTGCCATCACCAAGCCCCGGAGTGGCATCAAAGTTTAGTTTTGGTCCTGTTGCATTGACCAGGTAGTCATACTCTAACTCTTCTGTCTGTCCTGCTTCACCCTCTTTTGTAGATTGAATTACAATAAACGGTGTATCACTGCCTTCTTTCCCGTTGGGGTGTATCTCCGTCGCTAATGCCTGTCTATAGTCTATACCAGCTTTTGCATAAACGGGAGCAAGCGGGAAAACGACATCGTTTTTTGTCATTTGACCTACACCAACCCAAATATTTGATGGAATCCAGTTCCATTGTGAGTTTGGTGTTACGACTACTACTTCGTGGTCTTTACCAAGCCATTTTTTTGCAAATGTTGCGGTGGTGTGTCCTGCAACTCCTCCACCCATTACTATTAATCTTGCCATAGATTTCCTTCATACTTATATATTGATAGTATTAAGTGTAAGACAAGAATATTTAAAGATAAATTAAAATCAATTAAATGAATGACTTTTATTAAAAAACCTTATATTTTTGTTGAAATAACTTCTTATACAGGGGTATGACAATAATTTAATATAGTAAATTTTATTTATGAAATTAGGATGTATTTAGTATGATTAGCATGATAATTTAGGAAAGTGTAAAGGATTTAAATGTAGGGCAGGGGAAGATTATCTTTATGTAAATAAAATGTGTTACTATTTGCTTTCAAGAGTTTTACTTACAATTAAAAATAAAGGTGTTTTCAAACAGATGAACAGGTTATGGGGTAACATACTTTTAGTGCTTTGTCTGAACCTCTCCTTGAATGCAAGTGTCTGGAATAACCCGCATGACTCAAAAAAGGTACAGACCGATACACTCTTTTCATCCTTCTCCATACCGCTTAAAAGATTAGATCCCGTAAGGTCTTATAATGCGGTTGAATGGGCTATCATCGGTCAAATTTATGAACCCCCTTTACAATACAATTATCTTAAACGTCCTTATGAACTTGAGCCTTTGACATTGAAAAAAATGCCACAGATTCGATATCTGGATAAAGAGAATCATGAAGTGGATGAAAGATCAAAAGCAATGGTCTATACGGAATATCGTTTAGAACTTAGAGAAGATATTTTTTATCAGAACCATCCTGCTTTTGTGAAAAAGAGTGATGGTACGCTGAACTATGGGCACTTGGATGAAGATACTTTGAGAAAGATTGATACAATAGATGATTTTCAAAAAATGGCAACACGCAGATTGTTGGCCTCAGATTATGTCTATGCAATCAAGAGAATGGCAGTAAGACAAAACCACTCTCCTATATTGGATACCATGCAAGCCTATATTGTCGGTTTAAAAACCTTTTCTAAAAATGTTACTACAGTAGCTAAAGAGAAAAAAATAGCCCATGAAAAGCTTGATCTGCGTCTTTATGACATAGAGGGTGTGAAAGTGCAGGGTGATTTTGTATTAACCATTAAGATAAAAGGGAAGTATCCGCAATTTAAGTATTGGCTGAGTATGAATTTTTTTGCCCCAATTCCATGGGAGGCAGATCTTTTTTACCAGCAAAAAGGTTTGATAGAAAAAAACATTACGCTCAATTGGTTTCCTGTAGGAACGGGTCCCTACTATCTTGCCCAAAACAATCCCAATAAACAGATGCGATTGTTGGCAAACCCAAATTACCATGATGAAAAGTATCCTTCACTGAGTATAGCAGAGCGTGACGCACTGGCATTCCCTGAATCATTGTATGAGGATTCAGGGAAATCACTCCCTTTTATTAAAGAGGTTATCTATTCTTTGGAAAAAGAGAGTATCCCTTTGTGGAATAAATTTTTACAAGGCTACTATGATGCTTCGGGAATCAGCTCTGAAGCATTTGATCAGGCGGTGAACATCTCTTCAGGGGGGAGTATGGGGTTAAGTTCTGAAATGTCCCAAAAAGGGATTGCGTTAAGAGGTTCCATTGAACCTTCTATCTTTTATATGGCATTTAATATGACAGACCCCGTTGTCGGGGGGTATACTGAATCTGCAAAAAAGCTGCGACAGGCGATTGCTATTGCTCAAAACCAAGAAGAGTATATCTCTATATTTTTAAATGAACGCGGGATCCCCGCACAAGGGCCTATCCCTCCTGGGATATTTGGCTATGAAGAGGGGGAAAGAGGTACCAACAGAGTGGTGTATGACTGGGTCAATGGCAAACGTGTCCGTAAGTCTCTAGAGGTTGCCAAGAGACTGTTGGCGGAGGCAGGCTATCCTGAAGGTATCTCTACTAAGACAGGAAAAGTGTTGAAGTTGCACTATGATGCGACTGCAACAGGCCCTGATGACAGAGCATTGATGGATTGGCGGCGTAAACAGTTTGCAAAACTGGGGATTGAGTTGGTGATACGTGCAACGGATTATAATCGTTTTCAAGAGAAAGTGAGAAAAGGAAAAGTACAACTCTTCTCTTGGGGATGGAATGCAGATTATCCCGACCCTGAGAATTTTCTCTTTTTGCTCTATGGCGCAAATGCCGTAGTGAACACAAATGGTGCAGGCATTAATAGTTCAAATTATCAAAACCCAAAATTTGATGCACTTTTTGATGAGATCAAAACAATGAAAAATACGCCTGAGAGAAAAAAGAAGATAGCGCAGATGCTTGAAATAGCAAGAGAAGATGTACCGTGGATATGGGGTGTGCATCCTAAATCTCTGGCACTCTTTCATCAATGGTATAAAAATGTTTTGCCCCATGCAATGGCAAACAACACATTAAAGTATAGACGGGTGAATGCAGCATTGAGGGTACGTAAACAACAAGAGTGGAACCAGCCTCAGGTGCTCCCTTTACTACTTTTTGGTCTATTTATCATAATGATGGGTTTTGTGCTGTATCGTATTTACGGCAATAGACAAAAAGCTGTTATCTCCAAAGAGGAGCATTGATGTTTGGCTATATTTTAAGAAGAGTACTTTATGCTATTCCCATATTGGTCGGGGTAAATCTCATTACATTTATGCTTTTTTTTATGGTCAATAGTCCTGATGATATGGCACGAGCACAATTGGATGCAAAACAGGTAAGCCCACAAATGATAGAGGCATGGAAAGTACAAAGGGGATATGATAAACCACTGTTTATCAATCCAAAGGAGGAGGGTATTGCTATTGTGACACAGACACTCTTTCTGAAAGAGTCACTGAAGCTTTTCTCTTTTGATTTCGGTACCTCCGATTCCAATAGAAATATAGGTTCGGACATTCAGGCACGTATGGGACCTAGTTTGGCGATTGCACTGCCTACATTTGTCATTGCACTCATTACAAACATCTCTCTGGCACTGCTATTGGTGCTTTTTCGCGGATCGGTCTTGGATACAAGTATGATGATTGTTGCTGTGATGATTATGTCGATTTCCGGATTGTTTTATATTATTGCAGGGCAGGTACTCTTCTCTAAACTATGGCATTGGGTACCTATCTCCGGTTACGAGAGTGGATGGGGTGGTATTAAATTTATCATTTTACCTGTGTTGATAGGTGTTTTTTCAGGGATTGGCTCAGGGGTGAGATGGTACCGCAGTATCTTTCTAGAACAGATCAATCAAGATTATGTACGGACCGCAAGGGCTAAAGGTCTTTCAGAGCTTCGTGTACTCTTTGGACATGTGCTGCGTAACGGTATGTTGCCGATACTAACTGGCGTAGTGGTTGTGATACCTACACTCTTTATGGGATCTTTGATCATGGAGTCCTTTTTTGGCATTCCGGGATTGGGGTCCTATACGATTGATGCGATTAATGCACAAGATTTTGCGATTGTCAAAGCGATGGTTTTCTTGGGCTCGGTGCTCTATATTGTAGGGCTTATCCTTACCGATATCTCTTACACAGTGTTTGATCCAAGGGTAAAATTATGATACTCTCTTTGCTTTGGACTGATATACTGGTATGGTCTTTACTTTTTATACTACTTATTTTAGGCAAGGTTGCTTCGCGCTCTTTGCAAGTTCGATCACAGTGGCATAGCGTGTTTAAGTCAAATATTGCGATGATTTCTGCAATCATTCTAGGTTTTTATCTCTTGTTCACACTCCTTGACTCTATACACCTGCGTTTAGCCATCGAGCCGACAAATACCAAGAACGAGACAATACACTACGCCCCCACGGTCTCACTTTTGGATTTGATCTTTGAACACACTATCGCATCTACGGAGCGTACCTATTCCGCGCCTTTTGCAACACATGAATATACGAAATCCATTGTAGTAGATGAACATGGGGTGACCAAACAGGCGTATCTGCCGCTCAAACATGTTGCACCCAATGCAGAAATGATGCACAGCACGCTATTTGCCCTTATGATAGGATTTTTAATCAGTGTACTTTTTGTATTTGTCCATATATTTTGGCGCAGTAAAGAGGGTATAAAAAAAGAGTTGATTCGTACCATACAGGGAAAAACTGAGCTTCCCTGGCGCGTGGCGTATCTTACGATGACACTTCTGATAATCTTCTTTACATGGTTGTATGTCATGAGTTTTGAGTTTCATGTACTTGGCACAGATAAAGTTGGTGGAGATGTCCTCTACCATAGTTTAAAAAGCATTCGAACAGGGGTGTTGATTGGACTTTTGACCACCTTGATCATGTTGCCTGTCGCCATACTTTTAGGGGTGAGTGCAGGGCTGTTTGGGGGCTGGGTGGACGATGTGATTCAATATCTCTACACCACATTGAGTTCTATACCCGGGGTACTTCTTATTGCTGCGGGGGTACTTTCGATGCAAGTGATGATGAACAATCATCCCACTTGGTTTGAGACAACGCTGGAACGGTCAGATTTGAGGTTACTCTTTTTAATCCTCATTTTAGGCATTACAAGTTGGACGGGGTTATGCAGGTTGCTGCGTGCGGAGACATTAAAAATTTCTCAAATGGAGTTTGTCACCGCGGCAAAAGCATTTGGTGTGAGCCGGTGGACCATTATCCGCCGTCACATTGTACCCAACCTCATGCATATCATTCTCATCTCTGTGGTGTTAGACTTTTCGGGATTGGTACTGGCAGAAGCAGTGCTCTCTTATGTCGGTGTAGGGGTTGACCCTACCATGCACTCGTGGGGAAATATGATCAACCAAGCCCGACTCGAAATGGCACGAGAGCCGATGGTGTGGTGGTCACTCTTCTCTGCGTTTGTCTTTATGTTTGTTTTAGTCTTATCGGCAAACTTGCTCTCTGACCGTGTGCAGAGGGTTTTGGATCCGAGGAATAAGGTGTAGAGGGGTATGAATGCATTTTAATTGCTCAATTGGAATACTCAAAAATATGAATAAGGAATATTCATCTTGGTTTTTTATATTAATGGATAAAACAAATGGATAGTATATTACGTGTTAAAAATTTAAGTGTAACAATAGAGGAAGAGAAACTTTTAGATGCTATCTCTTTCAACATAAAACAAGGAGAAATCTTCGCATTAGTCGGTGAATCAGGCTCTGGGAAATCATTAACCTCTTTAGCCATTATGCAGTTACTGCCTGAAGGCATTGCCGTGCGTTCAGGAGACATTTTCTTAAAAGAACAGTCGCTATTTGGGCTGAGTGAATCACAGATGCAACACATTCGAGGTAAGTCTATTGCGATGATATTTCAAGAGCCTATGTCTGCACTAAACCCCGTGATGAGTGTGGGTTCACAGGTTGCTGAAGTACTTAAAGTACATTTGGGACTTAAAAAAGAGCAGATGAAAGAAAAGGTACTCTCTTTGTTTAGGGAAGTGGCCTTAAAAGACCCTGAAGAACGCTACTATTGGTACCCGCATCAACTCTCAGGTGGTCAAAAACAGAGGGTGATGATCGCCATTGCACTTGCCTGTGAACCGAGCCTGCTTATTGCAGATGAACCTACGACCGCTTTAGATGTAACGATACAGGCGCAAGTACTTGGGTTATTGAAAAAAATATGCAAGGAGAGGGATCTCTCTATTTTATTTATTACCCATGATATGGCAGTCGTTTCCCAAATGGCCGACAGGGTTGCAGTGATGAAAAAAGGGAAGATTGTTGAGCAAGCCGCGTGTGAAGATTTTTTTACCCATCCCCAACATACGTATACCAAGCGTTTATTAGAAGATGCCAAGGCTGTAAAAGCACATGATAAAGTCGATAAAGCGTATGATCTGCTCATTGAGGTAGAAGGATTAAAAGTATATTTTCCCATCAAGAAAGGTTTTTTTCAAAGAACAACAGGCTTTGTCAAAGCGGTTGACGGTGTCACTTTTTCCATTGCAAGAGGGAAGACACTGGCACTGGTCGGCGAATCGGGAAGCGGCAAAAGTACCATTGGTAAAGCGATACTCTCATTGCTCAATGAGACGCAAGGGAGTGTTCGCTTTGGGAAAGAAAACCTTGTCGGACTGGGTAAAAAAGCGTTAAGCCCCTATAGACGTAAGATTCAAGTGGTATTTCAAGATCCTTTTTCTGCACTCAACCCCCGTATGACCATAGCCGATATTATTCGAGAGGGTATGATAAGTTTGGATGTGGGGCCTAAAGAGAGGAGAGAACAAGATGTCTATATTGAGGCACTTCTTCTCAAAGTGGATTTGCAGTCTGAACATATGCATCGCTATCCTCATCAATTCTCAGGAGGACAGCGTCAACGTATCGGTATTGCAAGAGCATTGGCAGTAGAGCCAGAACTCATTATTTGTGATGAGCCTACTTCGGCACTTGATGTCTCTGTTCGTGCTCAAATACTAAAACTATTGCAAAAATTACAAGATGAATCTGGCGTATCGTATCTGTTTATCACCCATGATCTCTCCATTGTTCCGACGATTGCCGATGAGGTGGCCGTAATGAGGGAGGGGAAAATAGTTGAACAGGGATGTGTTGAGGATGTGATGAAAAATCCACAACACCCTTATACGCAAAATTTATTAAAATCAGCACCAAAAATGCCAATGTAAAGGTTTTTAACTTTTGTTTTTATTTTTCTTTGTATAATCAACATACTATTTTAAAGGAGTATCTTATGCCGTTATTGGACAGTTTTACAGTAGATCATACGAAGATGATAGCCCCCGCAGTACGTGTGGCTAAAAAAATGAGTACACCAAGCGGAGATGACATTACGGTGTTTGATCTGCGTTTTTGTGTACCCAATGAAGAGATGCTTTCTCAAAAAGGTATTCATACTTTAGAACACCTCTTTGCAGGATTTATGAGAGACCATTTGAATAGTGACAATGTTGAAATTATTGATATCTCTCCGATGGGATGCCGTACAGGGTTTTATATGTCACTGCTTGGCACGCCTGAAGCAAAAAAAGTAGCCAAAGCGTGGAAAAAATCTATGAAAGATGTACTTGCTGTAAAGAGTAAAAAAGATATCCCTGAACTCAATGAGTATCAGTGTGGTACGTTTAAAATGCACTCTTTAGGAGAAGCACAGGAGATTGCCTATAATGTCTTAGATAGAGGTATCGGTGAGATGGACAATAATGAACTCAAAATGAGTAAAAAACAACTCAAAGAGGCCAATAAATAATCTTGCCTCTATATGATGAAGGATTAAGACCGCAAAAAGAGATACGTCTTTGTGATGACGGGAGTAAAACACTTTTTTCTAAAGAGTTTAATGAACCCTATCACTCTACAAAAGACGGTGCTTTACATGAAAGTTTGGAAAAACATGTAAAACCCTCTTTTAAACTTAAAATGGGTAAACAGAACCTCACTATTTTAGATATCTGTTTTGGTTTGGGGTACAACACATTTGCCACACTCTATTATATTCAAAAAAACAAGTTAGAGTATCGTGTACACATACTCTCCCCCGAATTTGATGAAGCGCTTATACGCTCCTTAGATAGCTTTGATTTTCCTCCTGAGTTTGATACAATCAAATACATTATAAAGGCTATAAGCAAAAATCTTTATTATGAAGATGAGCAGTTTAAAGTAGAAATTTTACTTGGAGATGCCAGAAAAAGCATTCCAAGTATTAAAGAAAAAATAGACATTGTCTATCAAGATGCTTTTTCACCTGCACATAATCCGCTGCTTTGGACTAAAGAGTGGTTTAGGGATATCAGGATGATTTGTAAAGAAGATGCGGTGCTTACAACATACTCCACTGCAGCAGCCATACGTTTAGGACTTTATGAAAATGGATTTTACATCTTTGTGCATAGAGCTGAAATGATGCGTTATTCTACTGTGGCGGCTTTAAAAAAGTTAGAAGGGTTGGAATATATAGATATGGAGTTAAAAAAAGTACGAAATAGTGAGGCTCGGAGTATGCGGGATGTTGCGTTTTTATAGATTTTATATTTAGTGCTACTTATAAAGAGCTACAATCAACTTCATGTTTATCTAAAGTGTCCTCACTTGCATCAAACAAAACAAAGTTATCATAATAGAAGCACCGTTCAAAACTTTGATTTGTATTTCGGATACGTTTCCAGAACCCTTTAGAAATTGCAATTTGATTGTTAATGTATTTGGGGTTAGATTCAAATACCACACCGTTGAGAACTTCAACCTCTTCTAAACGAATAGCCATTTCTCTCTCATAATTTTCTGCTTTTGTCCAAAAGTATCGGTTCACATTTGGGTCTTGTGGGATAATGTTTGCCATAGTATAGATGAGGTATAAATCTTCTTCACTATAGTCAAAACTTGCATCAGGGGCGAGATGTCCTCTGTCATACCCACTATTTATATAATCACTTGGATAAACCTGATACTCATAAGAAATACTATCTTCTGTATAAAAGCTTGGTCTATCGTTAATATTACCATCATCTACATACTCACCCTCTAAGGTATAGTTTACATATTTAGCTGATTTATAGAGATAATCATAACAGATGGTTAAAGTTTGTCCTGTAGAAAACTCTTTATTTATCAAATCGTAGCGTAAAACCACCTCTTTCAAGTGGTGGATATAAGCTACATTCGCAAAGCGAATATTAGTAGGTTAAAAGTCCATTTTAACGTCCTTTGACATTCTATTGCTAATTAGGTAAAGTATCAATAGCACACCATATTGAAAAGGAGAAGAAATGTTAAAAGCTCAAAAAGTTCGTCTATATCCGAATAAAGAGCAACAATTAATAATTTCTTCTCAAATTGGTGGAGCGAGATATGTCTATAATCGTGCATTGGCTTTACGAAAATTTGCTTACAGTAAATTTGGTATAAAAATTGGAAAGTTTACACTCATTAATCATATCACGAAACTTAAAAAACGTGAAAAAACTTCTTGGCTTAAAGAGATAGACTCACAAGCGATTCAACAGTCTATAGCAAATATGGACAAAGCCTACCAACACTTTTTTAAAGGTGGTGGCTACCCAAAATTCAAATCACGACACCATTCACGACAAAGCTATCACTACCCACAGAGGGTTAAAATTGAAGGCAATAAGGTATTTTTACCTAAAGTTGGTTGGGTGAAATGCAAAGGGCTTAGAAAAGAGTTTGTAGGCAAGATAAAGACCGTGACGGTTTCGCATGAAGCCTATCAGTATCATGCAAGTATCTTGATTGAGTTTGAAGATACTGATATTTTACCTAGTCATAATTCCCAATCTATAGGTCTTGATGTAGGTGTATCTTTAGTGGTAGCTGATAGCAACGGAAGAGAAGTTAAGCCTTTGGACTTAGTGAGAGAACTATCTAAATTAAGAACAAAAGCACAACAATTAAGTCGCAAGAAAAAAGGCTCAAATAATCGTGCTAGGGCGAAAGCCAAAATAGCTAAACAAAATCTCCGTATTGCCAATAGGCGTAAGGATTTTTTACACAAACTTTCAAAACAATACAGCGAAAACCAAACTGTTGTAGTGGAAGATTTGAAAATAAAAAATATGACATCAAAAACAAAAGGAACGGTAGAAAAGCCCTCTAAAAATGCAAGTGCAAAAAGAGGTTTAAACCGTGTCATCACTCAGCAAAGTTGGGGATTGTTTTTTGAACTGCTTGAATACAAGTTAAGTGAAAGAGGTGGACAGCTGATAAAAGTTAATCCCAAATTCACTTCTCAAACTTGTAATAAATGTGGTCATATTTCAAAAGAGAATAGAAAATCACAAGAAAAGTTTGTGTGTACTTCTTGTGGGCATTCTGCCAATGCAGATACTAATGCTTCTAAAAACATACTTGCCCGTGGGATACACGGCAACAATGCTTCACTTAAAATAGCTGTTTAGGCTATGGATGAAGAATCCACCCCATTAATGAGGTGGAGTATCAATATTTGGTCACAGTTGCTATTTGAAATGTATTTGGATGTTGAACTTGGATGAGTGTTATTTGAGCCACAACCATTTAAAAGTAGTGCGAACGTGAGTATTAGTATAAGATATGTTTTTTTCATGACGCGTATTTTATCGTTTATTTCTTGTGATTCTATAAAAATATTCAAACCTTAAAGAAGCCATTAAGTAACGTAGTTTAGGAGATGGGGTGGGTTTTTAGTTGATTTTATGGCAGAGAGGAAGGGATTCGAACCCTCGATGAGTTGCCCCATACACGAGTTCCAGTCGTGCGCCTTCGACCACTCGGCCACCTCTCTACATTGTAGAAGTATCTTATCTCAATAAACAAAATGTAGTTTTGAATTATTGTTGGAAATAAGACTTGTAGTGTAATACCCCTCCCCAGATCCCTGCGGCACACAGTAAAGAAAGGTGGGCTGCTATGTTCCCATCCTGACCCGTTGTCTTCCAGTACCGTTGCACAGGTCTGAAAAGAGGCATTGAAATTTTAGCTAAAGATTGCTTAGAATTCGGATAGTTCTGACATTATAATGCTCCATTCATTAAAAGGAAGTGCTTCAAAATGCAATTTTTCTATCTCATATTCATACGTGTTGGCAACAGTAATGATAGTTACTTTTTTGATGGCATGTTTTTTATAGAGAGAAAATTTTTTTTGTGATTTTGCCCAGACACTCTCTTCACTCTCAAAGGGTGAGGGGATAATCAGTTCATTCTCTTGTGTAATATAGCCGTGGATACCGAGAGTATCAACATGAATACGGTGTTTTAGAAGAGCAAGGGCAATCATCGTATCAAATTGCATGATAAAAGGTTGTCCCATAGTGAGGTATTTGGCAAAAGCAAAGTCAAAGAGCAGCATCTTCTTTCCTGACTTATCATAGCGGTCATTTATGAACAAAACGACTCTCTCTTGGGTAAAGTGTTTCATCGTTTTGTAGAGCCAATCTTTTGAGACTTTAAATTTCTCTTTAGCAAATGTATAGATCTGGTGGATAGTAAGATGTTTTGTGTGGTGCTGTGCCAATATTAGGAGGAGTTTTTGCTCTGAGGTATCAAATGAACTTTGAAAAAATCGTTTCATCGTCTGCGTATGTACTTTTTGAGAATGTGCAAGTTGAGGGAGTGTTCCTGAACGTAAAAAATGGTTAAAACCATTTGTCTGCGTGATAGTACTCTCAAAAGCAAGAAACTCTTCATAGTCTAAAGGAAAAAGCTCTATAGGGGTTAAGATATCATCTTCAATTGCCTTGCGAGAGAGGACAATGAGTCTTTGCACATTGGGAAAATAAGGAAGCCTGTCTTTGACATAGTGATCAAGAATGAGCAGTGAGATATCTTCACGATTAATATACTGCTGCAAAGAGGTGGGGGTGAGGGGATTGAAGATAAGATTGGGGTCGTCAAAATCTATATAGAGGAAGTGTGCTTCCTCCACTTGAGTCAATAAATCCATAATTATAGTTGTTTTACCTGCCCCTCTCACACCAAAAAGATTAATGTCATTTTCGGGGGGCAATTGACACTTTCGGGGAATATAGTTTTCTGTAGTATAGCGTTGGTTGTGATAATATTCTAGCAGTTGCACGCAATTCCCTCTATTGTTTCCTTATAAAAAGGAAGCATTTTTTATGATTGTATCATTTTTAATCTAAAAAGTATTGCCCATTTCAAAAACTTTGGATATAATTCGCGTTCCTAAATTTATGTTAGAGGGTTTACATGACTGTAATTTCCCTGTGTTTAGGCACCTTGGCATTGCCTTGCTAACGAGTTCTTTAAAGGGTAAATATGGAAAAAATTAGATTAAAGCTTAAGGCTTACGATCATAGAGTGTTAGACAGATCAGTTGCTGCTATCGTTGATGCAGTTAAACGTACTGGTGCAGAGATTAGAGGGCCAATTCCAATGCCGACTAAACTTAAGCGTTATACGGTTCTTAAATCACCACACGTCAACAAAGATGCACGTGAGCAGTTTGAGATCAGAATTCACGGAAGAATGATCGATATCGTTTCGGCTACTTCAGATACTATTGATTCACTTATGAAGTTGGACTTAGCACCTGAGATTGAAGTTGAAATCAGATCAATGGACAAGTAGGAGTAGAGCATGGAATTTATTATTGAAAAAATTGGTATGAGCAGAACGATAGATGTACCAGCTGTTCCTGTAACACTTCTTAAAGTTGTTGAAACAAAAGTATGTGAAGTAAGAGAAGACGGTAAAGCACTTGTATCGTATAACTCAAGTAAAAAACTTAACAAGAGCATTGAAGGTCAGCAGACTAAATTTGGTGTATCAAAAGAGTTTAACAAATTCATGACAATTGAAGTAGCAGAAGGTACTGAAGCGGGTGACCTTAATGCAGCATCATTAGCTGAAGCAACACTTGTAAAAACTACTTTAGAGACAAAAGGTAGAGGTTTCCAAGGTGGTATGAAACGTCACGGATTTGGTGGTGGACCGGGTTCACACGGACACAGATTTGGTAGAAGAATCGGTTCAATCGGTAATGCAGAGTGGCCAGGTCGTGTTCAAAAAGGTAAAAAAATGCCTGGACAGTACGGTAATCAAAAAACAACTGTAAAAAATGACGTTGTGTCATTTGATGCTGAAAATGGTATCTTAGTATTAAAAGGTTCAATCCCAGGTCACAATGGGGCTAGAGGATTAGTAAGGATAGTCAAATAATGGAAACAACAGTAATTAAAACAACAGACCTTCCACAAGCATTCTTGGAAGTTCACCCACATAATCTTTACCTTTATTGTAAAGCCTATGCTGCGGGACTTAGAGCAAATACTGCACAAACTAAAAACCGTTCAGCTGTAAGCGGTGGTGGTAAAAAGCCATGGGCACAAAAAGGTGGAGGACGTGCTAGAGCAGGTTCACTTAGATCTCCGATATTTGTTGGCGGTGGTGTAGCATTTGGACCTAGTACGAACAAGAACTATGACCAAAAAGTAAACAAAAAGCAAAAGAAACTTGCACTCTATCATGCACTAGCAGAGATGGCAGCAAATGAGCGACTTTTTGTTGTTGACTCGATTGCAGTTGAGTCGGGTAAAACAAAAGATGCGATGGCATTTGTAAACGGTCTTGAGCAGAGAGATGTATTGGTAGTAAAAGAGATGATTGACGACAAGACATTCTTGGCATTCAGAAACCTTCAAAATGCATACCTTATTGAATCAAATGAGTTGAATGCTTATTTAGCTGCTGCATATCACTCAATCGTGATTGAAAAAGCAATATTTGATAAATTGACGAAAGAGGCATAAGATGGCAGATATTACAGATATTAAATCAATAATGTACACAGAGAAGAGTTTATCGCTTCAAGAAGATGGTGTTATCGTAGTGCAAACAAGTCCGCGTATGACAAAAAATGGTCTTAAAGAAGTATTTAGAGAATTTTTTGGTATTAATCCACTTAAAGTAAACTCAATGAGAGTAAACGGAAAAGTGAAAAGATTTAAAGGTATTGAAGGGAAAAGAGTAGACACAAAAAAGTTCTATGTAAAACTTCCTGAAGATGCAAAAATCGAAAGCTTAGCGGTATAAGGAGTAGAAGATGGCAATTAAATCATATAGACCGATAACTCCGGCACGTCGTTGGATGACAAATGTAGATAGTAGTGATATTACATCTAAACCTACAGTAAGAGCCCTGCTTAAAAATCTTCCAAGATCAGCAGGTAGAAACTCAAATGGTAGAATTACTTCTCGTCACAGAGAAGCAGGTGCTAAAAAATTATATAGAATTATCGACTTTAAAAGAAATAAATTTAATGTTGAAGGTACAGTAGCAACGATTGAATATGACCCGTACAGAAACTGTAGAATCTGTCTTGTGAAGTATGTTGATGGTGACAGAAGATATATCCTTCAACCAAAAGGTTTAGAGGTTGGTACTAAAATCATGTCCGCAGAAGCTGGACTTGATATCAAAACTGGGAACACTATGACACTTAAAGCGATTCCGGTTGGTACATTGGTACACAATATTGAACTTAACCCGGGACATGGTGGACAAATGGCACGTTCAGCGGGTGCGTATGCACAGATTATGGGTAGAGACGGTAAATATGTTTCACTTAGACTTCCATCAGGTGAGATGAGATATGTACTGGGTGCATGTTTAGCAACAATCGGTACGATCGGTAACGAAGAGATCGCGAACGAAGTTGTCGGTAAAGCAGGTAGAAGCAGACATAGAGGTATCAGACCTCAAACTCGTGGTTCTGCAATGAACCCGATTGATCACCCACACGGTGGTGGTGAAGGTAAAACGAATTCTGGTAGACATCCAGTATCCCCATGGGGTACGCCTGCTAAAGGGTTTAAAACGCGTAAGAAAAAAGCTAGTGATAAGTTAATTATCTCTAAGCGTAAAAAGTAAGGGGCTAAGATATGGCAAGATCGACAAAAAAAGGTCCATTCATCGATGGTCACCTAATGAAAAAAGTGCTTAAAGCAAAAGAAGAGGGTTCTAATAAACCTATTAAAACATGGTCAAGAAGATCAGTAATCTTTCCTGAGTTCATTGGTTTAACAATTAATGTACATAACGGTAGACAGTTTGTACCAGTATTTGTTACAGAAAATCATGTAGGGTATAAACTTGGTGAATTTGCACCAACAAGAACATTTAAGGGCCACAAAGGTTCTGTGCAGAAGAAGGTAGGTTAAGATGAGTAGAGCATTATTGAAATTTGTAAGAGTGTCTCCTACAAAAGCTAGACTTATTGCTAGAGAAGTTCAGGGTATGAATGCTGAACTTGCACTTGCAGCATTAGAGTTTATGCCAAACAAGGCAGCAGGTATCGTTTCTAAAGTAATTGCTTCTGCAGTGGCTAACGGTGACTTTGAACCTGAAGAGGTAACGATTACTTCTTGTAGAGTGGACAAAGCAGCGGTAATGAAAAGATGGAGACCAAGAGCTAGAGGTACTGCTTCTAGAATCATTAAACCAACAGCACACATTCTTGTAGAAGTTGGCGTAGCTGAAAAAACTGAGAAGGACGCGTAATGGGTCAAAAAGTAAATCCTATAGGTCTTAGACTTGGAATCAACAGAAACTGGGAGTCAAGATGGTTTCCGGCAAAGGGAAGAAGTGCTGATTTTATCGCTGAAGATTACAAAATCAGAAAATTCCTAAAAAAAGAACTTTTCTATGCAGGTGTCTCTAACATCATCATCGAAAGAACAGTGAAAAAATTAAGAATCAATATTGTAACTGCTAGACCTGGTATCATCATTGGTAAAAAAGGTGCAGATATTGAGAAGTTGAAAGCAACACTTATCAAAATGCTTGGTAAAGATGTAGCAATCAACATTAAAGAAGAGAAACGTCCACAAGCTTCTGGTCAACTGGCTGCTGAGAACGTTGCGACTCAACTTGAGAGAAGAACTGCATTTAGACGTGCAATGAAAAAAGTAATTCAAGGTGCACTTAAATCAGGTGCAAAGGGAATTAAAGTTTCTGTATCGGGTCGTCTTGGTGGTGCTGAAATGGCAAGAACTGAGTGGTACTTAGAGGGTAGAGTTCCTTTGCATACACTTAGAGCTAAAATTGATTATGGTTTTGCAGAAGCACATACTACCTATGGTATTGTAGGTATTAAAGTATGGATCTTTAAAGGTGAAGTACTTGCAAAAGGTATCCAGGCTGAACCAAAAGAAGAGAAAAAAGAGGGTCGTAGACCATCTAACAGAAACAATAGAAATAGAGGTGAATAACCATGTTAATGCCTAAAAGAACCAAATGGAGAAAGCAGATGAAAGGCCGTAACCGCGGTAAAGCTTTCAACGGTCATAAAATTGAATTTGGTGATATTGCGATTAAAGCGACTGAAGCAGGAAGAATCGATTCTCGCCAGATTGAAGCAGCGCGTATTACTATGACTAGAAAAATCAATAGACAAGGTAAAACTTGGATTAGAGTTTTCCCAGATAAGCCTCTTACTGCCAAGCCGTTAGAGACAAGAATGGGTAAAGGTAAAGGTGCTGTTGATAAATGGGTAATGAATATTAAGCCAGGAAGAATTATTTTTGAAATGGCTGGTGTTGATGAGACTTTGGCTAGAGAAGCACTCACACTTGCAATTCATAAAATGCCATTTAAGTGTAAGATCATCGCTTTAAAGGATACAAATGAACTATATTGATTTAAAAGATAAAAGCGAAGCTGATCTTACAGCAATGCTTAAAGAGAAAAAACTAGAGTTGTTTACGCTCAATGCAAAACAGAAGACGATGCAATTGACAAACACTGCTGAGTTAAGAGTAGCGAAAAAAGATATCGCAAGAATCCAGACAGCACTCACTGCTGCTAGATCGAAGTAAGGGGTCATTTATGCCAAAAAGACAAATACAAGGTACTGTGATTAAAAAGGCCGGAGAAAAAACTGCAACTGTTTTGGTTGAGAGAAAAGTACTCCACCCAAGATATCACAAAACTGTAAAAAGATTTAAAAAATATCTTATCCACGATGAGAAAAACGATATTAACGTTGGAGATACCGTGAGTGCCATTGAGTGTAGACCACTCTCAAAAACAAAAAGTTTCAGACTTCTTGAAATTGTTAAAAGAGGAGAGCTGTAATGGTCCAGGGGTTTACTAGATTAAATGTAGCAGATAACTCTGGTGCAAAAGAGATTATGTGTATCAAGGTTCTTGGTGGATCTAAAAGAAGATATGCATCAGTAGGTGATGTGATTGTTGCCTCTGTAAAGAAAGCACTTCCAACGGGAAAAGTAAAAAAAGGTAAAGTTGTTAAAGCGGTTGTTGTCAGAACGAAGAAAGAGATCCAAAGAGAAAATGGCTCACTGATTCGTTTTGATGACAATGCTGCAGTGATTATTGATGATAAAAAAGAACCAATCGGTACACGTATCTTTGGTCCTGTAAGTCGTGAAACAAGATATGCAGGATTCATGAAAATTGTATCACTTGCACCGGAGGTATGGTAATGGCTAAAACATATAAAATTAAAAAAGGTGACCAAGTAATGGTTATCGCTGGTGATGACAAAGGTAAGACTGGTGAGGTTTTACAGGTTGTTACAAAAAAAGATGCAGTGATCGTTGCGGGTTGTAAAATGGCTAAAAAAGCTGTAAAACCAAGCGAGCAGAACAAAGAGGGTGGATTTGCAAATGTTGAAATGCCAATTCATATCTCAAACGTAAAAAAAGTAGAGGCATAATCTTATGAGTAGAATGAAGCAAAAGTACAATGACATCGTTCCTGCACTCCAAGAAGAGTGTGGGATCAAAAATGCGATGCAGACACCTAAGCTTGAAAAAATCGTCATCTCGGTAGGTGCTGGTGAAGAGGGAAAAGACAATAAACTCATCGCCAACATGGCAGACACGATTTCTCTTATTGCTGGACAAAAGGCAGTAATTGTAAATGCTAAGAAATCTGTTGCTGGTTTTAAAGCAAGAGAGGGTGCACCATCAGGTATCAGAGTGACGCTAAGAGGTGAAAATATGTATAACTTCTTTGACAAACTTGTATCGATAGCACTTCCAAGAGTAAAAGACTTTAGAGGAACACCAAGAAAAGGTTTTGATGGACGTGGTAACTATAACTTCGGTCTTCAAGAGCAATTGATGTTCCCTGAGGTAGTATTTGATAAAGTGATCAAGACACATGGTATGAATATTACGATTGTTACGAGTACTGAAGATGACAAACAAGGATTCGCGCTTTTAGAAAAGCTCGGTATGCCTTTTGCTAAAGGGAGAAACTAATGGCTAAAAAATCAATGATAGCTAAGCAGAAGAGAAAAGCAAAATTCTCTACGCAAGCATATACAAGATGTAACATTTGTGGTAGACCTCACTCAGTATATAGAGACTTTGGTCTTTGTCGTGTGTGTTTAAGAAAAATGGCGAACGAGGGAATGATCCCTGGTATGCGCAAAGCAAGCTGGTAAGGAGAATCATAAAATGATGACAGATATAATTGCAGACTCTCTTACTCGTATAAGAAATGCTGCGCAAAGAAGATTAGACGTTACAACACTGCTTCACTCAAATACGATTGAAGCAACAGTGTCTATTTTGGTAGACAAAGGTTACTTAGAGTCTTATAAAGTGAAAGAAGACGGAAACAAGAAGACGATTAAAGTCGTGCTCAAATATGATGAGAACGAAAAAAGCGTTATCAATGAGATTAAAAAGATTTCAAAGCCAGGTCGTCGTGTACACCAAGGTAAAGATGAGATCAAAACATTTAAAAACGGTTACGGTACTTTGGTAGTTTCTACTTCTCAAGGTGTGATTGCTAACGATGAAGCGGTGAAGCGTGGTATCGGTGGCGAAGTAATCTGTAGTATTTGGTAAGGAGATAGAATGTCAAGAGTAGGAAAAAGACCAGTAACCGTTGCAAGTGGTATTGAAGTATCACTTGAGGGTACATGTCTCGTGGCTAAGAAGGGCAAACTTGAAAAAAGATTAGAGACTCATGGTAGAGTTGAAATTAGCATTGATGGAACATTAGTTACTTTTACAAGAGTAGGTGAAGAGAAACAAGATGCAGCATACTGGGGAACATACAGAGCACTTTTTAACAATATTATTATTGGTTTAGACAAAGGATATTCAAAATCTTTAGAGATCAATGGTGTTGGTTACAGAGCTGCTGTACAGGGTAAAGTATTGAATTTACAACTTGGTTTTTCTCATGATATCAATTTTGATATCGCAGAGGGACTTGAAATGAAAGTTGAAAAGAATGTGATTACTATCTCAGGAACAGATAAGCAAGCAGTCGGTCAAGCAGCTGCTAAAATTAGATCATTCAGACCGCCAGAGCCTTACAAAGGTAAAGGTGTGAAGTACACAGATGAAGTTATCATCAGAAAAGCTGGTAAAGCAGCTGGTAAGTAAGGAGCAAAAGTATGTTAAAAAGTATTCAAAAAAGAAAAAATAAACTACGTGCTCAAAGAAAAGCAAGAGTAAGAGGTAAGATTTTTGGAACTGATACGCTTCCTAGATTATCAGTATATAAGTCTAACAAATACTTCTATGCACAGGCAATCAATGACACTACAGGTGTTACATTGGCATCAGCGGATGGTAGACAACTTGGTCTAAAAGCAAACCGTGAGGATGTTAAAAAAGTAGCTGCTCAAATGGCTCAAAATCTTGCTTCTAAAAACATTGAGAGTGTTGTTTTTGACAGAAATGGTTACTTATACCATGGTGTTGTTGCCTCATTTGCAGATGCACTTAGAGAAGCCGGAATCAAGTTTTAAGGAAGCATGATGCAAAATAATAATCAAAATGAAGAAATTGAAAAAGAATTTGAAGAGGTAATTGTGAATATTGGTCGTGTTACCAAAGTTGTTAAAGGTGGTAGAAGATTTAGATTTACTGCACTTGTAGTGATTGGTGACAAAAAAGGTACAGTTGGATATGGATTTGGTAAAGCCAAAGAGGTTCCAGATGCGATTAAAAAAGCGGTAGATGATGCACACAAAAACCTTGTAAAAGTAAATATTAAGGGAACTACAATTGCACATGATATTGAACATAAGTTCAATGCAAGTAGAATTGTACTTAGACCAGCATCTGAAGGTACGGGTGTTATTGCCGGTGGTGCTGCTAGACCAGTACTTGAACTTGCAGGAATCCAAGATGTTCTTAGCAAATCAATCGGTTCTAACAATCCAAACAACCTAGTAAGAGCAACGGTACAAGCACTTACTAGAATTAAAGCGTAAGGGGTCATTATGGGTTTACATAATTTGCAACCTGCTCCAGGATCAACTAAAAATAGAAAAAGAGTTGGTCGTGGTCAGGGTTCAGGAACTGGTAAAACGTCTGGTAGAGGGCATAAAGGTCAGAAGGCTAGATCTGGTTATAGTAGAAAAAGAGGTTTTGAAGGTGGACAAATGCCACTCTATAAACGCTTACCTAAAATTGGTTTTACTTCTAAGATTGAGAAGCCATACGTCATTAACGTAGAAAAAATCAAGGCGATTGCCGAGCTTTCTGAAATTACGCTTGAGAGTATAAAATCAGTGCATAAGCTTGGTAAATCGGTAACTAAAGTGAAGTTAATTGGTGCTAGCGCAAAAGAACTTGCTGCTAAGATCAAAGACGAAGCTGTTACTACAAGCGGAAAATAATTATGGGTAATGCTTTAACTCAAAAAATCCTAATTACCTTAGGATTCCTTTTTGCATACAGAGTTTTAGCCTACATCCCAACTCCCGGTGTTGACTTGGGTGTGATCAAAGAGTTCTTTGATGGCAACTCAAACAACGCCCTTGGGCTAATGAATATGTTCTCAGGTAATGCTGTTGAACGTTTAAGTATCATCTCTTTAGGTATTATGCCTTACATTACAGCTTCAATCGTAATGGAACTTCTTGCAGCAACTTTCCCAGCACTTGGTCAAATGAAAAAAGAACGTGACGGTATGCAGAAATATATGCAGATTATTCGTTATTTCACTATATTTATTACTGTAGTACAGGCGATTGGTGTCTCAATGGGCTTACAAAGTATGACGGGTCGTGCAGGACAGAGTGCCGTGATGATTGATCCAATGATGTTTACTGTGATTACAACATTCTCAATGTTGGCAGGTACAATGTTATTGATGTGGATTGGTGAACAGATTACGCAAAAAGGTATCGGTAACGGTATTTCACTCATTATTTTTGCGGGTATTGTTTCTGGACTTCCGGGTGCCATCGGTAATACAGTTAGAGCAGTCAATGCAGGTGAGATGAACTTTTTGGTAGTACTTGCTATTTTGGCCATTATGTTGATTACCATTTTGGCGATTATCTATGTTGAACTAGGAGAGAGAAGAATTCCTATCTCTTATTCAAGAAAAACCATTATGCAAAATCAGACAAAAAGAGTGATGAACTATATTCCGGTTAAAGTGAATCTATCAGGGGTTATTCCTCCAATTTTTGCTTCGGCAATATTGATGTTCCCTCTTACAATGTTACAGACAAGCACAACACCATGGGTTGTTGCAATTGCCGACTCTTTGGCACCAGGCGGTATTACATTTAATGTGGTAACGTTCTTGCTTGTAATGTTCTTTGCATTTTTTTATGCATCGATTGCTTTTAGTGCAAAAGATATTGCCGATAACCTGAAAAGACAAGGTGGATTTATTCCCGGTGTAAGACCGGGTGAGCACACTAAAGAGTTTTTAAATGAAGTGGCAAGTAGGTTGACCGGCTCAGGAGCTGTCTATTTGGCCATCGTCTCTACGGTACCTTTTTTAATTATATCGGGTATGGGAGCCTCTTTCTATTTTGGAGGGGTTGCCGTGTTGATTATTGTTCAGGTTGCACTTGATACAATGAGAAAAATTGAAGCCCAAAGAACGATGAATCAATATGATACCTTAGGTAATGTAGGTCTATAATGGCTATCGCTATCAGAAAACCTGACGAAATCGCCAAGCTCAAAAGAGCCGGCGAGATTGTTGGAAAAACACTTAACTATCTACAAGACCTTGTTAAACCTGGCATGACACTCAAAGAGATTGATGCATTAGGTGAAGCATTTGTGCGTGAGCAAGGTGCGATACCGTCCTTTAAAGGTCTATACGGATTTACAGGTTCAGTCTGTACTTCGCTCAATGAAGTTTGCATCCATGGTGTACCCGATGATACGGTGCTTAAGGAGGGTGATATCCTTGGTCTTGATATTGGGACAAAGCTTGATGGCTATTTTGGTGACGCGGCTATTACTATGGCTGTAGGTACCATCAGCGAAGAAGATCAAGCACTTATAGATTGTTCTAAAGAGGCACTTTATCATGCGATAGACTCTATTAGAGATGGTATGCGCTTTAAGGAATTAAGCAAAGTTCTTCAAGACTATATTGTAGAGGCAGGTTTTGTACCGTTACGGGACTATTGTGGTCACGGTATTGGTATGAAGCCTCATACTGAACCAAATATCCCTAATTATGTTGAAGGAAAACCCAATCAAGGGCCTAAAATCAAAAATGGAATGGTCTTTTGTTTAGAACCTATGGTCTGTCAAAAAAGCGGGCAGCCAAAGGTCTTGGATGATAAGTGGTCTGTAGTGAGTGATGATGGACTGAGGTCGGCACACTATGAACACCAAGTTGCTGTGGTAAACGGTAAAGCTGTTATTTTGACTGAAGCATAATGTTTCACGATTTGAATACTAAAGTTAAAGATTCGGAAAGGAATAGAATAGATGGCTAAAGATGATGTAATAGAAATTGACGGCAAAGTGGTTGAAGCATTACCAAATGCAACGTTCAGAGTAGAGCTTGACAATGGACATATCGTATTGTGTCATATCGCAGGTAAAATGCGTATGCACTATATTAAAATTCTTCCAGGGGATACCGTAAAAGTGGAACTTACTCCCTATAGTTTAGATAAAGGGCGTATCACTTTTAGATACAAATAGTCATAAAAAGAAGATTGTTCTCAATCTTCTCTGTTTTCTAAAATAGAGAGAATCAAATAGAGGCAAAGTACAATAAGTGTTGCATAATATCCAATATAGTGTGATGCAATGGATGAATTTATTGCAATAAAAATAATACCAAAAGGTATTGAAAAGCTTTTTTCTTTAGTTGTAAGCCAAAAAATAATCCCCATCCCTACTAACGATAAAATAAAATTGATAAAAATAGTCAAATCTTTCTCCTTTCTCTCTTTATCATATAATACATAAGAAAAACTTAATACTTTTTGGGTATAATTCGCATCCCTATTATTGTATAATAATTAGGAAACTGCGCGAAGAATCTTTGATTAATTCCGCACCAATTACTCAAGGGTTGGAGAGATAAAACATCATCTATCCACGCAAAAACAGGTGTAAGGACTTAAATGTTCAAGATAATTTTAAGCGACTAGTCGCGTGAGCCACCTGCTGAAGGTGACACAGCGTCAGCGTAGTGTGTGGGGCTTTTGCTTCATACGCGTAACTATTAAAAGGAAAACCAATGAAGGTTAGACCATCAGTAAAGAAAATGTGTGATGATTGTAAAATCATTAAACGCAAGGGTATCGTACGCGTGATTTGTAAAAATCCAAAACATAAACAAAGACAAGGATAAACATGGCACGTATTGCAGGTGTTGATTTACCACAAAAGAAGAGAATGGAGTATGCACT
>JAYEJF010000021.1:0-20244 GCA_034660455.1 Campylobacterota bacterium | reverse complement strand
TTCTGATAACATACAACAAAGAGACAAGAGAGGTAATGGCTAACAGTAAAATATTGCATTCTGGGTTTACAAGGCATATTATCAAATTTGATGAAGTTTATTATGAGAACGAGAGTATAGAACTTACAAAATTTGAATATCTGTATATGGAGATGGCTAAAGAGTGTAGCATAAATATTCCAAACATAATCCTGTATGCAGATGCAGGATTACATCACTTAATCATAGAGAGATTTGACAGAAATAGGTATGATAATAAAAAACATATTGCAACAGCATCAGCATTGCTACATAAAGATATAAGCATACCGCTTGCAGTATCTTATGAGGAACTTTTTACGCTTACCAATATAATATGTAATAAACAATCATCAGTAAAGGAACTTTTTAAGAGAATGGTGTTTAATACACTCTCTTTCAATGTTGACGATCATGCAAAGAACTTTTCATTTATGATGGACAGGAATGGTGAATGGGATATCACTCCCGCATATGATATAACCTATTCTTACGGCATGGTAAAAGAACATTTATGTACTATAAAAGGAAAAAGAAAAGCTTTTATACTTCAAGACTATCTTGATATAGCAGAAAAAAATTTAATCAAAAAAAATGAAGCCATAAAGTTAATAGAACAGATTGTTTCAGTTCTTGAAGAATTAGAACAGAAAGCAAAAGATATCGGTATATCAAATGATGCAATTCAAGAATGTGTATCTCATGTTAATCCCCAACTATTAGAGATAAAACAAGAGCTTCCATCTGCTGAGTTCAATTAAAATCACCAAGATATTCTAAGAATATCTAATCTAAATTGTAATAAAATATCATGAATCAGTGAAGTATAATAGGTGATTCGTCCATCAGTTTTATTTTATCTTACCGTTTCAAAATCTTTATCAATCCAACCCCAATTGATTCCGCCGTCTAACTCATAGACATTTTTATACCCAAGTTTTGTGCCCATGAGCTCACCCACTGTTTTTGTTCTGTTTGCATGCGCACACACTAAGATGAAATGTTGCTCTTTGTTGGTGACTACCTTTGTAAACGCTTTTAGGAATGTATCAAGATTATATTCTCCAACTTCATTAAAAAAGGTAATTTTATGACTGCCCTCAATGATGCCGTACTCTTCCCATTCATCCACTCTTCTTATATCGATGATGGCAAAGCCTTTTTCTCTTTTCTCTTGGAACTCTTTTGTTGAGAGAGATTTAAATGGTCCAAAATTTAACATCTTTTTCCTTTTCTATTTTTGTATATCTTTTTGTGAGTCTGCAAAAATCGTAGAAATCGCTTAACATTAAATAGCGTATTTCTATATCTTCAAATTTTTTCTTTAAGATGGCATGCCCTTGCAAGTAGAGTTTTACATCGTTTTGAAACTCTTTTGGATAGGCAAGTCTCTCTGCCTCTAAAGAGGAAAAACATGTTAAAAAATCAAAAAAAAGTTTTGTAACGCTTGCTTCTTTCTCCTGAGACCTGCTTGAGAAAAAATCTGTAATTGCTTCAAATTCCTCACATATATTGACTAAACACGCATTCAAAATAGACTCCCTGCACTAGATGATTTTAAAAATATATACATAAATCATTCTAGACTGCTAGGGTACACCAAGTTCACGACTACATACCACTTTTACATTCCCCTGTTTTTGGAAAATGAAGCTGCGTTTTATGATACTGACTTATTGAATGTTCGTTGTGCATTAAGTCAATACGCTTCTCTATAAAACCTTAATATATTGAGATATAATGGTTTAAAAGCTTAAAAGGTTAGTAGTGAGTGATAAAGTAGAAGTATTGGAGAGATTGAAACACTCTAATGTTTTTTTAACCGGTGGGGCAGGTGTAGGTAAGAGTTACATTACCAATGAAGTAATCTCATCATATCGTAAAGAGGGAAAACAAGTTGTATCATTGGGCTCAACAGGTGTGAGTGCCGTGAACATTGGAGGGTTTACCGTACACAGTTTTTTTGTTTTTGGCATTGCATCCAATTTTGATGAGCTCAATCAAAATGATAAACGTGCGAAGAAAAGATTGAGTGACTTAAAAAAAGTGCTTAAAGCAACCGATCTAATTATTATCGATGAGATTTCTATGGTGAGTACCAACCTGCTTGATATGATAGCCTATAGACTCAATAACTATGGATATCTTGGAAAAGTACTTTTTGTGGGAGACTTTTTTCAGCTGCCACCTGTGCAAAAGCAGACTAACAGAAATGATGTTTTTGGTGAAAAACTCTATGCATTTGAATCGATGGCATGGAACAGGTTTGCGTTAACGGTCATTGAACTCACCCAGATGAAACGTACTACAGATGCCGAGTTTACCCATATTCTTTCAAAAGTACGTAAAGGTATCTGTGACGATGAGGTTATTGACTACATGAGCAGACTCTGGAATACACAAAATATGGAACAAGAACCTACCTATCTGTTTGGTCGGAATTTGGAAGTTGAGCAGACCAATCGAGCAAAACTCAATGAGCTTGATACAGAAGAGACCATACTCTTTGCCAATATTGAAATGTTTGGTTCCGTACATGAAAAAAAGCTCTCAGGGTGGAAAAGTATGCTTCCCATCTCAGAACAACTTACATTAAAAGTTGGTGTACCCATACTCTTTACCGTTAACAAGTGGGGTAAATTTGTCAATGGTGAGCGAGGTATCCTTCACAAAATTGAAGAGGATTATCTTATTGTTGAAAAAGAAGATGCATATGTACGTGTGGAGAGACATGAGTTTGATCTGCTCGATATGGTGGTGAAAGAAGACGGTACAATCGAGACGATATCACTTGCTACACTCGCTCAGTTTCCTCTAAAACTCGCTTATGCCGTGACGATACACAAAAGCCAGGGAATGAGTATAGATAACTTGGTTTGTAATGTAGATAATATTTTTGCACCCAGCCAGTTTTATGTCGCCATTTCAAGGGCGGTAAACCCTAAAAATTTAAAATTGGATTTTAATAAAGGGGATTTGACACACTATTTACAAAGGGTCATTCATGTTGATAATAGGGTAGTGGAGTATTATAAACAGATGGATTGAAGCAGTCAGAAGAGTGTAATGATTTTGTTATCGGATAGGTATATGATTACGGGCATGAATTATAAATCAATCTTCGTCTCGGACATACATTTAGGTACAAAGTTTTCTCAAGCAGAGCTATTTTTAGATTTTATGAAAGAGAATGAATCGGAAAATCTATATCTGGTTGGAGATATTATAGATGGTTGGGCACTTAGGCGAAAATATCGTTGGTTACAGTCTCACTCGGATGTCATCCAAAAAGTTTTAAGAAAAGCCAGAAAAGGGACAAATGTCTATTATGTTACAGGAAATCATGATGAGTTTTTGCGCGCTTTTTTACCGATATTTTTAGGAGACAAGCTTGAAATTCTCAATGAAGCACACTACTATGCAATAGATGGAAAAAAATATTATGTAACACACGGTGATTTTTTTGACTCTGTGACCATGACAAAGAAATGGCTTGCCCATCTTGGTGATATAGGCTATGGATTGCTGTTAAATATCAATCATGTCTTCCAATTTTTTAGAAAGCGTTTTAGGGTCAACCGTTACTGGTCACTCTCTAAATATGTGAAAGATAATATCAAATCATCTGTCAGTTTTATTACGGACTTTGAGACTGTTTTGGCCAACCATGCCAAACATAAAGGGTTTGACGGCATTATTTGTGGACATATTCATAAAGCAGAGATAAAAATGATAGAGGGTATTGAGTATAAAAATTGCGGGGATTGGGTCGAGTCCTGTACGGCATTGGTTGAAACGATGGATGGAGAATGGAAGATTGTTGATTGGCAGGATAGAGCTTAAGGAGCGAGTACGATAGATATATAACCAGATCGTTTGATCTCTACATTTTTACCATGAACGGTGACGAGATCACCATCAAGTTCAAGTAGATTATATTCATTTTCTAAATCAATACTCATCTCATTCACCTCTCCATAAAAACTGCCAAATTTTTTAATAAACCGTGCAGGTGTAAAGATAAAAAACCTTTTGGAACTCATGAGCATAAAAGGTGTCATAATGAGATGTACTGGCAATAAAAAGAGTACAGAGAGTAAATATTTGAGTGGACCATGTTCGAGAAGACCAAAACGAAAGGTTTCAGATAAAAAGACATGTTGTAAATCTCCCATATTCCCTGCTGAAAATAGAAATAGTTCATTATTGAGTGAAAAAAAATGATGTTTTTCTGTTTGTACTTTTTCTTGATGGGCAAGTGCTTTTAAGACTTTAGTTATTTTAGGTACACGGTGTATTTTGGCTATAACATTAAAAGAACCAGTTGGATTGAGTATAAAAGTAGGGATAGTCTCAAAATCTTTTATCAGGTTTAAGACTCTTCTAATGGTACCATCACCACCATGAATAATGATATAGTTGTAAAGGTCTATGTCATGAAATTTGGATAATGCAGATGATTCAATAGATGTAATATCTAAACCCTCATAATGTAATACTTTTCCCACGGAAAGTATTTTCATATCAATCCTTCATTTTTTAAGTATCATACACTTATCTTGGTTATATTTGGTATAATCATCATCATGAAAATAGAAAATGAAGATGCCTTGGATAATCTCATCATTTGCCACCATTGTTATACGCTGCATGAAGAGGTACCCATTAAAGACGGCAGTAAAGCTTGCTGTTCGGAATGTGGCGGTATTTTGTATCGATACGATACCAAATTGATTGATCATGGCTTGGCGATGAGTATCAGTGGACTCATTTTTTTTGCACTGGCCAATGCTTTTCCTCTAATACAGATAGACATATTGGGCAGTGAACAATTCATTACGATTCCAAAAACCATTATTTCTCTTTTTGACAATGGGTTTTACATTGTAGGGCTTATCTGCATTTTTTTAATAGTAATTTTTCCATTCATGATTTTTTTGATCAATACATTGCTTTTTACGCTTTTAAAATTCCGACGCGGAAAAAACATGACTAAAGAGTTACTTGTCTTGCTCTCTCATATTACCCCGTGGAGCATGCCCGATATCTTTTTTATCAGTATACTTGTGGCACTTGTAAAGCTTGTCGCATTTGGGCAAATACATATAGGTATTTCATTTTGGGCACTCATGGTATTTGTACTTATTGATGTGTATATTACAAAGCGTTTGCATCTCTCTGAAATATGGATGTTAAGAAAAAGAATACTGCTTGATAACGAGAAAGAATGATAGAGATCGATGAAGAGAAGTTGATACGGTGTCCCGTATGTGACGCCGTCAATATTGATAAGGGTAAGAAAAATATATGTCGTCGTTGCGACTCTGCGATATACCATCATAAAAATTTCAGTACAGAAAAATCCTGGGCCTATCTCATCACGGCAATGGTTGCCTATATTCCTGCAAACCTCTATCCAATGTTAGTCACCAACGCATTTGGAACCAAAGATGCCAGTACGATTATAGGGGGTGTCGTCTTATTGTGGGAGCTTGAATCATACCCTGTTGCGGCCATCATTTTCTTTGCATCGATTATGATACCTGTATTGAAATTCCTTATTTTGATTTATCTTTTAATTAGTGTAAAATACCCTTTAGGTAAAGATAAGAAGGTCAATAAACACAAATTATATACGATGACTGAGATTGTAGGGCCATGGTCGATGATAGATGTTTTTGTGGTTGCAATACTTGCAGCATTGATCCATTTAAGCAGTGTTGAAATTTTGGCAGGAACCGCTGCAACCGCTTTTGCAATATCAGTCTTTTTTACACTTTTGGCGGCACATGCTTTTGATGAAACATTAATAAAAGGAAAATAAACAGATGGCAGGCAAGTTACCCCAAATAACAGAATCTTCGAAATTCAATTTAATTACATCCATCTGGATTGTACCGTTTATTGCATTGATCATCGCAGGATGGTTGGCGTATCAGTATTTTGAAGATCTCGGACCGGAAATTAAAATTATTTTTCCTCAAAATGAAGGTTTAGTCGCAGGACAGAGTTTGGTTAAATATAAAAATGTACCTGTGGGAAAAGTGACAAAAATATATGCTCAAGAGGGAACAGAAGGGGTTATTGTCGTAGTACGAATGAACTCAAAAGATTCAGCCCCCTATTTGAGTGAGCATGCTAAATTTTGGATTGTTAAACCTGAAGTGGGTTTCTCTGGGGTAAGTGGTTTGGATACACTCATTTCCGGAACATATATTAATGTTCATTCAAAGACTGGCGGGAAACAGCGAAAAGAGCATTATATCGGTTTAACACAGCCCTATAGGGATAGCGGCAAAGGTGAATATTTCCGCCTTCAATCCTCCAATGGGGACAATGTCGATGTAGGCACGCCGGTATTTTATAAAAACATTCAAGTAGGGCAGGTTGAATACCTCTATTTGGGCTTAGATTATAAAAATATAGAAATTATTGTATTTATTGATAAGGAGTATGTCCCTTTTGTGCATGAACAATCGAGGTTTTGGATCAAAAGTAATGTAAATTTTGATTTTTCCAAAGGAAACTTTGATATCAATATTGCATCTTTTAAGCATCTTATTCAAGGTGGTATTGTTTTTTCATCTCCGGGAATGAAAAAAGAGAAAGCACTTTCTGAAAAACATGTTTTTTATCTTTATAAAAGTAAAACCGAAGCTGAAAGTAAACTGGTCGGGTCTGAATTTCAAGCCAATAAACAATTCATATTAAAGACAGAACAGTCTCTAGCCAATTTAAAAGTAGATTCAGTTGTCCGTTTTGACGGATTTAATATTGGACGTGTTAAAGATATAGAACTCTCATACGATAAACAGAAGTTCAAAATGTTCGGTAAGATTATATTGGATATAGATATGTCGGTTTTTAAAGATAAAAATGAGGTGAACGCTTCTGGGGTTTCCAATTTTTACGAGGCTGTTGAGAATGGCTTACGGGCAAAGATTGCTTCACTCGATCCAATTACGGGTATGCAGTTTATTGATTTAACCTTTAACCATCGTGATGGGAATGCTTCTATCGTACATGATGGAGCATATGTACAATTGCCAATAGCAAGTCAAAGTTCCAGTGGCGTAATGGCAAGTATAACCCAAATACTTGAGAAACTGAATAATTTGCCTTTAGAAGCGCTAGTCACTTCTGTACAGCAAGTAGTTGATGCAAGTGTTAATCCCGTAGAAAATGCCAATGCCCTTTTGGTAGACCTACAGACCACTGTTAAAAATATCAATAAATTTACAGGTAAAAAATCATTTGAAGTGTTACCCGATGAACTGGCAAAGGCACTTAAAGAGACAACGCGTACATTAAAAAGTACACAAAAAATTATCAAAGGATATGACAGTAACTCTTTAGCAAAACAGCAATTGGCACAGACGCTTGAAGTGTTGACCGAGACATCTAAAGAGATGCAGATGTTTTTACGTATGCTCAACCGAAAACCAAACTCACTTATTTTTGGAGATGATTAATGAATAAAATACTATTACCACTGATTGCGTTATTTGGATTGAATGGATGTTTATCTACATCGAGTAACTATTATGTCCTCTCTATGCCATCAACCCCTTCTGTTATCTATAAGAACAGCAGTGTAATTGGGGTAGAGAAGATCACAGTGCCGGGTTATCTTTATAAAAGAGAGATTGCAGTGTCTAAAAACGCAAATCAAATCACACTTTTAAATGATGCAGAATGGGGTGAAGACCTTGATGCAGGATTGACACAAAGGCTTATTGGCTTTTTACAAAAAAAGTTTAATCAACCCAATGTTTACGCTTACCCTTGGGGTATAGAGAGACAACCTACAAAAAAAGTAAAAGTAGATGTAACACGCTTCATAGCACAAGGAGGGTATGTCTATCTTGATGCAAACTGGGTAATAGAAGATATGCATACACACAGGAGAAAAGCAAAACTCTTTTCTACAAAAGTAACCACGGGTTCTGAAGCAAGTGCTATAGTATCTGCTATGGATAAGGCATTCTGTGAACTCGAAGAGGTGATAGCTGGGGGATTAAGAGGTTAGAAGTGCTCTAACCTACATTCGTAGTATGGAGTTTTTCTCCAGAGGATTCATATCTATAAGTATTTCATTTCTCATCACCATTCTTGATAATTATCAATAGAGATATTTTCAAAGTATCATATACTCCGTTGATTTAGAAAAAAGGATAAAAGATGAATGTAGAAACAATCAAAATTGTAAAATCAACCGCTCCCATAATCAAAAGTAAAGGTGAAGAGTATAATGTTAATGATAGACCCCTAAGTTTCATTAAATTTTTTGTTTAAATAAGATATGATATTATCAATTTTTCTGGGGAGGAATGTTTCATGTTACAATCAACAATATCTTTCCTCTAATGAACAAAGCGACTGTTAATGTTTTAAGTTATCATTATCACCTGACCCTTAATATTCAGAAAGGAGTTATTATGACAACAAATGAATTGATTATAAAATTGAAAAACATTAAAAATGAATTACGTGAACAGTTTGGCATAGAGGAAATTGCTCTTTTTGGTTCTTATGCACGAGGTGAAGCAACAGAAGAGAGTGATGTAGATATTGCTATAATGAAAATAAAAACAAAAGATTATTTCAAGAGAATAGAGGCAAAATATTATTTAGAAAACTTTCTACACAAAAAAGTAGATATTGGTTATTTTGATTCTATAAGACCTATCATCCAAAAATATATTAAAAAGGATTTACTCCTTGTCTGAAAGATTGATAGAGTTATTTTTAGCTGATATTATTGTTGCCATTGCCAAAATAGAAGAAACTATAAGTGGTTTCGAAAATTCCGATGACTTGAAACATCATTATCTTTCATGGGATTCTGTTATTAGGGAATTTGAAATTATTGGAGAAGCTTCAAAGCATCTTTTAAAGAGTGATGTGTTGGGTGGAGAATATCGTGCTGTAGTTGACTTCAGAAATGTACTTAGTCATGGATACTTTGGTATTGAAGAAGATGAAGTGTGGGGTATTGTACATACTCAACTAAATTCTTTTAAAGAACTTATTGCTTCTAAAGTAAAAACCATTGAAGCACCATTAAAGCAAGAAATTCTTGATGCAATGATTGAAGAAAACAACTACTTGGATTTTGTAGTTAAAGAATTGGAACTTTTGAAGGATATAGATGAGTGATTACTATCATCTAATCTCTAATACTTCTAAACAAAGAATTCTTTATGGAAGATATTTTAAATAATAACAAGGGAAACAATGCTTAACAACAAAACAGTACTAATTACAGGCGGAACAGGATCATTTGGTAAAAAATTTATAGTCACTATTTTAAATCAATATCCTGATGTTAAAAAAATAATTATTTACTCACGAGATGAACTTAAACAATCTATAATAAAACAAAAGTACCCTACCTATGATTTTCCACAGTTACGGTTTTTCATTGGAGATATTAGAGATAAAGAACGTTTAACACAAGCATGTGAAGGGGTTGATGTCATTATTCATGCAGCAGCTATTAAGCAGGTTGATACAGCAGAATATAATCCAACGGAATGTATCCGCACAAATATAGATGGTGCTGAAAATGTGATACATGCAGCATTAGCATGTGGCGTGAAAGATGTAGTCGCACTCTCTACAGACAAAGCCTGTGCACCGATTAATCTTTATGGTGCGACTAAATTAGCGTCTGATAAGCTTTTTACCGCTGCAAATAACATTCGTGGTTCTAAAGATATTCGTTTTTCTGTTGTTCGATATGGAAATGTAATGGGTTCTCGTGGGTCTGTTATTCCATTTTTTATGGATAAACGAAAAGATGGTGTCCTACCAATTACACACAAAGAGATGACGCGTTTTAATATATCTTTGCAAGATGGTGTAAATTTGGTTATGTTTGCTTTGGGTAATCACTTGGGTGGAGAAATTTTCATCCCTAAAATCCCTTCATATAAGATTTTAGATATCGCAGAAGCAGTTGCACCAGAATGCACTATAAGAGATGTTGGTATTCGACCAGGCGAAAAACTGCATGAAGAGATGATTACAGATTCGGATTCACTTAACACTATTGACTTAGGTCCTTATTATGCCATTCTTCCATCGGTTTCATACACCTACACTGAAGATGAATACATGAAGCATCACAAAGCTATCAAAGTCCCATTTGGTTTTAAGTATAATTCTGGAACAAATGATGAGTGGGAAACAGTAGAGGGGTTACGTAAGTTAATCGTTGAACATGTTGATCTTACTTTTAAGGTTTAAAAATGGCATTTATCCCTTATGGTAAACAGCTTCTACTACAAGATGATATTGATGCAGTAGTTGAAACACTACAGTCAGATTATTTGACAACAGGACCAAAAGTAAAAGCATTTGAAGATGCTCTTGCTACCTACTGTGAAGTGAACTATTGCCTAGCTGTTGCCAATGGTACGGCAGGACTACACCTTGCATCTCTTGTGTTACTCAAAAAGGATGACAAAGTGCTCACCACGCCAAACTCTTTTTTAGCCACCTCTAATGCTATTCTTTATGCAGGTGCAAAACCTATTTTTATAGATATTGCTGAGGATGGAAATATTGATCTCGACCTCTGTGAAAAAGCACTCCAAGAAGACCCTAGTATTAAAGCAATCTACCCAGTAGCATTTTCTGGCAATATGATAAATCAGAAAAAATTGAAATATCTTAGAGATACTTACAATGTCATGGTATTAGAAGATTGTGCTCACGCTATTGGTGGAAAGGATGGCACTATAAAAGCAGCATCGTGTACCAACAGTGATATCTCTATTTTATCTTTCCATCCTGTCAAACACATGACAACAGGAGAAGGTGGAGCGATTACTACGAACTCCAAAGAGCTATACGAAAAGATGCTGACACTTCGCGGGCATGGTATGGTTAAGACTCCAGAGATGAAACCTTGGGAGTATGAGATGAGAGATTTAGGGTTTAACTATAGGATTACGGACATTCAATGTACCCTTGGATTGTCTCAACTTAAAAAGCTAGATGGATTTATTGAAAGACGTATTGAAATCGTCAAAAAATACGATGAAGTGTTCAAAGGTACTATTGTAAAGCCACTCTATACCTACCATGGAAAGTCTTCCTATCATCTTTATGTAGTGCAAGTAGATTTTAGTAAATTAACTATCTCAAAAGAGGATTTATTTAATCAACTTCGAGAGAAAAACATAGGGATTCAACTACACTATATGCCGATTAATAAGCAACCTTATTACAAATCATTGGGTTATGGAGATGAAAATACACCTGTGATGGATAGATATTATGAAGAGTGCTTCTCTCTTCCTATGTTTCCAAAACTTAGTAAAGAAGAGCAAGAGTATGTGATTAAATCACTCTTTGAGGTTCTAAATGGCTAAGAGTATAGCGATTATTCCTGCTCGTGGTGGCAGTAAACGGATTCCGAGAAAAAATATTAAAGATTTTTTTGGTAAGCCTCTTATTGCCTACTCTATAGAAGCTGCCTTAGCCTCAAAACTTTTTGATAAGGTCATTGTCACAACAGATGATGAAGCGATAGCAACGATTGCCAAAGAGTATGGAGCGGATGTTCCTTTTTTGAGACCCAAAGAACTTTCGGATGACTTCACCGGCACAGGCGATGTTGTTAAACATACGTTGGAATGGTTAAAATCAAAGGGAGAGACATTTGATTTTGTGTGTACGATTTACGCTACTGCTCCTCTACTACAGTCAAAGTATCTTGTTGAAGGATACAACGCATTGAAAAACTCCACGGCTATTAATGCATTCTCGGCTACTTCTATGCCGTTTCCTATTCAACGAACATTTAAGCTCAATGATGAGGGACGATGTGAAATGTTTACCCCCGAACACTATATGACACGCTCGCAAGACCTTGAAGAAGCTTATCAAGATGCAGGACAATTTTACTGGACGAAAACAAACCATATTTCTAAAGAAATTATGTTTGGGAAAGATAGTATACCTGTTATATTGCCAAGACACTTGGTACAAGATATTGATACCTTAGAAGATTGGCAAAGAGCTGAAGTGATGTACAAAGTTATTCAAGAGAACAACAAGTAGATGACTATATTTTTATAGAGTAGATTTTATTTACTATTTTTGATTTACAAAATATTTTAAAAGAGATATAATAGTCTCAAAAAAGGAAAATTATGCATAGTATAAAAATAAATGTACAAGATAGTATTTATGCACATATAATGTTTTTACTAAATAGCTTAAATAGTAAAGATTTAGAAATAGTAGAAATTACAACACATAATATTCAAAATTTAGATGATTTAGCAGATTCTCTTACAACAGCATTAAGTGAAGTTAAGGAATCAAAGAGTACAAATAAAAATTTAACGAATGCTTGGGATTTACTTGATGAATTATAATATCACTTCGGTTGATACTTTTAACAAAGAGCTTAAAAAATTATCGAAAAGATATAAAAATATAAAAGAAGATTATAGGTATTTACTAGAAATTTTATCTACTAAAAATATTAAAGATGTTTCTATACATTTAGGTAAAGAGTGTTACAAAATAAGATTAAAAAATAGTGATAACAATAAAGGAAAGAGTTCAGGCTATAGAGTTATTTATTTACATATTGAAAATGATTTAAATATAGTATTACTTTCTATATATACTAAGGCTGACTTTGAAAATATATCTGAAAAAGAGATAGATGCTAGAATAATAGAACTAATAGGTAAAAATACAGATGTTTAAAAACATCCTCTTCAGAGCAGACTCATCATCAACTATTGGCACAGGTCATATCATGCGAGACTTGGTCTTAGCTGAACAATTTAAAGATGCAAACATAATCTTTGCTACGCAAGACCTTCCTGGTAATATAAATTATAAGATAAAAGAGAAAAATTATAGGATCGAGATTTTAAATTTCAACGACATTGAAGAGTTAGATAGTCTTATAAAAGAACTTAATATTGATATGATAGTGATAGATCATTACGGTATCGACTATGACTTTGAAAAACAATTAAAAATTAAAAATTCAACATTAAAAATTATGTCATTAGATGATACTTATGAGAAACATCATTGTGACATCTTGCTTAACCATAACGTCAGTGCAAATCCAACTAAATATGTAAAATTAGTACCAGAAAATTGTGAAATAAGATGTGGTGCAAAATACACTTTGCTTCGAAATGAATTCAAAGTTATAAAAAAGATACGAGGATATATTTCTGAAAAAGACACTTTAACTGTATTTATTGCTATGGGTGGTGCTGATCATTCAAATAGAAATATTGATATTTTAGAAGTTATAAATAAAATTGGTAATATAAAAGTAAATGTTGTTACAACGGAAGCAAACAAGCATTTAAAAAAGTTATATGCATATATACGAGAGCATGAAAATGTCTCCCTTCATGTAAATACCGACAAAATTGCATCATTGATGAATGAATCAGATTTTGCGATCGTCACCCCTAGTGTAACAGTGAACGAAGTACTGTTTATGAAACTGCCATTTATAGCAATACAAACTGTTGATAACCAAAATGAAATCGCTCAGTACCTAGAGGATACTGACTTTCAAGTATTACGCTCATTTGATGTAAAGGCATTAAACGATGCAGTAACTACAATAATGAATCCTGATGACTACAATCAGACTTTACTCAAGATAGATAAAGTTTTAGAAAAGGCAACTGCATCATGAAGGTCTTAATACTAACATCACCAGATCAATGGTTTATCCCCTATGCAAAACAATTGCAAGAAAAATTATCATCAAGCCATCTCTTTTATGACCACAATGAGATTTCTGAAGTTTACGATATTGTATTTATATTGAGTTATCATAAAATCATTCCACTAGAACAGCTTAAAGCCAACCGCCACAACATAGTGATTCATGCCAGTGCATTACCACAGGGAAAAGGTTGGGCGCCAATGTTTTGGCAGGTTCTTGAAGGAACAAACGATATACCGTTTACAATGTTTGAAGCGAGCACTGGAGTGGATGATGGTGATATCTATATGCAAAAAACACTACATTTGACAGGTTATGAGTTAAATGATCTGCTTAGGGAAAAGCAGGCAAATTTCATTATTGATATGTGTATAGGTTTTATAGATAAATACGATGAATATAAGCTTCCACATAAGCAAAATGGTGAAGAAAGTTTCTACTCTAAAAGAAATGCAAAAGATAGTGAACTAGATATTAATAAAACGATAGAAGAACAATTCAATGTATTAAGGATAGCCAGTAATGAAGACTATCCAGCTTTCTTTGAGATAGATGGACATAAATATATTATAAAAATAGAGAAGGTATACAATGAAAATAGGTAACTTTGATCTAACTAAAGACGGTACATTGATTATTGCAGAACTTAGTGCAAACCATAACGGTGATTTACAAAATGCTTTAGATACAATTAAAGTAGCAAAGGAGATTGGTGCTAATGTCATCAAGCTTCAAACATATACAGCTGATACACTTACTCTTGATTGTAAAAAAGATGATTTTATTATCAAGGGTGGAACACTTTGGGATGGTAAATCTATGTATGAACTTTATCAAGAAGCATACACACCTTGGGAATGGCATAAAGAGCTATTTGATTATGCAAGAGAGATAGGCATAGATATCTTCTCTTCACCATTTGATAAAACAGCGGTTGATTTTTTAGAAGAGTTGAATCCCTCTGCTTATAAAATAGCATCATTTGAGATCACAGACTATGAACTCATACGCTATACGGCTTCCAAAGGAAGACCGATTATCATCTCAACAGGCATCGCAACCATTGATGAAATTCAAGATGCCGTGGATATTTGTAGAGCAGAAGGAAACAATGACATCGTATTACTTAAATGTACATCAGCATATCCAGCTGCATTAGAAGATGCAAACCTAATGACTATACCTAGTCTAGCTGAGACCTTTGGTGTCATTAGTGGATTTTCTGACCATACTCTTGGTACAACTGCCCCTGTTGTTGCAACAACATTAGGGGCAAAAGTCATTGAAAAGCATTTCATCTTAGATAAGTCTATCGGTGGAGCAGATGCTGATTTTTCTTTAGATAAAAAAGAGTTTTCAGCGATGATACAAGCAGTAAGAGATACAGAAAAGCTCCTAGGAAAAGTAGATTACTCAATGACTGAAAAAAAGAAAAAGAGTAGGCAGTTTTCGAGAAGCCTTTATATTGCTGAAGATATAAAAGCGGGTGAAGTTATAACTGAAAAGAATGTTCGTTCTGTGAGACCTGGGTATGGGTTGCATCCTAGGTATTTGAAGGATGTGTTGGGTAGAAAAGCTCTGTTTGTTTTAGAGAAAGGTACTCCTTTTAATTTTAAGATGATAGGAGAGATATAATGGGTTATAAACTAGTTAATTTTAAAACTTTAGGTGATGATAGAGGTTCTCTTATCGCTTTGGAAGAAAATTATAATATACCTTTTGATATCAAACGTGTTTATTATATTTTTGATACAAAAGAAGGTGTCCGAAGAGGTTACCATGCACATATAGATTTGAAGCAGATGGCTATTTGTGTAAAAGGGTCTTGTGTATTTGTTCTTGATAATGGAATCAATAAAGAAGAGATTAAGATAGACTCTCCCAATCAAGGTTTATTAATTGAAGGTTTGATTTGGAGAGAGATGTATGATTTTAGTCCTGATTGTGTTTTATTGGTTTTGGCTAGTGAGTATTATGATGAGAGTGATTATATTAGGGATTATGATAGATTTTTAGAAGAAGTCAATAGATGATTCATCAATTAGCAGATGTACAATCTAAGAGTATTGGGGAGGATACACATATTTGGCAATTTTGTGTTGTACTTGAAGAGGCAAAAATTGGAAATAATTGCAATATTAATGCTCAGTGCTTGATAGAAAATGATGTAGTGATTGGTGATAATGTCACTATAAAATCTAGTGTACAGATTTGGGATGGAATAACTTTAGAAGATGATGTTTTTATAGGTCCAAATGTCACTTTTACAAATGACTTCACACCTAGAAGTAAGCAATACCCATCTCATTTTCTTAAAACTTTGGTCAAAAAAGGTGCTTCTCTAGGTGCAAATAGTACAATAATCGCTGGGGTAACCATAGGTGACTATGCTATGATAGGTGCGGGAAGTGTAGTGACGAAAGATATTGGCAGGCAAGAACTATGGTATGGCAATCCTGCTGCTAAAAAAGGTTATGTTTGTAATTGTGGCAATAGGTGTAATGATACCTTAATTTGTCAAAGTTGTATGGAGAATAAATAATCATTAAAGGGAATACAATGCAACTATCATTAAATATAAAAGATGAAAAAATATTAGATAAATTACTTTGGATGCTTGAGCATTTTAAGAGTGACGGTGTTGAGATAATTAAGAATGATACAATAGAAGTAAAAAAGAATATAGAATATACGGATGATTATATACAAAAAAACTGGAAAACCTTAGTATCTGACGGGCTTTCATCGTATGATGATAATTATTATGAAAGTGAACAGTATAAACTAGATAGAGGTAATCACCTAATGAAGAAGTATCAATGAAAAATATTATTTTAGACAATAATATTATTATAGATATACTTTCAGATGAAAGAGGTGTAAAATATCCACTATCCAAGAGAGTATATGAATTGATTACTAGTGATGATTTGTATCAAGTTTTTATAAGCTCTTCATCGCTTGACAATATTGAGTTTGTATTATATAGTGAATGCAAGAGATCACTAAGTATGACAAATAAAGAGATAAACAAACTTATCAAAATTACGATACAAGAGCTTCTTAAGAGTGTGAAGTTAGCGAAAACACCATCCTATGTGGAGATTGATTTTGAAGACATAGAAGATTCTCAAATTATTGGTTCAGCTAAAGCAATTGATGCAATTGTGCTTACCAGAGATGAGGGAATGTTGCAAAAATATAGTAATATAGCCATAGATCCTAATCATTTTTTTGAAATGACTCAAAATAGTGATAAGGTGATTCCTTTTCTTGATCTCAAATCTCTAAATGCACAGTACTTCAATGAATACGAAAAAGCATTTGATAGTGTAGTAAATGGTGGTTGGTATATTCAAGGTAATGAATGTAAAGCGTTTGAAAAAGAGTTTTCAGAGTATTGTGGAGCGAAACACTGCATTGGTGTAGCCAATGGGTTGGATGCACTGACTCTTATCATAAGAGCCTATAAAGAGATGGGTATTATGCAAGAGGGGGATGAGGTGATTGTTCCTTCAAATACTTACATCGCGTCGATACTCGCTATTTCGGAGAAGGGTTTAGTGCCTGTATTGGTTGAACCAAATATTGCAACGTATAATATTGATCCGACTTTGATAGAAGAGAATATCACCTCTAAGACAAAAGCTATCATGGTGGTCCATCTCTATGGTCAAGTAGCGTCTATGGATGAGGTCAATGCTATTGCTAAAAAATATAACTTAAAAGTGATAGAAGACTCGGCTCAATCACATGGTGCATATTATGGTGATAAAAGAGCAGGTAACTTAGGGGATGCAAGTGGATTTAGCTTTTATCCTGGGAAAAATCTAGGGGCTTTAGGCGATGGTGGTGCAGTTAGCACCAGTAATGAAGAGTTGGCAGATACTATTAGGGCTTTAGGGAATTATGGAAGCCAAAAGAAATATGAAAATATCTATAAGGGAACCAATAGTAGATTGGATGAGATACAAGCTGCCATACTTCGTGTAAAATTAAGATATTTAGATACTGAAATAAATCATAGAAGAGAAATAGCGAATTATTATCTTGATAATATTAAGAATGAGAGTTTAATTTTACCAAAAGTTGAGAATCAGAATTCTCATGTTTGGCATTTGTTTGTTATAAGAACTGCAAAACGAGATAAATTACAAAAGTATTTATTGGATAATGGTATTCAAACTTTAATTCACTATCCACTTCCTCCACACAAACAAGAAGCTTATAAGGAATGGTTAGATGAACTTTTTCCTATAACAGAAAAAATTCATGATGAAGTTTTGAGTTTGCCTATTAGTGGTATTCAAAGTTTGGAAGATACTAAATTAATTGTTGAAAAAATTAATAGCTTTATTATCCGTTAATTTAAGAGGTCTCTTTGCTATTTAATTCATATATATTTATATTTGCATTCCTACCTATAACATTTTTTGTATACTTCTATCTCAACAGTAAGCGATTGACAGAAGAGGGTAAAGCATTTTTAGTTCTTTCATCACTCTTCTTTTACAGTTGGTGGAACATAGTTTATCTCCCAATTATCTTAGTTTCAATGCTTTTCAATTATGTCATGGGTGTTTCCCTTTCAAAAGATAATGAGCATACTAAGGTGAGTAAACAAACGCTTCTTACTATTGGTATTATCGCCAATATCGCTTTACTGGGATATTTTAAATATGTAGATTTTTTCATAGAAAATATAAACTTAGCTACAGATGGACATATACCTTTACTCCATTTAGCATTGCCTTTAGCCATCTCTTTTTTTACTTTTCAACAGATAGCCTATCTTGTAGACAGTTACAGGGGTGAGACAAAAGAGTATGACTTTTTAAACTATGCAAACTTTGTAACATTCTTTCCTCAGCTTATCGCTGGTCCAATCGTACATCATGCAGAGATGATGCCCCAATTTGAAAAGCGTAGAAATAAAGTAAAAAATTATAGAAACATTGCAATGGGGTTATTTATATTTTCCATAGGGTTGTTTAAAAAAGTAGTGATTGCAGATACTTTTGCAGTGTGGGCAACCAATGGTTTTGATGTGGCAAAACATTTAAATTTTTTTGAAGCATGGGTAACATCTCTTTCTTATACGTTTCAACTCTATTTTGATTTTAGCGGATATACCGATATGGCTATCGGTGCTGCACTACTTTTTAATATAAAACTTCCTATCAACTTTAATTCCCCCTATAAGGCTACAAATATACAAGACTTTTGGAGACGTTGGCATATTACACTTTCACGTTTTTTAAGAGACTATATCTATATACCGCTTGGTGGTAATAGAAAAGGAAACTTTAGAACCTACAATAACCTTATGGCAACATTTATTATCGGGGGTATTTGGCATGGTGCGGGATGGACATTTGTATTCTGGGGGGGGCTTCATGGCTTAGCTTTGGTAGTGCAAAGATCATGGAATCAGCTTGGCTTTAAAATGAATAGAATAGTGGCTTGGTTTATCACTTTTAATTTTATCAATATTGCTTGGGTTTTCTTTAGAGCCAAAGAGTGGGATGATGCTGTTAAAGTTTTGAGTGGGATGTTTAGTTTTGAGAATATTGTACTGCCAGGTTTTTTGTTTACTAAATTATCATTCCTTCAAATCCATGGTATTAGTTTTGGGGAGTGGCTTGGGGATACAGGTGGTGACAAGTGGACAGTAGTTTGGCTATTTGCTGGATTTATTTTAATCTTATTTTGTAAAAATTCTATAGAAAAATTAAAATTATTTAATCCAACGTATAAAAATCTGTTTTTTTTATTGATACTATTTCTGATATCTGTACTGTCTTTAAATAATGTTTCAGATTTTTTATATTTCAACTTTTAGGAAATGGAAGTGAATTCAAAAAAATTTACAATTATCTTTTTATTGCTATTTGTACTAATAAGTATTTTTACTTATTTGTTATATTATGTAGTAAATCCTGAACAGCTATTTATTTCAAGTGTTACTAAATATAAATATTTTTATACAAAAGCATATTCAAGAAAACAATTCGAAACATTAAAAACACAAAAATCTATTTTAGTTTTTGGTACCTCCCAAACACATATGATTTCTAGCAAAATGGCAAAAAGAGATGTACTTAATTTTCATAATTTATATGCTGAACCTGGAGATATCTTAAATTTTCTCAAGCAATTAAATAATGAACAGCTTAAGAAGATTGGAAGTATTGTTTTTTTAATTGATTTGCGTGCAGGAGCCATAAGAGTTGATACAAATTTAATTGATTATAATAGGAGTAATATACCAATACTGACATTTAATGGTATAAAACGTATATTTTTGGATTTTAAGAAAAACTATTATAAAGATCCAAAGTTTCTTAATGAAGACGGAAGTATTAATTCTACAAATCATCATGGACATATTAAGAGCATTTCTCCTTATCGAAACAAAGCAATATTGAAATATGATAATAGGTTAATTAAGGGCTTAGTAGAAATAAATAATTATTTGAAGAATAAAAATATAGAAA
>JAYEJF010000020.1:0-96975 GCA_034660455.1 Campylobacterota bacterium | reverse complement strand
CTTCGACATCATTAAAAAATAACCTTTTACTTGATACAGCCTATCCCTTACCTTCTGAAATGATTGTAGATGGGAGAGAGTACAACATTACAAAAAACCTAAGCATATCACTTAGAGATAGCTCTTCTATGTTGAATATTAAATTTGCAACAAGTGAACTTGTAGCGTATGCCTTAACCTCTAAAAACAGGGAAGATTTGGTTTCAATTTTGAAAGATAGTCTAGCAGACTGGAGAGATACAGATAATTTTGCAAGAGTCAATGGAGCAGAACAGAGCCGCTATAAAGAAGTTTCGGTAAGAGACAGTAGAGCCATACAAGACATTCATGAGTTAAAACTTATTCAAGGCTTTGATAAAATTGACATAGAAACAATCAAAGAGAATTTTTATTATGGAAGGGGAAGTTCCCCTAACTTAATGCTGATTAAAAATAGAAGATATTTAGCACATTTACTACAAACAGATGAACCTTTTATGGAAAATATGTTGGAGCTCCGTCAAAATGAACCCTTAAAGTTTACAAAAAATCTTCATCATTTACCGGGATTTAATGATGACTACATGGGGTCTTGGTTATCTAGGCAATTTCTTATTCGCATAAGAGCCAAAAAAGAGAGAGCACAAACGATAATAACGGCAATCATAAGTTTTAAACAACTAGAGAATAGACCCTATATTACAGTCTCTTTCATTATGAATTAATTCAGGGAATTTCAGATAATTTTATACAAAAGTAGTGTAAAATGCGTTGCATAAAAAAGGATCTTTTTGTTGAAGTTTAAAAATTTTTTGTTAAATTTTAAAAAGTATGTTTTTTCAAAATTTATAGATACGCTTCTTATTGAAGATAGCTTTTTTTTTAAAGTTAAATTTGACAAAAAAGTTAAATTGACAGATGAACTTATTGCCTTAAACTACAAGAAGAATGCGCCGTATAAAAATCCATTTTTCATAGCACTCATGGAAGAAAAAAACTTATATATTTGGTTTTATGAAAAAAAGTTTCACACTAAAGTTATTATTCCTGAAGCATATCTTCTTTTTGACTTTTTTAAAGAAAACAATCCAAACACACTTTTATCTATAGATTGTGATGGTTCTTTTCTGATTATCATCATCAAAGAGAAGATGTTAGAAAACAGTTATAGCCTTTTAGCACTAGATGAAAATCTTATTGCGATGGAAATGAACAAGTATGCTTTAACTGTTTTTAAAAAAATAGATAAAAAAGAGTATCTTCAAAGTAAAGAGAAGGCAGTAGGGAACATTGGTCCCCAGGAGTTGTACAAATGGAACAGCTTGAAGATAGACCATACAGATATCTTACCTAAAGTTGTAAATTCTGTAGCCTATCCTTTTGCTTTTTTACTTACTTTTATTATGTCTGTCCAACTTTACCATGTGAACGAAGTTGAAAAAAGATTAGAGAGTGTAGAAGCGCGCTACTTAGAAATAAAGAGTAAAAATGATGAGATTAGAGAGAGGATTAACCATGAAGATGCAAAAGAGCAAAAATGGATAGAATTTGCGCATCGTGAGTTACCTTATGTTGACTCAGGAGAGATGTTTATGCGTATCTCAAAAGCATTCAACAAAGAAGACGTCATTTTTAAAAGCTTTTCTATTTTGGGTTCAAGGGTAAAGATTGACCTTGAGACAAAAAAAGATTTTATCATTGGAGTAAAGATTTTAAATCAAGTTGAAGGGTTAAAAAATGTTGTTTTAAAAAAGAGTAACAAAAAGAGAAAAACAGCTTCTTACGAAGCCACCTTAAAAAAAGGACTCTCTCTGTGAATGTAAAAAAAATCTTTGTTCTTTTATTGATATTAATTATTTATGTTAATTATGTGATGCATTTTAAAAAAGAGGTAAGTAGAATTGAAAGCACCATAAGCAGTATTGAGCAACGTATTGTAAAAGAAGAGATACTTTTTAAAGAAAAAGATCAATATAAAGAGATGAACAGTACCAAAGAGTACAGCTACCTTTTTTATGATGGGAAAAACTTCTCTTACTCTTCGGCAATGGGAACGTTTCAACAAGATATTCAATCCTTTGCAAAAGAGGCAAATTGTACCATTTCAAATATCCAGTGGCAGGATATGCCTCAAAGTAAAGAGAGATGGTATGATGTATTGCGCCTGAGAGTCTCTTTAGAGTGTACACCCAAAGCGTTTGTAGGTTTTCAAAATTATGCCAGAGCGAAGTCCAAATTTTTTATTTTTAATCAAATAACTCTTCTCAAAAAAAGACGAAAAAATCTTTTAACTGTTTCTATGACCATAACAGCCTATCGGAGTAAGAAAAATGAACAATAATATTTGGATACTGCTTTATGTTACGCTTTTGATAGCTGTTGTTTTCTTTGAATATAAAAACAGTAACAATGAGATAGCAGGGACCGCAACCCATAAATATAAAATTGAACAAAATAAAGATTTAGATAGCTTGATCTCTGGATACATAAGCGCTCTTGATCTTGCTTCTATTGATGATAAACAGTGGGGTATTTTGCCTAAAAAAGTGAAAAAAGTGAAAAAAGAAGAAAACTTGATTAAAGAAAACAATACAATACAACTTGTAGAGGTGACACTAAAAGAAAAAACACTTTGCATTGAACAAGAGTGTTTTAAACTTTTAGGCTTTTTTCAAAAAGAGCAGCAAGATTATGCCTCTTTTTACAATGAAAAGAGTAAAGAAAAAGTACAATCGTATCTAGTAGGAAACATCATTGACAGATCTATTCAGATTAAAAGTATTATGAAAAAGAGTATTGTTTTTTCAGACGTCAATTCAACAAGAGAATGGAATATCAATTTATTTGATGTAAACAGCAGTAAATACAAACCTAAGGATTTTAAATAATGAAACATTATTTTGCACTGAGTATAAGTCTGATATTTTTTGTATCTTGTACCCAAACACAACCTCAAATAGAAAATAAACCAAATGAAGCTTTTCAAGAGTTCCAATATCAGGATACTTTTTATGGTGACAGCCGAAGCAACGCGTCAATAAGAAAAGCCAGGAACAGTACAAAAAATATTGAACGTATACCTGATTTTCAAGAAAAAGAGTTTCAATCTATTAAAACGAACAATCGTAAAAATATTAAAAAAGAGGTAGAAGTAAGTGGAGGAGAGGTAAAGGTCAATGTAGAGTCCATTCCTCTTTATGAATTTATTGATCTTATCTTTTCTAATGTCTTAAAAATGAACTACACCGTAGATAAAAATGTAAAAAAGATGAAACAACCCATTACCCTTAATATGGCAAGACCATTGCCCACAAAACAGGTTTTAGCGGTGGTTAAAAATATTTTAAAAAATGAATCAGTAAGCTTTTCTCAAAAAGATGGCATGCTTTTTATTGCTCCATCTTCCCGGCGTAGTGCTTCTAAAGTACTCTCTGACCGATACCTGATAGTAGGAAGAGAGATCTCTTCCTCCTTAAAAGAGATGCAAAAGGTACTGGTCTTTACCCCTATTGAGTACCTTACACCCAAAGAGATTGCTAAATATGCACAAAGATTAGGTGTCACAAACGTAGAAATGGCCTTTTTATCTGAGAATATACTCTCTTTAAAAGGAGAAGCATTTTATGTGAGACAGATTTTGGAGCTCATCAAGATCATAGATTCACCCTCTCTAGATAAAAAAGTGCCTTATGTTTTAGAGTTAGAACATATAGATGTAGAGAAATTTACAAAAAGAATGAAAAGTATATTGCAAAGCAATGCCATACCTGTGGCGACAAATATTCGTGAAGTAGGAATGGTATTAACCCCTGTAAACGAGATTAACAGGCTTTTGATACTCTCACCAAAAAAATCATGGGTAAAGATGGTGAATTATTGGAAAAACAAGTTAGATGTTCTCTCAGAAGTGGACACAGAACACAGTCAACTTTACATCTATAAAGTAAAGCACAGAAAAGCAGATGAATTTGCAGAAGTACTCTCCTCTGTTTTAACCGTAGAAGAGAGCAGTACAGATCAAGCATTTAGTGCTAATAGTGATGCGAATCAAACTCTAGGAAAGAGTCAAACTGAACTAAAGATAAAATCAGATTTACATACAAACACACTGATGCTCAATGTCACACCAGCACAGTACAAACAGATGTTACCCATTATTAAAAAATTAGATCATTTTCCTCTGCAAGTTGTAGTGGACGTGACTTTAGCAGAAGTAACCATGACTGATACCTTTAGTTTAGGGTTTGAATGGGCATTGTTAAACAACAAAGCAGCCGAGGGAACACCAATAGAAGTAAGTAGTGGGGCGTATGACTTAACCCTTGGAGGTTCTGGTCTTGCTTCTACTCTTTTTACGACAAATTTAACTTCCATCATTAACACGTATGCAGAGACAAAAATGCTTGAGATTCTTTCACAACCGCGTTTGGTTATTTTGAACAATAAAGTAGGAAACATTAACATAGGTCAAGAAATTCCAGTTTTAAGCAGTGAAATACCTACAGAAGGTGTTACAGGCAGTTTAAATCCAGTACAAAACATCTCTTATGTTCCAACAGGAATGACTTTAAACATTACACCAACCATTAATTCTAATGGTTCTTTAAACATGGACATAGAGGTTACGTTAAGTGAAGCACAAACAAACAGTACTTCAGGGATTGACTCTCCACTTATTGTCAACAGGTCATTAACCACCTCTGCTGTGATGCAAAGTGGTAACTCTATATTGCTAGGAGGAATGATTGCTCACAATAAAAGTAATGGTGATAGCGGTGTACCCGTGTTAAAAGATCTTCCATGGATTGGCGATATTTTTCAGTCACAATCAGAAAACTTTGTTAAAACAGAATTAATTATACTTATTAGACCAAGAATTTTAAGAAATACCTTCGAACTCTATAAAGAGACAAATAAATTTAGACTTTTATTAAAAAATTTACGTAAGAGTGTAGTTTTTTAAGATTAAAATAGTTACAATACTAAGTATGACGTTATCTAACGTTAAAACAAAAAACAAAGGATTTACCAATGACAAAAAAAATCTTACTTTCAGTAGCTGCTTCGGCACTACTTTCGACTTCTGTTTTTGCAGGGACACTAACAACAGATACTAATGACGGTATTAATAATAATAGCATTTCGGAAGAATCATATCTTCAAAATGGTATGGATATTGTTGATTTATTAACTTTACGATATACAGCAGAGATTCCGGTAAGTTTGAATTTAGGTTCTATATCTGATCCTCAATTCGCTCTTGATATTACAGATTTAGAATTTGCTGCTCATATTGATGGTTCTAATGCTCTTGTAGCCGGATTTGATGCAAACGGAAGAGGTCTGACGCCGGCTCAACTTGGCGCTGCACAAACTAATGGAATTGCATCTATTTTAGAAGATGATTATTTTACTGGCAGTGTTATGGTAGATGTAGATGATAATTCTATTATCCCTTTGGTTTTTAGTCAACTTAATGAAATCAATGGAAGATGGTATGCAAAATATAGCGGTAGTTCACTTTTTGATATGCACGATGGTCATACTTATCAAATACTGGGTGCTCCGCAACAAAATATGCCATTTAAGTACCAAAAAAATACTGGTGAGTATGATGGATATATTGCCGCAGTATTAAATACTCTAACAATCAATGGAGGCGCAGTAGATACTGATGAGTTTAATCCGGATACAACATTTCCTAAACAATTTGCTGTAAGTTGTGTACGTAAATTTGATGGTTTAATCAATTTTGAAAATGACAGAGTAAGTTTTGTTAATCCTGCACATGGAGAAAGAATTGATACGACTCCTACTACTACACCAAATGATACTCTTGTGACATCGGATAGAGTCATCTTTGAAATTGAAAATGCGAGACTTGCAGGTGACACTACTACACGTTGGATGAGTGGACATCTTTCAGAGTTTTCAGTTAATACCACATATGCGCTTGGTGCACCTGTAAATGATTTTACTAGTCCTGCTTGGTTCGGTTCAACAGTTGATATTTTTGTAGATCCTGATTTGGATAATGTAGATACACTTAATCCTGGTAATATTGGTGGAGGTGCGCTTATTTCTACTGCTTCTACTTTGACATTTATTTATCCAGATGCGCCAATTCTACCAGGAACAACTAAAATGGAAGTAAACCTTGCTACAGATAGTTCAGAACCAATTAGACCTGTTAAATTTACTAATCCAAATGTTGATCTTGAAGGTGCTGTAGCACCAGATGAATTTAGAGATGGTACTGTATTGGTTGGTAGTCTTGTTATCGCAAATGATGTAGCACAGAGTACATTAGATAATCCTTATCGTGATATAGCGCCACAAAACATGACGGATCCTTTGCCAGATAATGTTGGTGAGTGGATGGATCATGCATATATTGCTCAGATTGCTGGTGCTAGTTCTACTGCAGCTGGAATGCAAACAAAACTATTTATTGTAAATAGATCTTGTATTACAGTAACGCCACAGATTACCCTTATTAAAGATGGAGAGAAAATTTCTCTAACAGGTGTAGCCTCTATTGATCCAGATCATCAAGGTTTCTTTGATATTTCTGCTCTTCTTGAGACTATGATTCCTGGTTCAACTGCAGGTCAGGACTATGCTAAATATGCTATTGAAGTTACATTGCCTGGCATAGCTGAAAACTTCTATATGTATGCACAAGTTAAAAATGTTACTTCAGGTCAGTTTAAAGATCTTCCAGTATACAATACAAGTAACAGAGACTAATTTAAAATTAACTCTTAACTTTTATACTTAGCACTTCTTTTTTAAGAAGTGCTATCTCTTCTCTTCAACACTTCAATAAAGATTTCAATATGTCAAATACTATTCATATAAAACAAAAAGTACATTTCTTACATATAGGTAAAACAGGTGGGAGTGCAATTCGTTCTGTTCTCGATAAAAATGGAGAGACTTCAACTCATAATATTATAACTCATGGACATGCTACATCTATTCAAAGTATTCCAACTGGTGAAAAAATCATTTTTTTTTTAAGGGATCCAATCAGTCGTTTTATCAGTGGTTTTTATAGTCGTAAACGAAAAGGACAGCCTAGATATAATGTAGAATGGAAACCTTTAGAAAAAAAGATATTTACAACATTTGAAACACCCAATGAATTAGCACTTGCACTCTCAGATACTAAATTATCCCATCACGATTTAGCGATTAACGCTATGGATTATGTTCAGCACTTAAGGCATTATGATAATTGGTACATTGATTTTGAGTATTTTAATTCAAGGTTAGAAGATATTTTTTTTATTGGTTTTCAAGAATCTTTAGATGAAGATTTCGTAAAATTAAAAGCAAAATTATCGATTGATTCTAATTCTCTATTACCTACTGATAATGTAGGGGCACATCGTAATCCAGAAGGATTAGATAAACATTTAGATAGCCAAGCGAAAGAAGCTCTTTTAGAACATTATAAAGAGGATATAAAGTTTTATAATATGTGTAAAACTTTAGTTTTAAAAAATTAAAGTTTGTATTGATGCGCATCTTCTTTAAGTCTACGATGAAATAATCGAGTTATTTTTCCATCTAATAAGTCAAAACCACTACCAATATCAACGGCTACTCCTCCTTTGTGTTTAATCCACATAGCATAAATTTCTGCCCATACCCCTGCTCCAATTAATGTTAATGACCCACTCATGTTTGAGGGGAGTTTATCATAAAGTTCAAAAAGGAAGTTTGGGGTTTCTGATAAATCTTCAGCCTTTGTCTCTCCTACTTCAATAAGTATAAATTCTATATTTAAATAATGCTTTTTTAGTTTTAAAAAGATTTCTCTATTTTTTGTAATTAAAAATACTTTAGAAGTTTTGGAGAAAATAGTTTCAAGGTTATCAAGTATTGACAAATAAAGAAAAGCAGAACTAATTATTTTGTTTTGTAGTTTGTTTAATTTCCCCATATTTAGCATAAAGTCAACACCTCGAAAATGTCCTGATGCTCCCCTTTGACTTTTGCTTAAAAGTAGATGCTTTATTTTATCTTCAATATTATGGTTTGGATTTATACGATAAACGCCTAAAACTCCTATTATATCTGCATGTAAAATAGATGCAAAAAGTAAATCTCTTAAAATAACTTCATAAAATGGAGTTAAAATAAAACTGTCTTCCATCATTGCTATAATTTCTTGTGCTGATGCTCTATTAAGTAAGGGTGTTTTAGGATATGCATCTAAAGCTAAGAGGTTCATTTCTCCATCACCTATCCTAATAACACTAAGAGCTGTTTTATCTTCAAGTGCTTTTGTTATTACGGAAATAATTTCTAAATTTTTAGGATTAGGATAAACATCAAGACCATAAGATTGATAGGCTTTACAAACAAACTCTGTATCAAAATAGTTTGGATTATCTCTAAATTCCTGAGCCAAACAATTTATTTCACTCTTTAAATCAGTTATTCTTTTTTCTTTATTTAGCATTTAGTATTTACCTTTTAAAAACTTTATTTTAGGATATCTATTTTTAATATTAACTATATCTTGCTGATATTTTATTCGAAATTGTTCTGCTTTCTCTGTATCAAAGGCAATAAATTTGGGATATTTATCACTAAGAGGATATTTATTGTTAATTACCTCAACTATTTTTTTAGATTCTTCTTGGCTCATTGCAGAAGATAATGAAGCTAAAACTTCAAGAGATTTCTGAGACAAAGATTCTCTAGTTTTTATTATGGGATAATTTTTTATTAACTTTTTAGCATTATTTAGTTCCGTCATGAGATTGATAATCTCTGGCATTAAGTGATGAATCTCTTCATAGCACCAAAGTGTTATGTTTTCTTGGGGTATAACTTGGCTAAACATTTCAATAACATTGACCCAGCTTTTAGATTGAAACAATGTCTCTTTATAATAGTGATTAAAAGGAAGATAGCCTCTGTTTCGTACTACTTCTAAGTAAGTAGAACGATAAAAGGTTTCATAGGAACGGATAGAAAAATAAAGTTCTATTTTTGCTTTAGGATAAAGTGCTACAAAACATTTTAGTCTCATTAAAATATTGGGATAGAGTGTAGATGCTTGTGAAAGCTCATAGGAGTTGCCCACAAAATTCTCTTCACTAAAAATCCACGTACCACGCGTAGGAGACAATGCAAGTAACTCCTCTTTATTTGACACTCTGTTGTGATGACAATACTCCATAAAAAGTTGTATCCATTTTGGGCGTAATCTATTTGGCGTTGAGACTCTTATACTGTTTTTCATGAGAAGCTCTTCGTTGGCTTCTAAAACAGACTGTATATGTGTCGTAGCTGTTTTATGCGCACCTATATAGAGTTTAATGGTCATTTTGATAAAGTTTCATAAAGTAGTTTTTTAGAAAAGTATCTTCGATTAAAAGATTATCATTAAGTTCTCTCTCTAATCGCTTTTTAGTATACATATTATTGGCTAAGTATTCATCTAAATTACCATCTTCTTTGAGTTGATTGTATAAATTTCTCCAAGTATTTCCAATGTTTGGAGAGAGTTCAGTATTGCGTTCATAGGCAGCACCACCTTTTGTGATTTTATTAATAAGTTGTTTATGACTTCTAATTGGGAAATGAAGAATTTTGATAAGATTATGTTTTATTTTTTTATTCTCTAAGTTTTCTACACTATGGTTACCTTGGGTTACAATAATACTTGGCGTACCTACATGAGCTTGTTTTGGGGGTAGAGGTTTTCCTATAGGATTTAATGAATGTACCTCTTTAAATATCATTTGTGAATAAAATGGTAAATCGTAGTTCCTATTTTCTAAAGCAACAAAGTTATTTCTCTCTGCTTGTACAATATTGTAACTCTTGTCAAGTGAAAGAAAGGCTTCTTTTAAGTTATGATATTTATCTGAATACCAAAACTCATCTGCATCATTGTTGATGACCCAGGTAGCATCATAGTCATTGTACGCCATATATGCCATTTTTGTAACCCATTTATGTTGGTTATAGTTGTCTTCTGCTTCATATATATAGTGTAAAACACCTTTTTTTTGATATTCTAATAATATATCCCTCGTATCATCTACAGAGCAGTTATCTGTAGCAATAATAAAATCAACACCTTGGCTTAAGTGAAAATCTATGTTTTCTTTTAGAATATCCTCCTCGTCTCTTACTAAGAGTGTCATTATTAATTTCATTGGTATATACCCCCCCCCTAAAACAATGCTTTTAACTTTTTATTTTACAAGATTTTTACTTGAAAAAGGTTAGTATAAATTTTATTTTTTATTTTTTATTTTTTAATTTATAATAAATTGTAGAATGCTATAATGCTAAAATAAAAAATAGTTAAGGAAAATGAAAATGAAAAAAATTTTAATAAGTTTATTGTCTTTAATTTTTATTGTAGTGTTAAATGCAAATACTACATCAGAAAAATCAATAGATATAAAAGATGATAATAAAACTGAAAAAATGAGAACGACATGTGAAGAGGGTAATGCAGATGCGTGTTTTAGTTTAGGTGTGCTCTATCATAATGGTACAGATGTCAAAAAAGATCTAGATAAAGCATTTGAACTGTTTCATAAATCATGTGACTTAGGATCGATGAAAGTTTGTAGCCGTTTAGCTCTGACCTATGAAAATAATGAAAGTGAGAGATATGACATCAATAAATCTTTAAAACTTTATAAAATAGCATGTAAAGGTAAAGAAATTAGAGCATGTGAAAAGCTTGGTTTCATGTATGAAAAAGGTCAGGGGACGGTTCAAAAAGATCATTTGAAATCTGTAAATTATTTTACTCAAACCTGTGAATTGCAAAGTGCTGCTTGTGCGAAGATAGCATATGCGTATGAAACAGGCACAAGTTTAGAAAAAGATATGAATGCATCTATAGAACTTTATGTCAAAGGGTGTGAGTCCAATGATACAAGAGCATGTAGCAGTGCCGGAAGAGTTTATTTGGAAACAAAAAATGTTGAAAAATCAAAACTTTTTTTAACAAAAGCGTGTGAATTAAAAGATGCTTGGAGTTGTTCAAAGGCAGGAACTTTGTATGAAAAAGAAGATATGAATCTTTCACTCAGCTATCATAATAAAGCGTGTAATCTTGGAAATAGAAGCGCTTGTCTAAGCTTGGGTATGCAATATCTTGAAGGTAATACTGCAAAAAAAGATACACCTAAAGCGCTTGAATATCTTACGAAAGCATGTGATCAAGCAGAGGCAAAAGCGTGTGCATTGATTTCTTCTATGTATCTAAAAGGAAATGGTGTGCCTAAAAATAAAATGAGAGCATTAATGTTTGCAGATAAAGCATGTAGGTTTGGTGATAAAAGTGCATGCAAGGTAGAATAGTTAATCTACGATTTTGAAAAGGATAAGTAGATGCAATACGATAGGGATAGCAAAGCTTTTCTAAGCTTTTTTAAGCTTTTTTAACCTTTTTTTTTAAACTGTTCTTTCTTACTATATTCTTCTTATTGGGGAAAGAGGTAAAAAACATCCCAACTACAGCCCCTAACATCACAAGATACGCTATCAATCTTGTGCCCCCTGCTATAAAAGATTCATACCTTAGGAGCCCTAGTGTATTGAGCATATAATTAAAGTCATGTATGGCATCTACACCTAAAAATGCTTTATGTGCAGGAAGGATCAACCCTTCATGTGCTGTTGATATATACCACGCCGTATAGTGAAGGGAAAAACCCACAAAAAAAAGTGCAATATATGCAGCAAACAGATTACCCTTTCGAAGATAATAGTAAGCAATCAATCCAGGAAAAAGCAGTTGGAAGAGTGTACCATTTAAAACCATTACAAATTGTGGACAAGGCAAAATATAACACACGCCATGCCCTGCTTCATGAACGATGCCCAGCGTCTGATATGCAATAAAAAAATAGAGTGTAAATATCTGTTGTATAAAAGTATTATCTTTCACAACATTTGATTCCCATGGTGCATAATGGGGGAAAAGAAGTAAAATTAGTAGAAATATGCCAAAAGTCACTCTCTGCGCAAGAATTTTAGAGGATAGATTTGTAGCCCTGGGCTCTCCTCTCTTCTCTTCATCATGAAGATGCTTAAAAAATTTTGACATAAAAAATCCTATACCTGAGTGCTTTTTAGACTATCAACTTTTCTAAAATACCCTTCACCAGTATTTCATACTCTTTTAATATATCCGCTTCCAACTCTTTTCCCGCACGAAATTTTTTATGATACGCTTCTAGGGATTTTTTCACTTCATCACTGAGCCATTTCTCTTTAAATGTACCCTGCATCTCAATAGTGACAACATCCCTGCTCGCATGGGACTGATTTGCAATTTTACTGGTATGATACAATCCTCGTCCAAGCAAAATATAGGGAAAATTTCTATTCTCCATGGGTCCCATCTGCACATAGCGTTTTCCTAATTTCTGCCCCAATACTTTTACTTCTGAGAGTTCATTAAAACCAAAATATGCACCTGCACCCCCTACCACTGCCCCAATAGCACCACCTAGCAAAAGCGTATGCCCAGCAAAAATCAAGTCAATGCCTGCACCGGTTACGGCACCTGAAGTAGCTCCTGTAATAAGAAGTTCTTTACGTGTTAAACCAAAAATAGATGCCGTCTGCTTAGAGAAAAGATCTAAATCCTCAAACATTAAGGTGTCTTGTTCTTTTTTTATATTACTATGATTCCATATGGACTCTATTTTTGCCTGACTCTTCACTTCTAAAGCACGTAATTTATCTTTATAATGCTCAGGAATCTTCTCTTTGGCTTCTAACTCTTCTTCTTCATTTAAAAAAGAAATTTTCTCCACATAATGTACAGATTCATAAATAACCCTTGTCAATAAATATGCACTGCGTTCAAGCATCTGCTCATGATAACGCTTAAAAAGCTTTATAGAAGCCTGTACCGGTGCGATCCACTCCTCTTTAAGCTGTGCCATACTCTCTAAAATAGTTATATGCTGTGCAAGGTTTGTCTCCATAGGATTAAAGGTACGCACACTCCGGAAGTATTGTTCCAACGCCCTCTTCCACTCCTCACTATAATCTGCATCCTCAATATAATTAATGAGTGCCATTGAAGGCTGACCCGTCCAACGAAGTATCTCCATCTCGGCTTCATACTCTTTACCGTAAGGTTTGGAAGCATCTACAATGTAGATAATACCTGCCCCCTCCATAATAGGTTCAAGCAGTTGTACTTCATCATTAAAGACCGCATCATCTTGATGTGTGTTGATAAACTGCTGTACTACTTCATGTTTTCTATCTGCAGAGACATCATGGTCCTGCAACCATGCCAGCACACGTCTTGCCCTCTGAAAACCAGGTGTATCAAAGAGTTCATAGAGTACTTTTCCATCCACACTCAAAGGAAAACTGCGTTTTTTGGTGGTAGTACCCGGTGTATCTGAAACCTGTACCGAATCATCTAGTGCCAACGTAGAGACAATAGAGCTTTTTCCTTTATTAGGATGCCCCACAACGGCAAATTTAGGATGATGCTGTTTCATTGTTTAAGCCACACTTTTGCGTCATCTTCCGTGATCAACTTTCTAGCCCAAATATCCATCTCCTTACTTGTCGTCACATAACTTTTTTGAAGTGTACCCACCGGAACAATAATCACTTTATCTACTTTCTGTGTTAACTCTTTGAGATAATCGATGAAATCCATCGTAGGCGGTTCCCACGACTTTACAAAGAGAAGCACTTCACCGTCACTTTTTGAGATCATCTCACTATCTTCTGCCAAAGTATTCATACCACCCACCTCAAAATGTACAGGTGCAATCACCTTCATGGTATCACTGAGCAAAAGTAACGCCTCTTTCGACATGGCCCACCCCTGTACCACATCATATGATGTATCGAGGTGTGTTAAGGTACGCCTATAGAGATGATCTCCTTCCATAAAAGGTGCTTCAGTGTTATATGCATGGGTAGAGATAATAGGCTCATTGATCTCACTTAAGAGTTTTACTGCCCCGGGAAGTACCAAACAAGATTTCTTCACAGCACGCTTAAGACCCCATATGGAAAGCATCAACATCAATAGTCGCAGTATAACCGCATAAAAAATCGTCATTAAAGCAAGATATTTCCACCACTCTCCTAGTTTATGTGCATGTTTTATCATATCTTCACTCAAGGTATCACCGAGCCTAAAGTACTGACTCTGTTCTATCAGCTCCAGTGAAGGTACTGCTGAGGGGAACAGTTCTCTCCATGGCAATGACAATGCATACAAAAAATGATGAAAGGCTTCAGGGGTAATATGCAGTGTCGTACTCCAAGAAAAGGCAATATCTTTCGTCACGACTACCATAATAAGTGCTAAAAACAAACCCAGTGAAAAAAACAAAGCAATCAGTTGAGAGCGCTGTATAATGATCCAATTGGCAAGCAAGGGGTTTATCTTCACTGCCTTGATATTCTCTTGTACCATATCAGGTAAAAAAGAGAGTGCCTTTTCCATCCAAAAGGCTGGAGAAAGATGGACCAAAACACTTCGCATACTCCCTGCACGAAACATGGAAAAAAATGTAAGTGTCATGGTGAGCAGAGGTAAAAACGCCACCATTGCCATAAAATAGACAACATTCACAGGTTCATCTCCACTATAAGAGAGTAGCCCGATACCGGAGAGTAACCCTAAAACAAATGCAATCACAATAAGAGCATACGTCACCCCATACAGATACGATGCATATGTTTCGCTCAAAAGCGGTTTTTTTAACGTCTCTTTATAGGTATCCGTCCATGTAACAAGTTGTTCAAAAGGTTTATTTTTGATTAAGACATGTGCCAAACCAAAGGCACGATTTGATTCTCTTGATGCAGGATTTTGTTTCAATAAGGCACACAAATTGAGATAAAAAGTTAAATTCATTAATTATTTTTCTTCCGGACATCCATAGATAAGACAACGTAAATGTTCTTTATATACTTCATGGTCATAAGAGTCAATACGGGACACACCCTCTTCATATGCTTGTTTTGCTACAGCGGATGCAACCCAGATAAGTACCTCTTTATTAAAAGGCAAAGGAATGATATGCTCTTTCCCATAGGCAATAGTATCATTATGATATGCTGCTTTTACATAATAGGGCACAGGCTCTTTGGCCAAAGCAGCTAACGCTTTTGCTGCTGCCATTTTCATACCTTCAGTAATCTTTCTAGCACGTACATCCAAAGCACCCCTAAAAATAAAAGGAAAACCAAGAACATTATTGATCTGATTGGGATAATCAGAACGTCCTGTACCCATGATTACATCATCTCTCACTGCTTCTACCTCATGCGGAAGTATCTCCGGTACAGGATTGGCCAAAGCAAATATAATAGGTTCGTCAGCCATCGTAGCGACCATCTCTTTTGTCAAAGCACCCGCCCTGCTAAGTCCTAAGAACATATCTGCTCCATGCATTACATCTGCAAGTGTTTTATCCTCAGTTTCAATAGCAAAAAGAGATTTATATCTATTCAGGTCTTTTCGGCTTGTAGAGATTACCCCTTTGGAGTCGCACATAACAATATGCTTGACCCCAAGGCTTTGATACATTTTTGCACAAGAGATACCTGCTGCCCCAGCACCATTGACGACAATTTTGATCTCATCAACTTTTTTACCCGTAAGTTCAAGTGCATTCATCAGTCCGGCTGTCGTGATAATAGCTGTTCCATGCTGATCATCATGAAATACGGGGATATCCAACTCTTCTTTCAATCTCTGTTCAATCTCAAAGCATCTGGGTGCGGAGATATCTTCAAGATTAATACCCCCAAATGTAGGGGCTATCGCTTTACATGTTGCCACTATCTCTTCTACACTATGTACATCAAGCTCTATATCAAAAGCATCTACATCTGCAAATTTTTTAAACAATACGGCTTTACCCTCCATCACAGGTTTAGAGGCCGCGGGTCCAATATCTCCAAGTCCCAGTACTGCCGTCCCGTCAGAGATAACCGCTACAAGATTGGCACGATTGGTATATTCAAATGATAAATCCTCATCTTTGGCTATCTCAAGACAGGGAATCGCTACCCCCGGAGTATATGCAAGCGAAAGCTCATGCTGAGATTCACAAGATTTCGTCAAACGGATACCCGTCTTTCCTTGTTTATGATAGGTTAATACTTCTTCATTAGTGATTTTCGACATAGTTCACCTAGTAATTTTAATTCGCTATTATACTAAAAGTATCGTTAATATATAAGAAAAAGTAAAATTATTTCATGTGCTAAAAAATATACCCCATATCCCACAATAGAAGTGTAAAAAAAGAACGAAGAGGTGTACGCTTTATATTACGAAATGCATAACGAAAAATGATAGTTGACATAGTATCCCTTTACGTTACACAAATAAGTCTATTTTTTTATGTAAATCTCCTTCTCTTATTTTCAGAGAAGGAGCTCTATTTTTATAGAGAGATTATTTACATTATACTTTTATATAGTAGGTACAGTAGGTATATCTACTGTAGTACAGTCCATTGTCCCTAATGGAGCACCATCAAAACTGACATCAAATACACCTTCATTCTCAGTCGTACTTAGTTTAACTTCAACACCATCTTGATCAGTTGCAGTGATAGTCCCTTCTCCTGTAGCACTATTAATAGAACCAACTACAGATACAGTTCCTATCTCATCAGGATTATTAAACGTTCCGTTAAATGTCAGCATATCTCCAACTACATCTGCCGTAAAGTTTGTTATGGTATAAACTTTATTAGTAACATTATCCGTAACAGTTAATGCCGTTATAGTAAACTGCATACTTTCATCTTCACTGATAGCTAAAGTAGCATTATCAAGATTTATCGTTATATTTACAGGATTGCCTGTCTCTGGACTGCTAGAAACAATTGTCAAAGGAGTTGGTGTTGAAACGGTAATAAGCCCTGAAGTTTCATCTACTGCTACTGCTACAGAACCATTAATTGTTGTTTCGACCCCACTTTCTTCATCAATCATACAATAATTAGTCAAACTAATTGTACCTGTCATAGTATCCAAAAAATTATCAGGTATTTCTATGGTACCGCCACATGTACCAGGTTCCGTTGCCGAGATGATTGGTGTTTCTGCCAACTCTATCACGCTCTTCCCGCTTATAGCAACTTTTTTAAGCACTTCAACCGTCTCTAATGAACTTGTAATATCTGTTTCTATACTTTGAGATGTTGTAACCTCTGTATAGGTACAACCAAGTTCATCAGCTATATCTCCAACAAACTCATTCACCTTATCCTCTTCTAACCCTGTAGTAGGATCTATAATACCAGAATCATCATCACTACCCCCACCACAACCAGTCATCAAACCAAAAACCAAACCAACAGATGCGATAAGCATCAGCAATTTATTCATTTTCATACGCTACTCCTTCTACTTTATAATTTATATTACTCTATATTATACGGTAAAAAGATTTTCAATACATCACCTAAACAGGTGATGTATTGTAAGAAGATACTATAATCTCGATATTATTTGAATATTATTCAAAATACTCTTCAATGATCTGAGGAAAGAGTTTCATCGTTTTTCTTGCTTTATCGATTTTAGGTTGAAACACTTCTGCTGAATTTGGATAATGGGCTATAAATTCATCATAAATCCCTATCTTCTCTTCCATATGTGCTTCCAATGCATCGAGTACAGACTGCATATTCTCTTTACTGGTTGCAAACTTCATCAGAAGTTCAAACATACGTTTTCTTGGATGTATCGCCATAGAGTCGCCCGCGACAAGTGCAATATCTTTAATATCCCAACGAGAGATGTAGATACCCGAAACATGAGGGGCCACAAGTTTTGCATAGAGTGCTTCCGTATAGGAGGGGTAATCTTTTAAATCTACCTCTTCATCTGCTGCACACTGACCATCAGGGCCAAATGCCGGTGTACCGTTAAAATTTTGCTGGCTTATATTTTCAAACTCTTTTCTTAAATCATCCATTTTTCTCTCCTATCAGCAGCGGAATATCATCCACATCTATCTTTGTATCAAACCAACGGTTTGCCAGTAACATAATTTTAGCCACAAAAAGTATATGGTCATCTAAAAACTCCGGTTTTTCAAACAATGCACGGGCATCATCTGCAAGACAATACCCATACACTTTACCCTCTTTGACTTCTATAAAGTCAACACGCTCTTCTTTTTGTGCACAACTATCCAATGTTTCACAATAGCTAAGTGCTTGTTTCCCAAACTCACGCTCTATCATCATCTTATCTACTTTAGATTCACCCACATTACGCATGGTAAAGTCAAAATATTCATCGGTAATATTCAGTGCGATGGCAGTGGCATTTGTCTTGTTCAGCTTCATGATCTTGTTGAAATATTTACGCAGATATCCTGTTTGTGCATTATGCCCCAAAATTGTACATAGCTTTGTATCCGGTTTAATCTCTTCAGGTCTCATAATTCATCTTTATTTTTTTCTTCTACAGCTTGCATACGTTTTGCATTACTATGCAAAAAGAGTGCTTCTTCTTCTTCCACCAAACAACGGGGACACGTCTGCTCTCCACCGGTATAGGTAAAATTATTTCCACATTCATTACATCGTTTAATGTTAAAGAGTGCCAATGTTCTCTGTGTAGGTTCAAAGAACTCTTTTACCTCATATCCTGACTGTAGCTTAATCGCTTCAGGCTCACATACATCATGACATAGGTGACACTTCACACAAAGCATGGCATCAAAGTGAATCAGAGAGAACTTTGTATCTGTAGAGAGTGCACCCGTTGGACAGATACGATAACATATCTGACAATTGGTACAACTCTCTTCTACAAATTTTTGAGAAGTAAAGCTCACCTCTTCTTGAGGCAGTACTTCAAAATGATCCGGTACTCCTGCATGTTTCAAAGCAGTAAAAAGAATTTTACGTTTGTCAGGCAATTTTTTCTCTTTAATTTTAGAGATGATCTTTGCATCAAGTTTAAAGGTTTTTAACGCATCTGCTTCTACTGCCTCATCAAAGGTCATTTTATGTTTAATAACGCCTTTGAGTGAAGCATTACCTAGAAATGAACGTCTTGATGAGGCCTCTTCAATCTCCTCTTTTTTTACCGTTTCACTCGCGATATGATTACTCAAAAGCTGCTTAGTTGAAAAAGACGAAAGAACAAAATTTGCCTCTTCAATGCGTGCATCAATCTGATCATACAATATACTATTTTCATCATAAGAACTCAAATCCAGCGTAATCTCATCTTCACTTACAATTGCCAAAGCAATCAAATGTTCAACACTGAGTACAGAGATACACGGTACGTTCAATTTTGGAGAGATTAGCCTTACTTTTGACTCTAGAAAAGTAAAGAAGAACTCTGTTGTTGAAAAATCTGTCAAAGAGAATGCTTCTGTGGGGCAGACGCCTAAACACGATGCCGCTTCCACGCCTGTACTGTTTGCAAAACTTGGTAGATTATTGACAAGCTGAATAGAATCAGGACAGGCATCTACACATTTGGTACACGCTGAAAACTTACTGGTTGCTCTTACGCATGAGCCAATTTCTAAATGTAATGACATTATGCCTCTGCTTGGCAGTGCGTAGATAATTTTTCAGTCACATACTCAAAATCACTCAAGAGGAACTCTAAAGTCAGTTCTGCACCATCATGATAAAGCGGTGTACGTGATTCACGTTTCGCATTGATAAGAAAAAGTGGTGTCCACTCTAAAAGATGTTCTTTTAAAAATGCACGCTGTACCCCAAGAAGTTCACAGATACCATCCTTGTCATCTGCTTCTAATGCTTTTTGAAGTGCAATGCATAACATATACATAAATTCAAGCTCAACACCGATATGATCTGCACTCACTACCCTAGCCCTATCGAGTTCCACACGAAAATCAAGTTCATTATAGAGTTCAATCACGGGATTATCTCCTCCACTCTCAATCATCTGGTCATCTCTGGTATAGAAACTTTCATAGGGAACAAGGTGCATGAGAAAAAGATTGGTGAAATCAACATTCAAATGCTCGGTGATTATCTCTTTAGCAGAGAGTGACTCACGTTTTTCCCATGTTTTATAATTGGGAAAAAAGGAGAGTATATCTTCATCACCCTCAATCTGTTCTAAAAATGCCTCATCTACCTCTACAAGCATTAATCTTGAAATCAATGCATAAATTGCTATACGGTTTTCTATCTCTTGTTTCATTTGTTCCATAAAATCACTTGTCTTTCATTTAAGTTATTTGGCGTTATACCACTTTCAAGATAAATAAAACATGAAAGGTTAGTTATCTGGGAAATTGTATACATGTCTGTTTGGGCAGAGAGTAAATCTGCCCACTAGGATAAATGATTATCCTTTTTTTATATTAACAGCATATGCCTTGTCAGACAAAGGAACAGCCGGACGCTTAATGTGTTGTGGACGTCTAAGTGTATCATTCTCATTAAGAGGACGTGTTAAGTCATCTCTCCATGCTTGATACACCTTCATATTATTCTCATAATTGACATAAATATCACCAATCACATCATCTTTACCCGCAGGTTCCATAATCACTTTTTGGTGCCAAGCGTGGTTTCCTGCAATTGGATCGGGGTGAGACGGTGCTACGGCATTTTGCCATGAACCTGAAAGTCCATCCCACCAAATATTGTCAAGGTCTCTATTGTATGCTTTAAACTGCCAAGAGTTTTTATTCTCATGCATCCCATCAACAATACCCTGAGTCGGTTTCAATGTACCGATCTTACCATCCATAGTAAGATCATACAATGGTGCACCCAGACCCATTACACCTAGTTTATGCTCAAATCCAGGGATCTCTACTGCATTTTTCAGTTTCCATCTACCTGCATGGTGTGAACAGGCTAAAACACCTGGCATCGTTGCTTCAGTTGGTACAGCCATTGCAATGAAATACCCAGACTCAAGTCCAGATACAGTATCTTGAATGGTCACTTTTACCGCGTCCCCTCTTTTAATACCGAGCTTCTTTGCATCTTCTGTATAGACCCATACAGGGTTATGGTTTTGAGAAATCTCCATAAGGTGCTTAGAGTTCACCGAACGTGTATGAATATTATATGGCAATCTAAATACGGTATTGAGTGCAAACTCATTCTCTTTTTGCATAAAGTCATGGTGAACCTGAGTGACAACATGCGTCATTTTCTTTCTATCTTCTTTTGTAGTAGGATAGATAGGTATCGCATACTCAGGCCACTTCCACTCTTTAAACCACTCACAGTAGAAGTCTAGTTTTTTAGTCAATGTATGGAAACCTTGTACAAGCTCTCCATCTACTTCCACACCGATTGCTTTTTCATGACCATGAGAGTCAGTTGCCATAATAACACCAAACTCATCTTTTCTTACATGTTCTTCAGAGTACTCATGACCATGTGAAATATAGTTAGTACCTACTTTTTTAAGCGGTCTCTCTTGTGGTTTATAAATGTTATCTTCTTCTAACCATGTACCTCTGTCTCTCATCATCTCATAGTTTGGATATTTAGAATCAGGGTATGCCGCTTTTGCAGCTTTTCTTAGATTAGGAAGCTTGTCAAAGGCAGCTTGATACCACTCTGCAATCGTAACTGCTCTGCTTGGATCTTCTTTAGATGCCCAGAACTTTTTTACTCCAAGTGAACCATCCGGATCTACATGGTGTACCATAATATTTGCCCAAAACTCTACCTCTTCCCATACTTCACCAAGCCCTGCTTTCACATGTGCTTCAAGTGTAGCTCTGGTTGGATCTTTTGGCTTCCAACCCATTTTTTCTAATGCTACTCTTAGTGCCGGGTTACGGAAAGAGAGCCATCTTTTAGGCTCTGTTGCCTCTGAGTGTTGGTCATGTCTTTCACCTGCAAGTCCCACAGGCAAAATAAAGTCACAATACCAGTTTGTCTCTGACCATGTAGGTGAGAGATTAAAACTCATTTCAATTTTATCTTCACGTTTAAGTGCTTCAATCCATCTAAATCCATCTGGATTAATCCAAACCGGGTTATACATACGAGGAATCCAAACAGCCAACTTCTCAGGTACTTGAAGTCCTTTAGAGTTCCATTTCTTTCTCCACGCATCATCCAGTAAAAGGTGAGGCATAATATGGCTCATCTCATAAGAACTAAGTGGATACTCCGGTGGCCAAGCAATTTCATTCCAAACATCAACTTTTGGAGGTCTTGCACCATTTTGCGTTGCCGCGTCCCCTTTACCATTGACTGAAATAACATGCCAGTGGTGCAGTCCTACACCACCTTTATCACCAGCCATAGCCCCACGAAGTACAAATGGTAAGAAGGCAGATCTAGCAATCATCCATCCACCCTTGTGACCAATTGGTCCTGCTCTCCAAATATACGTTGCAACTCTTGCCCCCGCATCGATAAACATATCATAAAGTTTCTCTACAATACGTTTTTCAATACGACACTCCTCAGCCACAAAATCGAGTGTATAAGGAGAGTACATTTCAGAGATCATCGTAATGAAGTCTTCGTAAGTATCACCTGCTGGTACCGCTTTGATATATTTTTTATCTACAAGCACTTGAAGGTACTCTCTATCTTTCATTAGGTGGTCCCAGTTAACCCAATTTTTCACAAAATTGTGGTTTACAAGGTCTTCCCCATTGACCCCTTTTTCATTTAAGATTCGGTTTGCAAGGTAAAGATAGAGTGCTGTCTCTGTTCCTGGCCAACACGGTACCCATAAATCTGCCATACCTGCAGAGTTAGAGAGTCTTGGATCCATAACAACAAGCTTGGCACCTTTTTTACGCGCTTCAGCAATACGACCGGCTGCTTGCTGGAAGTAGTGCCCCGCATCTGCTGCGTGAGAAGATTGAAGAAATACCAATTTTGCATTAGACCAATCTGGTGAGTTTCTATCATCGTTGGACCACTGAATTGTTCCTTGTCTTGCTCCTGCAGAACAGATGTTTGTGTGTGAATCATAACCATCTAGCCCCATTGAGTGAGGTACACGATGCCCAAAACCATTTTCATTGGGACGACCAACGTGATACATAATCGATTTTTTAGAAATCTCATCACCTTTTTTAAGCGTATCGTGCATTTTCTTACCGATTTTGCTCATCGCTTCATCCCAAGTGGTTCTTACCCACTTACCTTCACCTCTTTTTGAACCCGGTGCTCTCATGAGTGGGAAAGGAATTCTATCGGGATCATACATTTGTGATTGTGTTGCATAACCTTTTGCGCAGTTTCTACCGCGGCTTCCCGAGTGAAGCGGGTTACCCATGTACTTACGTACAGCCAACTGTCCACCGGCTTTATAGGTTGAGAGATCAACCCATGCAGTTAAACCACATGAGGCTTCACAGTTTGAACATGATGTCGGTACAAGCATATACTCTGTTGCTTTAATACCATCTGGGTTCTCTTCACTCTGTACACCATTTCTTGATGTTCCGCCACGTTTCCAATCTTCACCACTTAACTCTGAAAAACTATCCCACTCTTCTAACGGTGGATAAAATGCAAGTGTTTTAGGTGTCGGTGTAAATTTAGTTTCTGCCATTGCAGGCGTATCTGCTACAGTTTTAAATACACCTGCTGCAAGTGTTGCACCTGCTACAGAGTATGCTGTACCTTTAAGGAAACTTCTTCTACTTTCGATAAAATTTTTATCTGTTATATTCATTGATTTTGTCATAAACCCCTCCTTCTTAACTTAACGGTAGCATTTGTGGAATTTTAAGCCATACATCTTTTACAAAGAAGAGCCCTACCAATGCTGAAAGTGCTGCAAATCTAAGCAGCGTCATATTTTCTGATTTCATATAACTCATCCCTAAGAAGAATGGAATAATAAATCCAAGTGTCAAACCAAACCAAAATTCAACATTATACGCTCCACCTGAGTGCACATAGGCTAATACTGCTTCCGCTTCTGACGATTTGAATGAAAAGAAATACTCACTCATATACATTGCAAAAGAGAAGAAGACGGCCATCGTTAAAATCAGTGCTAAATCTTTTCTTGCCTCTTTACTCCATGAAGTAGATACAAAAATAAGTGCGGAAGAACCGGCCATCAATGCTGCCCACATCATTTGCATGACCTCAGTTGGTGCTTGCCATAACTCTCTTGCCGAGGATTGAGCCATAATAATTGCCGTATAGGTTGTAACAGGAATTGCCAGAAAAACCAACCATGGCATAATTTTTTCATATACTGCAGAGTTTTCTCTAGCCATAGACGTTACTTTACACTTTTTCCCACCCAATGACGGGAATGCATCTGCAACACCAATAACCATAAGAACAGTAATGAGTCCTAAGAAGATTGATGCCAACCAGGCACCAACAGTAATAGACGAAGTCCAGTGCGGATGTAAGAAAATATTAATCATTCTATAGGGCTGATGTAAATCAATGAGTGTAAAGAGCAAAAATACATTCAAGGTTAAAAATGCAAGAATAGGCATAATCCATCTTAGATTGGGCATACTCTCTTTACTGTGTCTAAACCATAAAAATGCTGCAAGGAAAACAACACCTGTACCAATACTTTTTGCCCACATATTTACAGTAATAATACTACCCCAAACAATCCCTTGAATCGGAACATCAAGGGTTACAACAGCTTGTGTTGCGCCAATTGTACTCTCTACCATCTTAGTGACCTCCCTCTTGTTCATGTGACTCTTCTGTTGTTGCTGATTCTATGAAACTTGCATTATCTACAGTTTCATGTCCTACAAACGGTGCTAAAAATCTATCTAATATTCCGTGATGAGCATCACCGACATGCTCTAAATGCGTGATATCATTAAAGAGACTGAATCCTTCAATTCTCTGATGTGCAAGTGGATTAAGTGTTGCATTACCTCCACCTACATAAAAGTGTGTAGGAGAAGTATGTTTTTCTGGTTTACGGACTTGTACAGCACCTTTGTGTTCCATAATATAGAGTGAAATATGACTGTTGTCATCTTCAATATCACCAAATATATTTGCTTCTACCGGACATGCAACGACACATGCCGGCATCATTCCAGATTCAATACGGTGTGCACAATAGGTACATTTATCTGCAGTATTTGTTTCAGGATCCATATAGATTGCACCATAAGGACATGCCATCATGCACCCCGCACAACCGATACATCTGTGACTGTCAATATTGACAATACCATTTTCCAAATAGTGTAATGCCGATACTGGGCAAATACGCTCACATGGTGCATTTTCACAATGATTACAACGTAGTGGTGTAAAACTTCTTCTTGTATCCGGGAATGTTCCCAAATCTATATATTTTACCCGTAAACGCCATGTACTTAGTGGGACTTCATTTTCTACTTTACAAGCAATCTCACAACCTTTACAACCCATACACAGGTTTAGGTCAACTAAGAAACCTAGTTTCATATTTCCTCCTTGAATTTAGCTAGACTTATAATAATTATAAGTACCTATTGATCCTATCAAGACCATGGTAAACGCATACTAAGATGGTATAAAATTTTGTGTTAAAAAATGGTTATTTGCGAAAATAAAAGTAGTGTTTTCACGTCTATGTTTCAAAACAAAACATAAGGGCATCACTTTAAATGTGAAAGAAAAATTTTGAACCAACCCCCTCTTCACTCTCAATCTCCAAATTTGTTCTGTGTAACCTAAGAATATTTTTGACTATAGAGAGCCCCAATCCCATAGAGTTATCCCAACTGTGTGTGCCTGAACGGTAAAACTTTTTTGTCACTTTTGAAATATCCGAAGGAGAGATACCCGTCCCTTTATCCGATACAGATATCTCTGCTTGATTTACCTGAACATCTACTGCATCTTTAGAGTATTTCAATGCATTTTCAATAAGATTTTTTAGTACGACATCCATCAAAGTACGATCTGCCTCTACAATGTAGCTACTCCCCGATAAAATAATCTCTCTTTGAGGATATTTCTCTTCTAAAGAGAGTTTCACCTCCTCCACTAAAGAATAAAAATCAAAACTGCTCGGATGCAATGTTGCCTCTCCGCTCTCAAATTTATTCCACAGGACAAGACGACTCAAAAGTGCCTCTATTTTCACTCCATTGCTGTAAATTTTATTTAAAAACTTTTCTTGCAACGCTGCGGGAATCTCATGATCTTCTTCCAAAGTTTGTGCATACCCCATAATTGAAGCAATTGGATTACGAAACTCATGGGCAATTGCAGAGATCATATCTGCTCGTTGCCGGTTTTTAAGCTTGAGTTTTGCATTATAACGCTGTTTTACATCTTCCCGTTTTTTAGAACTGCTAAGTGCTTTCATGAGGTTTTGATTGATATCTTCAAACTCTTGCGTAAAAAAAAGAGGTTCATACTCAATCTTATCCACCTTATCAAGATTATCAAGACTTTTCAAGTATTTATTGATTGTATTCAACTCTTTTTGCATATGGTTGGCACCACGGTATATAGCAAAGACAAATACTGTAAATCCTAATCCCAACAAGGCAATTGCCTGTAATGCAATCTCTTCATTGGGAAGAAGAAAAAAAAGTATTAAAGAGAATACCGAAAAAATCAAGACAGAGACACTTACCAGTCTTGCCATAATATACTCTTTAAAATGAGGCCTTTGATATAACATAATGAAAACTCCTAAAAACCCTCTTCTTCAATCTCTTTAATATACCCTAAAAAGTCATCTGCCCTGAAATAACCGACAATATTTTCAACAATCTCTCTTTTTGGGGTCATAAAATAAAAATTTGGTATCGTACCGTCAAAGAACTGTAGTTGATTGACTTCCGCCTTATTGGAACGAGAGACCTTCACCAAAACATAGTGCTTTAACCGTGCTTGCACCCGTGTATCTGACAATGCACCTTTTTTCATCTTAATACACCATTTACAATCTCTATCTTCTACCATCACAATTACATTTTTTTGTTCATCATGAGCAATTTGAAACGCTTTATCCAGTTGAGTTTGCCACTTTAATGTTTGAAAAGATTCTAATCCTCTCTCTTTTTTGAGGTTCTCTGCATTTCCATCAGCATAACACAAAGAGAGAAGGAGTGTCAAGAAAATTAAGAATAGATACTTCAATGCATACGCTTTATTTTACTTTTTTCTCAACATCATCAATATAACTTAAAAAATCCTGCACATTAAAATAACCGATTACCTCTTCAATCACCGCTTTATCTTCTTTCATGAAAAAAATGGTAGGCACACCCTTGATTTTTGGTAATCTTTCCATTACCTTGCTATCTTCTCTCATCACTTTAACCAGTACATATTTTTCAAGTCTCTTCTCTACATTTTCATCGATAAGTGTGCGCTGTTTCATCTTAGTACACCATCTACAGTTTTTACCCTCAACCAAGACCATAAGATTTTTCTGTTCTTTTTGTGCCGCTTGTAAAGCCGTATCCATATCTTTTTCCCACTCTAGAGAGAAAAGTGCACTTGAAAGTAACAATAAACCCAATACTATTTTCTTCACAATATAATCCTTTATTTATTAAAATTTTTTACAATGTCACTAAAGACTTCATACAATTTTTCAACCTCTTTAATGGAGGTTCTTTCATTTGGTGCATGAATTGTGTCATTAATCACACCAAACTCTACGACATCTATGCCAAAAGCACCCATAAATCTTGCATCACTGGTACCGCCAGCCGTAGATAGTTTTGTATTCAACCCTGTAACATTTTTAATGCTCTCAGAGAGTTTTTTGACGACTTTAGAGTCTCTAGTCGTCACAAAAGGATACGACCCCTGTGTCAACTTCAAGCTGTAATCCAAACCTTCAAAACATCTGTCAATATGCATTTTAACGTCAGATTGTGTTGTTTTAGTGGAGTTACGTACATTAAACATCATATTTAAGGTACCTGGGGTAACATTGGTCACTTCCATCCCTGCACGTATATCCGTAATCACCATTTGACTTGGTGCAAAGTCATCATCTCCTTCATCTAGATAAATACCGGCAACCTTATCTAAAATAGGTGCTATCTGATGTACAGGATTCACCGCCTTTTTCGGGTATGCAGCGTGACCTTGCCTACCTTGTATCGTTAGATATCCGTTAATAGAGCCTCTTCTTCCAATTTTAATGGCATCACCAAAGATGGTTTCACATGTAGGTTCTGCAACGATACAGTAATCAGGTAACATCCCCTGCTCTTTTAAATATTCCAGCATCACCACCGTACCATACTTTGCATCACCCTCTTCATCAGAGGTGAGAAGTACAGAGAGGGTACCAACAAACGTTTCACTCTCTTTACATGCCTGTACAAAAGCAGCAACACCGGACTTCATATCTTGTGTACCACGACCATAGATATTTCCCTCTTTGATGACTGGAACAAATGGGTTGGTCTCCCAATTTCCTCCTGCAGGGACAACATCAACATGTCCGGCAAAACAGAGATGCGGGCCTTGGGAGAATCTTTTTGTGAGAAAAAGGTTTTTAACACCCTCTTTGTTCACATAAGTTGCTTCATACCCCTCTAAATATGTTTCAATAAATTTCAATGAACCTGCATCATCAGGCGTCAAAGATTTAAAACTCAATAACTTCAATAACAAGTCAACTACATTCATCTATTCTCTCATTTTCTTATAAATTTTCTATCTAAAGTTTGCTATCATAGAGAGGTAATCATCTATGTTTTCAAAACGGTGGTTACCGCCGTACTCTACAATAATCTTATGCTCATTATAGAAAGATTGTGCTTTAGCATAATCCAACACTTCATCTTCACTTTGCAAAAGAACCAAATATTTCCCTCTTTTGGGAATAGTTTGCAATGTTTTAAGGTCTTCAAGATAGCGTGCTTTAAACTCAAACACTTCTTCATCACAATAACGTTTCTGCCATCCGACGTAAGGTGACAATGTCTCCCATGGCTGTGTAGAGGGATTCACTAAAACTGATTTGAGCTGATACTTTTCAGCCAGATACGTAGCATAAAATCCACCTAAAGAGGAACCTATCAAGAGTTCCACTTTAAAAGAATCAATCAAGGCTTCAAGCTTCTCAATAGCATCCTTCGGAGAAGGAGGAAGATCTATGGTTAGTACATCTTCTTGACCAAAATAAGATTGCAATGTCAAAGATTTATTACCCTCTCCACAAGAGGCAAAACCATGTATATAAAGGATCTTTGCCATATTATCTCTCTATTTCACCACGATACGTGACAATGCCTCCAAAGTGATTCAGTACTCCGGCATGCCCGTTTTTCTTAAAAATATTTTGTACCTGACCGCTTCTGCTGCCTGTACGACAAGTGAGAATCACCATGCTATCTTTGGTCTCATTAAAAAACGCTTGTGCCCATTCTTGAAAAGAAGAGGTGGGCTTAAGCATATCTACCCCTTTAATGTGACCCGTATTATACTCCATATCTTCTCTTACATCCACCAGTACGAAGTCTGCTTTTCCTTCAGCCCTAGCTTCAAGTAAACGGTTTAACTCTTCTGAATCGACATACCCTTTTTCCAATAATAGCTGCATGTTATTGTCTCCCATGACGTTAAAATGAGCGCTATTATAGTATATAATTATTATAATTTCATTTTATGACTCTTCTGAAGCTACTTTTTTAATCTCCGCTTTTGCCAAAGCAGTCGCTTGTTGCTCTTTGAGCTGTTCTTCTCTATGTGCAGGGGTACAAAAAATTTGACAATGGCATCTACCCGTTTGAGGTATCTCTTTTTCAATAGCCGGTTTACAAGGACAAATCCTCTCATCCGTACTTTTGAATTTACCGGGTTTGCTCTCATCAGGTTCTACCATAAAACAGGGACAAAACCTTTTACCAAAAAGTAATCTGTGTCGTGCAAGACCCATAATGACACCTTCATTGACATCCTCATTAAGACTATACACCCATCCTTGACTCTCACAAACCTTATCGGTAAACTTCTCTGTTTTAATTAACTCATTTTTAAACACTTCTGAATTCATATCCAATTGCTGCATCATAATCTATCCTTAAAATAGTGTTTTCATTTGTAGTTATATCTTAAAGGGAATCCCTAAAGTAAATTGATATATAATAAAATCACAAAACACTATTATAGGATAAATAATGCAAATAGACAATACCGTTTTAGCCAAACTGGAAAAACTCTCTCATCTGCGTATTGATGCTTCCAAAAAAGAGGAAGTTATGGAACAGCTCACTGGTATTCTCACTTATATTGAAAATCTCAATGAACTCAATACAGATAGACTGAGTCCTACCTTTTCAACACTTGACGGGGGTACGCCGCTTAGAGAAGATACGCCTAGAGAAGCCAGCTCTGTTGCCCATGATATCCTTGTACATGCACCGCAAGGAAGTGATGACTTTTTTATTGTACCTTCTATTATAGAGTAGTCTGTGTTATGTTGAAAGTGTATGGCATAAAAAACTGTGACAGTGTAAGAAAAGCAATAAAATATTTAAAGAGACACGAGATTCCCTATGCGTTTGTCGATTTCAGGCAAACCCCTGTAGATGCAGCTACTATCGCATCCTGGCTTCAGTTTACGGACATCAAAACACTCTTTAACACAAGAGGAACAACATACCGAACGTTAAAACTTAAAGAACTCAACTTGAGTGATACAGATAAACAACTTTGGCTTTCAAAAGAGAATATGCTCATCAAGCGACCGGTTATTACATTTGATAACCATGTCATTGTTGGGTATAATGAGTCTCAATATCTAGAAAACATACAGTAAACAAAGGAATATTATGGCTGCATTTGACATCAAAAAACTACTTCAAAGTGTTGTATCACACGGTGCATCAGACCTTCACCTCGTTAGCAGAACAGAACCGCAAATACGGCTTAACGGTGTACTTAAACCCGTCAATCTTCCTAAGCTTACGGGTGAGGACATTGAAGAGATGTGTTACTCTTTGATTACGGAAAAACAAAAACAGCAATTTGAAGAGTATGATGAACTTGATTTTGCACTCCTTATTCCTGGAATCGGTCGTTTTAGAGCAAACTATTATCGTACTTTAGGTGACGCGGCTGCAGCATTCAGGATTATTCCCATAGATGTACCCTCTTTAGATGACCTAGGTGCTCCGAGTGTCTATAAAGAGTTGATTAAACGAGAGAAGGGTCTCATACTTGTTACCGGTCCTACGGGTTCAGGTAAATCAACCACACTAGCAGCCCTGCTCAATGAGATTAATCTCAATGAACAAAAACATATTATCACCGTGGAAGATCCTGTGGAGTTCATCCATCAAAATAAAAAGTCTGTTTTTTCCCATAGAGGGGTAGGAGAAGATACCGCTTCTTTTGCCAAAGCCCTCAAGTTTGCGATGCGTCAGGATCCGGACATCATACTGATTGGGGAGATGCGGGATAAAGAGACTATTGAAGCGGGACTCACCGCTGCAGAAACGGGTCACCTTGTCTTTGCCACACTGCATACCTCCTCTGCTCCGGGAACAATCAACCGTATTATTGATGTATTCACGGGAGATGAACAACCACAGATACGTGCGATGATTGCCTCCTCTTTGGTTGCAGTGATTGCACAGGCACTCCTTCCAAAACTGGGTGGCGGACGTGTTGCGGCCTCTGAAATCCTAGTTACCAATCATGCCATTTCAAATCTTATTCGTGAAGATAAAGTACACCAGATCTATTCACAAATGCAACTCGGTCAGGGAGATACCGGTATGCAAACACAAACACAAGCACTCCTTAAGTTTCTCAAAGACGGAAAAATATCACGTGATATAGCCATACAATATGCTAACAGACCTGATGAAGTTTCCAAAGCAGCGATACGATAGTCGAAACGTTGTCTCAAAACATTTTTAGACAACTCTCGATACAATACGTAAAAATTGTAATAAACAGAGGATTATGATATGAATTTTTCAATGGAAAATTTTTCAATGATGGACTTCAACTACTTTGATGTCACAATAGCTTCAATCATTCTAATATTAGGGATTAAAGGCTTTATGCAGGGTTTTATCAAAGAACTGTTTGGACTTGCAGGACTTGTAGGGGGTGTTTACTTTGCATCAAGGCTATCAGATAGGGCTGCATCGTTTATAGATACAAACTTTTTACATATAGACAACATATCACTTCTGAAACTTATTGGATTTTTATCGATTTTAATCATTATCTGGACAGGTGCGACCATTTTGGGTGCACTCTTTTCAAAATTAACCAATGAAAGTGGTTTGAGTTTTTTAAACCGTCTTTTTGGTTTTATTGCAGGTGGAGGGAAATATTTTATCGTCTTTGCACTGATAGTCACTGCCCTATCTAATGTAAAACTGATAAAAGATAATTTGGAAAAGTACGTGAATGACTCAATACTTTATCCTTATCTAAGAGAAGCAGGTTCTTACTTGATTCAAATAGATACATCCGATATAGGAATAACCACATCAAATATAAGCAGTATATCAACAACTTCAAAAGAGAATAATATCTCGTCAGATGAGATCAATAGTTCTCTTGAAGACAATACAACAGTCAAGTAAATAGAGGATTAGGTATGATTGAATATCCTCTGCTTTTAGAAGAGTTTCAGGCACTTTTAAAAGAGAACAGACTTAAATTTACAAAACAACGAGAGCTTGTACTAAAATTCCTTTATGAGAATCATGGGCATTTCACACCGGAAGATATCTACACTTTGCTTAAACAGCAATACCCTGAGATCAATATCGGTATTGCGACGGTATATCGTACACTCTCTTTACTTGAAACATCCAACATTGCCTCTTCCATTTCCTTTGGCGTGCAGGGTAAAAAATATGAACTAGGACTTAAAAAACATCATGACCATCTTATCTGTATAAAATGTGGAGAGATTATAGAATTTTTTGATAAAACCATTGAAGAGAGACAGGAAGATATCGCTAAAGCATTCAATTTTAAAATGACCACCCACACTATGAAAATTGAAGGCTTATGTGAAAAATGCCAACAATTGCAATCCTAATTTTTAAAAAACATTACACTAACTAACAACACAGGAGAAACCTTGATATTTGACAATCAATATATTCAAGAACGTATTAAAAAAACGGAAACATTAAGAGAAAAAGGGATTAACCCCTACCCCAACCAAATCAAAAAAGGTACCCCATCCGCTACATTTTTAAATGCATGTGCTTACGTACATGATATAGAAACCGATGGGATGAAGAAGGATGAATCCAAATCCGTAACACTCACAGGACGTATCAAATTCGTACGTATCATGGGTAAAGCTGCTTTTGCCAAGATTGAAGATGGTGACGGGCTGGTACAACTCTATTTTAATCGTGATGATCTTCCCGAGGGGTATTACAACGATGTTGTGAAAAAACTTTTTGAGGTAGGAGATATTATACAAGCAAAGGGATATCCTTTTGTAACAGGAACAGGGGAACTCACACTCCATTGTCTAGAAGTGAATATCGTTACAAAAGCGATCTCTCCGCTTCCCGAGAAATTTCACGGCATCCAGGACCAAGAGATAAAATACCGTCAACGTTATCTTGATATGATTATGGATGCACAGGTGAAAGAACGCTTTGTGCTTCGCTCTAAAATAGTCTCTACGATTCGTAGATTCTTTGAGGAGAAAGGCTTCTTAGAAGTAGAAACACCTATGATGCACCCTATTCCAGGTGGAGCGAATGCCAAACCGTTTATCACACACCATAATGCACTTGGCCTTGACCGCTACCTCAGAATCGCACCGGAGCTTTACCTCAAAAAGCTTATTGTCGGCGGGATGGAAGCCGTTTTTGAAATCAATAGAAACTTTAGAAATGAAGGCATAGATGCAACACATAACCCTGAATTCACCTCTATTGAATTTTACTGGGCATACAAAACCTATATAGAGCTTATGCAAATTACCGAAGATCTGTTTGACTACCTCTTTGACACACTTATGTTAGCGCGAATACTCCCCTACGGTGAGATGGAGATTAATTTTTCTACGCCATTTGCTAAAATATCATGGGAAGACTCTATTGTAAAGATCGGTGGTGTAGCTAGGGAAATTGTACAGGATAAAGATGCAGGATTGGCATATCTCAAAGAGCGTAATCTTAAAACTGATGAAAATTGGACACTGGGGTATGTACAAGCTGAACTCTTTGATGAATTTGTAGAGGGGAAACTCATCAACCCTACTTTCATCACAGATTACCCTGTAGATATCTCTCCACTTGCCCGAAGATCTGATGAAAACCCCGAAATCACAGAGCGTTTCGAGCTCTTTATGGCAGGGAAAGAGATAGCAAACGGTTTCTCTGAGCTTAATGACCCTCTTGACCAATATGAAAGATTTATGGGACAGGTCAATGCGAAAGAGGTCACAGGTGATGATGAAGCGATGCATATGGATACCGACTTTGTACGCGCACTTAGCCACGGTATGACACCCACCGCCGGTGAGGGCATCGGTATAGACAGACTGGTTATGATGCTGACCAACCAACATACCATTCGAGATGTACTCCTCTTTCCGGCGATGAGACCCGAAGCGGTGTTAGAAGTACCTACTCTAAACGCTGAAGAACAGTGTAAAAAGTGTGGGTATGATGTCATTGAAGAGCTTAAGCCAGCCAAAAAAGGTAAAGGGATGTTCTGTAAAGATGGTGCTGCTTGTAAACAGAGGATTTCGGAGAGAACATAAAATTCAAATAAATATTTTATTCACCTAACTTTAAAAAGTTATAGATTAAAAATATATTATCAAATTTATTTCATAACAAATTTAGATGAAATTTGCTATAAATACACTCAATATTACCCTCATTAAATTGAGTCAAAGGATTTACATGTCATATGCTATAGAAACATTTGACCCAGATATTTTTCAAGCTATTGAAAATGAAAGAGAGAGACAAACTGATCATTTAGAGATGATTGCATCGGAGAACTTTACACTTCCAGCAGTGATGGAAGCTATGGGTTCTGTGTTTACAAACAAATATGCAGAGGGGTATCCTTCTAAGCGTTACTATGGCGGTTGTGAATTTGCCGATGTTGTGGAGCAACTTGCGATTGACAGAGCCTGTGAACTCTTTGACTGCAACTATGCAAATGTACAACCACACTCCGGTTCACAAGCCAACGGTGCTGTCTATGCTGCACTGCTGAAAGCAGGAGAGAAGATACTCGGTATGGACTTAAGCCATGGTGGTCACTTGACACATGGGTCTAAACCAAGTTTTTCGGGTAAAAACTACTCTTCATTCACCTATGGTGTTGAACTTGATGGTCGTATTAACTACGATGAAGTACTTCGTATTGCAAAGACAGTACAACCTAAGATCATTGTATGTGGTGCTTCTGCGTATGCAAGAGAGATAGACTTTAAGAAATTTAGAGAAATCGCTGATGAGGTGGGTGCTATTCTTTTTGCTGACATTGCCCACATTGCCGGTTTAGTATGTGCAGGAGAGCACCCTAGCCCATTCCCATATGCGGATGTTGTCACAACAACGACACATAAAACACTTGCTGGACCTCGTGGTGGTATGATTATGTGTAATGATGAAGCTGTAGCAAAGAAGCTTAACTCTGCTATCTTCCCCGGTCTTCAAGGTGGTCCATTAGTGCATGTCATCGCTGCTAAAGCAGTTGGCTTTAAACACAACCTAAGTGATGCATGGAAAGTGTATGCCAAACAGGTCAAAGCCAATGCAAATGTACTCGCAGATGTACTTATGAAACGTGGTTATGATGTGGTCTCAGATGGAACCGATAACCATCTTGTACTTGTATCATTTTTAAACAGAGACTTCTCAGGTAAAGATGCGGACGCAGCACTTGGCGCTGCAGGTATCACTGTAAATATGAACACTGTTCCGGGCGAGACAAGATCTCCGTTTGTAACATCGGGTGTACGTATTGGATCTCCTGCACTGACAAGCCGGGGCATGAAAGAGAAAGAGTTTGACATTATCGCAAACAAAATTGCCGATGTGCTTGACAATATTCATGATACTGCACTGCATGCAACCATCAAAGAAGAGATGAAAATATTGGCACAAAATTTTGTACTTTATGAAAAATCAATCTATTAGGCTCTTAAAATAAAAATATTTGATTTAGAATTTTCTACCGACCATTACTACATTAAAAGATCTGCGATTGTTGAACAGATACAGTTCAACAATCGTACCTTTTATGCAAAGTTTGAACATATCAATGATCCACTAACACCATTACTCTTCAAACAACATTTAGACAGACAATACACAATTGCCGTTCCCCTACTCCAGCAAAATAGAACAAATTATTTAGTCATAGAGTATAAAGGTGATGAGTACCGAAGATTTTTTTATTTGGTACAACATCTGTTTAAAACCCTTAACATCTCTAACTACTCTATCTATCAGGGGAAGGATGTAGAACGTTTGCAAGTATTTATAGAAGTGGACCAACTTAGTTTAGAAGAGGCAGATGCAAAATTAAAAACACTTTCAGATGCACTCAAAGTAAAAATGAGTAAAAAGTGGAAATGCCTCCCTTCACTTCAGCTTCCTGAAGCATATAACATTGTTACTTTACCCTATAAAAGAGCTTAAGTATTTAATACTATATAAATATGATATAATCATTTCAAAATAATATTTGGAGATTTTCCCCCTTATGAATGATCACAATCTTGATGACCTAATTATAGATAATATGGAACCAAATCAGCGTAAAACAAAAAATTTCTTAACTATTATTGCTCTGTTTATCGTATTTTTAATTGTAGGTATTATCCTAGCAAAGTTTTATACAAAAGAGTCCACTAGTGCACCACTGATACTTGAAGAAGATACGATTGAAATAATCGCACCTGAACTCAAATTACAAGCACCTCAAAAAACTGATGAAATCAAAGAAGAGACATCACTTTCAAAAATAATTGAGCAAGAAATCAAAGCTCCGGAAATCAAAAGTAAAGAGGCTGCAAAGGTAGAAAAGCCCATTAAACCGATAGTAAAAGAGAAGGTAGATCAAGCTATTGAAGTTGAAGCTATAAAAGAAACAGTACAAATTACTGAGGAGTATACACAAAAACCCGAAGCTATTGAAATACCCAAACCCATTGTAAAAAAAACACCCGAACCTAAACCTAAACCTATCATAAAAAAAGAGATACCTAAGCCAAGCAAACCTGTAACACCCCCAAAGAAAACAGTGAAAAATACTGCCAATGGCAGATATTTTATTCAAGTAGGCTCATTTAAACAATCTCCAAGTTCACGTTTTTTATCTGTGATTAAAAAGAGTGGCTTTAACTATAGGATTACTAAACCCTCATCCAAAGGGACCAAAAAACTACTCATTGGTCCCTATCCTAGCAGAGCTTCTGTTGATACTGCTCTCATTCGCGTAAGAGACCGTATCAATAAACAAGCCTTTGTCGTAAAAAGGTAACCAATATGCATAAAACAATTCTTTTTGACCAACTCACACCCGTTGCACTCTATGGAAAAATAAAAGAGCTTTTTCCTAAAGAGATTACGATGCTTTTTGAATCTGTCGTAAATACAAGTGACGGTAATTTCTCTTTCATTACAATAGGTGCACAGGAGCGATTAAGCTATAAAAACAGAACCACTACCTATATGGACAACAGAGGAGAGAAGCAAATATTAGAAGAGGATCCCTTTAGCTTTTTAAAAAACTATTACCGTTCTGTTGATATGGCTGTATATCAACAAAAAGCTGCCCAGGTCGGTTTCTCTTTTGTTGATGGTTTTATCGGTTTTATTGCTTATGATATGGTAAAAGTATTTGAACCTGTACTTGAAGAGAGTATGGATGAACTGCATGACCCTCTTGACACACCTGACCTCGATTTGGTACGTCCAAAAATCATTATTGCATACTCACATAAAAGTGCAAAGCTAACCCTTATTTTAAATGATGACTCCATGAAAGAAGGCATGAGTGCTATAGAAAATCTTTTAACAGCTACCTGTACACCTATCCCCCTTCAAGCGGTAAAACTTTTGGGTGAAGGAACTTATAGTATTGATGAAGCACGCTTCATGCGTTTGGTGGATGAATCAAAAGAGAATATACGCTCGGGAGATATTTTCCAAATCCTTTTATCCAACAGATATACGCAAAAAGGTAAAATAGATCCTCTCTCCTTTTATAGGGTATTACGTTCTAAAAATCCATCTCCGTATCTTTTCTTGTTGGATTATGAAGATTTTTCTATCTGTGGTTCGTCACCTGAAGTGATGGTACGGCTCACTGAGGGTGAAATACTCTTACGTCCTATTGCAGGAACACGTAAACGAGGTAAAAATGCCCGTCGCGATAAAGAGCTTGAACAAGAGATGCTTGATGACCCCAAAGAGTGTGCAGAACACCTTATGCTAATCGACCTTGGAAGAAATGATGTGGGTCGTGTTGCAAAAACCGGTACAGTGAAAGTCACCGATATGATGCGTGTAGAAAAATATTCGCATGTAATGCATATGGTATCAGATGTGGAAGCGGTGATACAAAAAGATAAAGATATGTTCGATCTTTTTGCTGCAACATTTACGGCTGGTACCATGACCGGCGCACCCAAAATAGAAGCAATGAAACTCATCGCCCAATATGAGGGATTAAAGCGTGGTTTCTATTCAGGATCTGTAGGGTACTTCTCCTTTAACGGAAACATGGATTCTGCCATTGCCATACGAACATCACTCATTAAACCTGACAGTATTACCCTGCAAGCAGGTGCAGGTGTCGTCGCTGATTCAGTGCCTGAACTTGAATACCTTGAGGTAAAGAACAAACTGGGTGCACTGCTTGCAACACTCAAAGAGATGGAAACACTCTAAAAGATGGCACAAAACCTTTTTGCAATCTTTGGAAATCCGGTATCTCATTCAAAATCACCCCTTATGCACAATCTTGCCTCTCAAGGGTTAGGGTTTGATGGCTGTTATACACGCTATTTACTTCAAGACGGCAAAAAACTTAAAGAGACTTTTTTCAATTTAAACCTCAAAGGTGTCAATGTTACTGTACCCCATAAAGCAGATGCCTATGAGGCATGTGATATCTTAGACCCTTTTGCCAAAAAGATTGGTGTGGTCAATACCATTGTTGAACGTGATGGAAAGCTATATGGCTACAACACAGATGCCCCTGGTTTTCTCAAGGCTATTTCAGAATTTAAAGAGGTGAAAAAGGTACTTTTTCTAGGTGCTGGAGGTACTGCACAGTCTACTTCAACTATTTTGAGGGATGAAGGGTATGAGGTAACGCTGCTCAATAGAAGTGCTGAACGTTTGGAAAAATACAAAAATGATGGTTTTGAAACCTATACCTTTGATTCCTTTAAACCCAAAGTCTATGACCTTGTCATTAATATGACATCTGCAGGCCTCGAAGATGAATTACTCCCTGCACCTAAAGAGATACTAGAGTATGTTATCCCTAGCGCAAAAGCATGTGTAGATGTCATCTATGGGAAAGAGACACCTTTTTTGAAATTGGCAAAAACCTACAATAAACCAACCAAAGATGGGTCTGACATGTTACTCTACCAAGGTATTATTGCCTTTGAGTATTTTACAGATCACGCCTATACATTTGATGAAATTAAGCCGTATATGGGAAAAGCATTTACTTTGTAGCGTCCTGTACAATTTTTGGTGCGTGGTTACGCACCCTACCCTGTGTTGTTTGTGTTTAAATATGTGCTCACCATTCAATGTTCGTAGGGTGCGTAAACACGCACCGTTTCACACATCTAAATTACAAAAGCTTAAGCTCCTCCCTCTCTTTAGAGCAGCTCTACGAATAACTTTTTTTAAAAACTTTAGCAAAATCCAAATGCATGTCACATTCTAAATCATCAAAGTGTAGTACTTCATGGGTAAAATCTGCTACTTTAATATATCTGCCCTCTTTTAAGCTATATACTTTTGCTTTCATGTCATTAGGGTAAACGAGTATATAGTACTGAACACCTTCCGCCTCATAGATATCAAACTTTACCGTTTCATCTTTTTTAGCCGTTGATGGGCTGAGTATCTCAACTATAATTTTAGGTGCTTTGGTGAGATAGGATTCATTCTCATCTGCACAGACAAAAACGACATCTGGTCTAAGTATCGTCTCTTCTGTAACTTTCCAGTCTACCTCATACAGCACTTCACAATGTGTACACTCATTTTTCATATTTTCACTGAGAGCCATAAAGACTCCTCCGGCTAAACGCTGATGTATCTTCACGGGAGCAGGAGCCATAGATACAGGAAAGCCCTCTATGAGTTCCCATTCACCTTCCCACTGCTTATAATCCTCATAAGTATAGTTTAGCAATGCTGTAACAGACATCTATCTACTCCTTTTTTGGGTGCGTGATTACGCACCGTTTCATACATCATAATATGCAAACAACATCTTTAAGAAACCTATCAATTCTTTTATCTCATCTATTTTTGCCATTGTAGATTATACCCAAAGCCAACAAAAAATGTCAAAGCAAAAAAATCTACTCTACCGTTTCATATACCATGCATGCTATTTTGTTTGATTTCAATTAACCTTTAGTCATTATACTATATTATATTATCAACAGGGATAGCTATGATAAATATTTTAATGATAGAAGATGACCCGGAATTTGCAGAACTACTCAGTGAATACCTGGCACAGTACGATATCAAGGTGACGAACTATGAAGACCCTTACCTAGGGCTGAGCGCAGGTGTGAAGAAGTTTGACCTGGCGATTCTTGACCTGACTCTTCCAGGTATGGATGGACTAGAAGTGTGTGAAGAGATGGTAAGAAAGTATGATATCCCTATCATCATCTCCTCGGCACGCTCAGACATTAATGACAAGGTGGATGCGTTGGCACTGGGTGCAGATGACTATCTGCCTAAACCCTATGACCCAAAAGAGATGTATGCACGTATCACATCGCTTCTTAGACGGTATGCTAAAACAGAAAAGTCGGATATTGCCATACCCAAAAGTGAATTTGAACTCAAAGGAGATACACTCTACTTTAAAGGTAGAGCACTCAATTTGACACCTGCAGAGTTTGAAGTACTCTCACTGCTTGTGAAACACCAAGGCATGACCCAATCACGTGAACAGATTATCAATACTACAGGCAGTATGAGTATTGATTCACAAGGCAAGAGCCTTGATGTGATCATATCCAAGATACGTACCAAACTCGGTGATAACAAACGCATACAAGCGGTGCGTGGTGTAGGCTATAAGCTCGTATGATTTTTACTTCATTACGGAGTAAGATCAGAGCGATTTTTTCCATTACACTGCTTTTACTCGCTGTCTTATTTCTCTTGTCTATTAAATATGACCATGCCATTTTTGAAGAGCAGACCCAAACCCAAGAGCGTGCTATCTCACATTATCTCTATAGCTACTATCTTAAATATGGCAGCATTGATGAAGCTTATCTTGAAGCACAAAATGTCTCACTGATTACAGATAGAGGCTTGGTGGTACAGATAGAACGTTTTTTCAAAGAGAAAGATAAATTCAAACGCTATGCAGTCGATACCTACCGTTTTAAACGTATTATGATTATTAATAATGAACGATTTAAACTTATTCTCGAAAATAAAAACCGAGCTAAATTCCCCTATAAACGGGCATTGGTCTTTGGCATTGTATTTCTTCTGATTATTATACTCTATCTATGGGTGGTGAAAAGCCTTCAACCACTCTCCCAACTCAAAAAAAAGATACAGACTTTCTCGCAGGGGAACCTTGATATCGACTGCAAAAGTGATAATAATGATGAGATAGCAGAAGTTGCCAATGAGTTTGACCATGCAGTGACTATGATACGTGAACTTCTCCACTCAAGACAACTCTTTTTACGTGCCATTATGCATGAACTCAAAACCCCTATTGGAAAAGGGAGACTTGTAAGTGAAATGGTAAATGATGAAAAAAACAAAATACGCTTACACACGATCTTTGAACGGCTCAATCTACTCATAGATGAATTTGCAAAAATAGAGAAGATCACTTCAAAAAACTTTGACCTGACCATTAAACCCTATAAAATGAGTGACCTGCTTGAAGCAAGTATAGACATGCTGATGATAGACAACCCAAAACGTCTGATTACGACAAAAATTGAGAAAGACTATAGTGTAGAGGTTGATTTTGAACTCTTTACCCTTGTGGTTAAAAACCTGCTCGATAACGGCATAAAATACAGTACGGATAAACATATCACCGTTGTCATCAATAAAAATAGATTGGAAATTGTAAACTTTGCAGAGGCTCTGCATGAACCCTTAGAAAATTATTTTAAACCTTTTCATGCCTCAAAAAAAGGTTTAGGTTTAGGACTCTATATTGTAAAAAGTATTTTGGATATCCATCAAATGCAATTGCTTTATCACCATAAAGAGGGAAAAAATATCTTTACGGTGCGGTGAAAATTTTTATACTTTCTTAATCGTATCTGAAAGCATAAACGCCAGTTCCAAGGCCTGTGATGCATTGAGTCTTGGGTCACATTGTGTATGGTAACGGCTTGCAAGTCCTTCTGGGGTAATGGCACATGATGTACTCCCTGTACATTCGGTCACATCATTTCCTGTCATCTCCAAGTGAATTCCAGCAGCAATCGTACCCATCTGCTTATGAATGGCAAAAAACTGTTCCACTTCTGAGAGAATGTTAGCAAAATCTCTCGTTTTAAATCCGGTAGAAGATTTTTCTACATTACCATGCATAGGGTCACAAGACCATACGACATTTTTACCTGCATCTCTTACTCTCTTAAGAAGTGCTGGGAAATACTCTTTTATTTTAGACGCACCCATACGAACGATGAGATTTAACCTTCCCTCTTCATTATTTGGATTTAATGCATCGATAAGCTCGATGAGTTCATCTTCACCCATCGTAGGGCCTACTTTACAACCAATAGGGTTTTGAATACCTCTAAAATACTCTATATGTGCTTCCGTAAGATCTCTCGTTCTATCCCCTATCCACAGCATATGCGCCGAACAGTCATAGTATTCACCCGTATCAGAATCTTTTCTTGTCAATGCCTCTTCATAATTTAAAAGTAAAGCCTCATGTGATGTATAGAGTGTGGTTTGATGCAATTGCGGTATCGTGTCATTATTAATTCCACACGCCTCCATAAAGTTCATTGCATGGTCAATTTTTGTACTCAGTTCATCATAGCGTTTACCTAAAGGATTGTCTTTAATGAAGTCAAGGTTCCATTGGTGTACCTTACTCAAATCTGCCAAGCCACCACGTGAAAATGCACGTAACAGATTGACGGTTGCGGCAGATTGATTATAGGCTTTGAGCATATTTTTAGGGTTAGGAACCCTGGCTTCTTCATTAAAATCAATACCATTAATGATATCTCCACGGTAACTTGGCAGTTTTACCCCATCAATCTCTTCAAAATCAGAAGATCTCGGTTTGGCAAATTGACCAGCAATACGCCCTACTTTTACAACCGGCTTACCGGTACTGTACATCAATACCATATTCATCTGAAGCATCAATTTAAAAAGATTTTTAATATTTTTTGCATTAAAGTCCGAAAAACTCTCTGCACAATCTCCGCCCTGAAGCAAAAAAGCTTCTCCACGTCCCGCAGCTGCCAGTTTTTCTTTCAGATTTCTTGCTTCACCCGCAAAAATAAGCGGTGGGTATGAACTCAACTCCTCTTCAACATTTTGAAGAAGTTCCTGATCTTGATATGTTGGTTGTTGCTTTATAGGGAAATCTCTCCAGCTACTAGGTGTCCAACTCATATTACATCCTTCATGATAGTGACAAATATCTTGCCACAAAAATTAATTCATGATTATAACTGAAAAAAGATGAAAAAGTAAGTAAGTCAAAAAACGATAAAGAATCTAAAAAATTTTAGTAACAATTTGGTTATATTTAAGGAAAAATATGCATATTCACATGGTGAATAAGTTGTGAATAACTCATATTAAAAAATGGAATCCGTGCTTAAAGGGTCTCTTTCATCTATGTTTTTTTATTCGTTATCATAAACTATTCACAGATGTGAATAGCTTCACTTTTTCACATGTTGAGGACATTATACCCTTTTAGGAGACTACAAAATAAGATAAAAAATAGCAGGCATGCTACTCTTTGAAGGTGATTTCCATCTTGCACTGATGATATTGGACTGGGGTAGCAGTTGGGTTATTGTACCTGTATCTGCAACACCATGATTATCTACCGTAATCTTTTGTAAATTTTTTTCATCATAACTATTTTTTACATAGATAGAAAATAGTAAGGATGAATCATCACTATTCCAGCCATAAAGCTCTAATGCGTATCCAGAATTTGCCTGAATATAACTTGTCATTACGCCAGAGGCGTTGTAGATAGCAATACCCTCATCACCATAGTTTGGAAGATAAGAATTAAATGCAAAAAGTGTTTCTTTATTATTCCAAAATATACTATGAAAATTTACAATAGGTTCACCTGCCCATGAAGTTAAATCAACAAGTTGCGTAAGATTTTTACCATCTTTGTCTGCAACATACACCCCACCACAAGAAGGTCCCTCCTCATATTTAAGCATAATCATCTTTCCACTTTGCTTGCCCACATCAAAAGCATCCCACTCTCCACTACTTACCCCACCACTACACTCTGTAGCACTATCTCCATACTCAAGCAGTGTTGTGTGCGGTGTGACTCCTTCCGTATTCGTATACTTAATCTCAGTATTACTATAGAGTGAATGCATATAGTAGATACGATCTTGGTATCGAATAGGACTTTTATGACTGTAGCGAGCCGTAGTATCTGGTATAAGGTTAACTGTTGTGGTTAAGTTATCTATGACATGAATATATTGACTATGAAATGTCGTACTATTTCCTGACGCAAAACCATTAATCCAAAATAATCCAGAGGCAACATTTGAAAAGCTAAATTCACCATTTGCATTGGTATTGATAGCTCCTTTCCCTTCAAAAAACACAGGTGCATTACTATAAGGGGTACCATCCTGTTGCTTTACAGTGCCTACCACTGTACCACTACCACTCATATCCCATTTCCCAGAATTTTCACCAGGAGTAATCTGATCCAATCCTGATCCATCAGTATTAATCGAAAAGATATTTCTACGAGAAGGACCATAGAACATACTATTATCTGAATTAAAATAAATTTTATTATCATAAGAGTGAAGATCAAAAATAAGTGCTTTGTTATCTTTGGGATGATTTGAAAAGTCAAACACCTTTATAGTGTTGCTACCATCCCCGTCCATACGATGAATAGTTCCGGTGGGGTCAACTAAATCTCCATCAGAAAGAGCATAGATAATCTCCTCTTTTGCACCAAGAAAAGAGCTAAACAGTATCAATGCACAAAAAACCGAAGTTTTTAAAAAGTCAGTATAAAACATAAGTTACTCCTAGTATTTTACTACTATTCTAGCAAACTTTTTTATAAACAATAATAAATAATGGGGAGGCTATTTTTATACCCTTCCGCCTCATAGTGCTGCAACAGACATCTATCTACTCCTTTTTTTGGGTGCGTGATTACGCACCCTACGCGGTCAGGTTTGTCGTATGTCAATCTCACCAATGTTTGCTGCGGGTGAGTTTTTTAGTTTTGCTAGTGCATCTAACTTTTTTTTCTTACGTACCTTACTATATCTCTCTTTGGTCATCTCTTGCACTATCTACGTTTGCGTCTTACCTTCAGCCTTGGCTAACGCTTCAAGATGTTTAGCTACCTCTTGTTCAAAAAGAAAATTTTTACGTATAGTCATTGTGCATCCTTTTATATGTATAATATCATATTCATAATAAAATATGCCTACACTATTCAAATCGAATATATTACCGCACTAGCTATTTTCTCACCACAAATGTAACAAAGTTAGCCCATTGAAACAGAGTAGAGATGGTGCTGAAACCTGCATCTTTACACATCTGGATATTCTCTTCCATGGTGAAAGGAATGAGTACATTTTCCAAAGCTTCTCTTTTTTGTGCAATCTCATAGTCACTGTAACCCTGTTCTTTTTTATAGGTATAATAGATATCTATCAACTCTTTGTCAAGCTTCTTATCTTCAAAAACCACTTTCTCCGAAAATATAAACATACCCCCCTCCTTTAAACCAGCATACAATTTTTTTACAAGCTCTACACGCTGCATAGGGCGTATGAATTGTAGTGTATAATTTGCCACGATGATATCTTCACGGTCATACTCGTACGTGAGCATATCGGCAAGTTCTAACTCAATATTTGCACCAAATGCCAAGCATTTTTGTTGTGCCCTCTCTAACATTGCCGTGGAGTTATCCAAACCTTTGAGTTGCATATCGGTACGCATTTTACTATGGAGATCGAGTAAAAACTTTGCGGTGGATGAACCAAGATCAAGTACCTTTAAACCCTCTTTTTGTTCAGTGAGTATCAAAGCAATTACCAATTTTCTCACCTCATCATAAAAAGGGACCGAACGACTTAGCATATCATCAAAAACAGAAGCCACGGCTTCATCAAATTCAAACTTTTTTTCTATCGCTCTTTCAAATACTTTATCTCTCATTGCACTCTCTTTAATTTTTAAGTGTATCATTATATATTAAGAGTACTTTAATCAGTTGAAATGATTTATTCGAAGCGTACTTTATTATTAGAGGTGCCCTTTATTTTTTATCTTTATAAAAGAATTTTATATTACAATATAAACAATGGAACAGTTATGTATACTTATCGTAGATGACGACAAGACCACAACATCAATACTCTATCATATGCTCAACCCTTATGCAGATATGATTATCACTGCACCTGACGGCATTGAAGGACTTGCACGTTTCCAAGAACACACGCCTGATATCATACTTTCAGACATCAATATGCCTCGGATGAACGGTTTAGAAATGGTTGAAAAGATACGAAAGGTAGATGAAAATGTGAAGATTGCTATCTTTACAGACTTTGAAAAACGTGATATTCTTCTCAAAGCTATTGAACTGGGAGTCAATCAGTTTCTTTCCAAACCCTTTGCATCAAAAAGTTTTTCAAAAACCATACAGCAACTCTATAATGAAGTCATCCATCGAAGACATAGTAATCGAGAGATTCAAAGACAGCAAAATATCTTGCATGCCATCAATAAAATGTCTCACAACTTCTTACAGCAGCCAGATTGGACCAAAGCACTCAATCAGGAGATGAAAAACCTCAAGCAGGCTTCAGACGTCTCCTGTATCTTCATCTATCAAAATGAGACCGACAAAGAGACGCTCATAGCACATCAACTTCTCTACATCAATGATAACCCTCAAGCAAAAAGTAAAAAACATATTCATTACCGTAAAAACTATTTCATGCGCTGGAAAAACCAATTAGAGAAGAACCTTCCTATCAATGGGAGTAGAGAAGATTACGACAAATCAAAAAAGAAACTCTTGGACCTGTTTAAAATAAACTCTTTGCTTATCTTGCCTATTTTTGTAAAGAACAGATGGTGGGGTTTTTTGGGTATCGGAGATGAGCATAAACAGACCCTTGAGGCTACCAATGTTGAAATGCTTGGCACGGCTGCCTCTATCATTGGCTCTGCTATCAATAATAGAAATAACCTCAAATCACTAGAGATGTCTTCTGCAGTCTCCGAGCATACCATGGACGGTGTTTTGATTACAGATGGCAATAATAAAATTGTACATGTAAATGATGCTTTTACACACATTACAGGATACACGCCATCTTTAATTATTGGTAAAGATCCAAAGATTTTAAAGTCAGGTCAACATGACAAACACTTCTATAAAAAGATATGGCATCAATTATCAATCAATGGGTATTGGCAAGGAGAGATCACCAACCGTAAAAAAAATGGTGAAATATATATTGAGTGGCTTACCATTAACACGATTAAAGATACACAAGAAAAAATAGAAAACTTTATCGGTATATTTTCAGATGTCACACACCAAAGAAAAGATGCACACGATCACGCGTATCTTGCCACACATGATCCTCTTACAGGTCTATCCAATAGACTTTTATTAGATGACAGACTAAAACATGCCATCGATCATGCTCAGAGATTTGATAAATGCCTTAGTCTTATATTTTGCGATTTGGATAACTTCAAACCCATTAATGATACCTATGGACATACCATAGGAGATGTTATCCTCAAAAAAGTGGCTGATTCACTCAAAGATATTTTTCGAAAAGAGGATACCGTATGCCGTTTCGGTGGAGATGAATTTGTCATTCTTCTTGAAGAGTTAAGCAGTTTTGATTATCTTGACACTATTTTACAGCGTATTAATGATATTACCAAGAGACCTTGTATCATAGACGGTCATACCATTCCTATAGGGATGAGTATCGGTGCTTCCATCTATCCTGATGACGGGCTCACACCTGAAGATCTCATAAAATCAGCTGATAATGCCATGTACAGAGCAAAAAACCGTGGTAAAAACCGAATAGAATATTCCCAATTAAACCTTAATACTTACTGCCTAAAACAGGATAAAAGCACACACTCTTCTGCAATAGACTATACGATTTAAGCGCATAACACATCCAAACACTTATCCGTCACCTATAAACTCTCTCATAATCTGATCATACTTTTCATCCGATGAGATATCTATATGTCCTCTATCGGGAATCTCAATGACATCAAGTTGTGCCCAATCAAATGCTTCAATAAGCTTTTGTGTACGTTCTCTAGGGATAACACGATCAAGTTCTGCTATCACGACTAAGGTTTTTGCTTTTATATCTTTTACCCTATCTAGAGAATCATACTTCTCTTTTAAAAGTAATGAGATAGGATAGATAGGAAATCTGCCCTGTGCAACATTAAGAACACTGTCGTAAGGCGTAATCAGTACCAATTTTGATACTTCTCTACAGGCTGCAACATATGTTGCAATACCAGAGCCTAGACTACGACCCCCTATAGAGATATTACTATGTTTTGATTTTACGGTATCATAAAGTCTCAAAGCATCACTATAAAACCCCTCTTCGGTTGGGATACCGGTACTCGATCCATAACCTCTATAGTCCATCAAATAGATGGTTAATCTCGGGAATTGACTCGCAATGTGCTTACTGCTTTTTGCAATCGATTCTGCGTTACCCCCAAAATAGAGTATGGCATTCTCCTCTCCTTTATTGAGAACAATGACATTGATACACTCTCCGTCATTTTGCAGTTTCATCTCTTCAAAAGGTGTTGTAAACCTTGGCGTAGGATAATAAAGAAAAGCTCTCTGATTCAAATAGAGATATATTCCCATTCCTACATATCCTAGTAGCAATAAGATTATCATTTTGAGCATTATATTGACCTTAAGCACTTTTTAGCATCCCCAATATCAACTTCTATTTGCTCTTTTAACGTCTCTAAACTATCAAATTTTCTATTCTCACGGATAAAGTCGATAAAGGCTAACACTACTTTTCCCTCTATCTCGCCTATAGTACTATCAAGAATATGTGTCTCTACGGCATAAGAGTCATCCGTCGTCACGCGATGTCCTAAAAAACTTACAGAGTCAAACCATGTTTCTTCTATATAGGTACGGGTAGCATAGACCCCCTCCAAAGGGAGCTGATACCCTTTTATACTCAAGTTAATAGTTGGAACTAATGCTTTTTTACCCAAGCCCTGACCTTGAATGACCTTGCCCTCTATATGGTATGTTCTACCAAGCAGGTGATTTGCCATTTCCACCTTACCTACACGTAAATACTCTTTGATGGTACGAGAGTGTACAGGAATCCCGGCATAACTTACTTCATCTACAATCACCACCTCTTTGTCAAAGAGCGAAGCCAATACTTGTGCATCTCCTGCTTTGTTCTTACCAAAATGAAAATCATACCCTACAATAATCATTTCAAGTAGAGGAAAGTCATTTTTGAGCTTAGCTACAAACGCTTCAGGCGTCAATCCTTTAATCACGTCAAAGTGGTAAAAACAACAAATTTTCGAGGTAAAATATGAGCGTTTATAGCCTGGTGTCAGGTACCCGCCGTTACGTTCTATAATCACAAGCGCATCAGCTTGGTCAATAAGCATTTTATGTGCTAAATGGATACCGTCAAAGGAACCGATAGCAATAGATTTAATTTCATTCTTCAGTTGCAACTACATCTCCTTCTTTACAAAATGATAAAGATACTCTTGGTTACCCTCTTTACCCTGTACTTTTGAGAGTGTTTGATACTTCTCTTCCCAATCTAACTTTTGAACCGCAGCTTCAAACGCTTCTTTCCGTCTGGCAATGGCATCGCTATCTTGTACCACACCTTTGCTGTCACGCTTCACATCTTTTCCCACTTCAAACTGGGGCTTATAGAGGATAACAATGTCTGTACCCTCTTGTGCCAACCTATCTATCGTATCCGTAATTTGAAGTATAGAGATAAACGAAACATCGCACGTTATTAGTTCAAATGGTATGTCATTTTTAAAATCACGAATGTCTGTCTCCTCATGGAGCGATAGTCTGGGTTCATGATGTAGTGAGATATGAAGCTGGTCTTTACCTACATCAACACAAGAGAGTGAGGTCACCCCATTTTCAAGTACAATCTGTGCAAATCCACCAGTACTTGAACCTATGTCTAACGCTCTTTTTTCTTTAAAGTCCATAGGGTACTCAGCTAAAAAGTTCTCCAGCTTTCTTGCTGCACGTGAAACATAAAATTTACTCTCTTCCACCTCAACTATAGTGTTTTCATCTATCTTAGCTGAAGCTTTTGCTACTTTGCCGTCAACTTTCACTCTCTTTGCTTTAATAGCATCATTCGCACGGTTTCGGCTCTCAAAGTATCCCTCTTCTACGAGGTATTTGTCTAGTCTCATCATTCTACTTCAAAATTAAAGTGATTAAAGCCCTCATACTTGTTAAACGATAACAAGTAAAGACTTTTTAATATATCTGGAGAAACCCCACTCAGTTCCTCTAAAACACTATTTTCCATATTTTGTGTTTCGATTTCCTCTAACACATCCTCTATCACTTTTGGCAACACTTCACATAAATCCTTAAAAGCTTCAGTCTCACCAGTTACCAACTCGTAAAACTTATCTATAGAAATTCTTCTAATAAAATCATGTTCATGTGAATCACCATCAATACTCACTTTCCAAGGTGTGTTTTGACTATGCTTAGCAATAATTTCAACCAAGAAACAACGGTTATCTGCATTCTTTAACAGTGTACTTTGCATTTTCATATAGGTTTTTTGTGAGGATGCAGAATTCATCGTATTGTGTTTATTTTTCATTTCAACATAAATTTTTTCAGTTTCATTGATGAGATCAAATCCTTTTTTAGGTACTTCCCACTCACTGTTCATATACTTAAAAATATTTTGATGAAAATAGCCTATGTGATTTGTATTTGATTTATCCATCTGGCGAATAATTTCAGCTTCAACCACCTCTTCAATACTTTTATGGTAGACTTTACTATCAAATGTTAACTTGATAGGGTCAATTAAATTTTTATTAAACTTATTTAAATCTATACTAAATCTGTATTTATTGACTGTCTCTTTGACATGGTTAAACAGATCAGTATCTGCAATAAACCCTAAATTATACGCTCGCAACCTCAACCTTTTTAATCTCATTCAATACTTTTTTCAAAGACATTCCCAACGCAAACGATAAATTTACAGGTACTGCATTTCCAATTTGTTTATACTGTTGTGTCATAGAACCTTGGAAATACCATGTATCAGGAAAAGTTTGAATACGTGCATACTCTCGTACTTCAAAAGGTCTCGTCTCTTCAGGATGACAACGTTCGGTCTGTTTTTGCGCAGGTGAACAGGTCAGTGTCAAACATGGTTCATCCCAGCTAATACGCCTAGCGATACCCGTCTTACCCCCACCAAGATAAAAACTCTTCATCATATATTTTTTTTGTAATTCAAGCGGTAAATCTCTCCAATACCCACCTGCTGGTACAAGCTCTAAAACTTGCTTCTTTTTTTCTGGATACACTTGCCCTTTAGACTTAGGCACATCACTAGAGTAGAGATCGCCCTTTTTGAGAGCATCTTTTAACGTATACATTTTTTCTGATGCTTTTGGAAATTCATATTTTACTTTTGAAGCATACTCTTTTCTAATACCAACAATAATAAGCCGTTCACGTTTTTGAGGCACACTGTAATGTATACCCTTCAACACTGTTGGTTCATGCACGACATAGCCCATAGACTCAAAAACTTCCACCATGGTTTGAAGCGTTCTTCCTCCATCATGGCTCTTAAGTCCTTTCACATTCTCTGCTAAAAATACTTTGGGTTGACTCTCTTTTAAAGCCCTTGCAAATTCATAAAAAAGTGTACCTCTTGTATCTTCAAGCCCTCTTTTTTGTCCCGCATATGAAAATGCCTGACATGGGTACCCGCCTGTAAGTAAATCTACCCCTTTATAGGGTGTAAAATCAACATCTTTAATATCTTTATGTAAAACATTCCATTTGGGACGATTAAACTTTAGCGTCTCAACTGCATGACGGTCCACTTCATTTAAAAGTAGATGTTGAAATCCTGCTTTTTCCATACCAAGTGCCATTCCACCCGCACCCGCGAATAACTCAACACTTGTATATCTATTATAATCATTATTGAGGTATGTCGTGTGTAAAAGTTCTAATTCACTCATGTATGCACTACCTCCTTTTTTCTTACAATATTATACACAATAAACCTATAAGCTTTAAAATATGTCAAATTGACATACTTTTATATTAATTTCTGAAAAAATGATCTCTCTATTTTATTTCTATTCAAAGGGACTAAAGTAATTCACTATCTTGTTGTAGGGTTTCGGCTCTCAAAGTATCCCTCTTCTACGAGGTATTTGTCTAGTCTCATTAAAATCCATTCACTAAAAAATCTAAGGCATCCACTATTTCGGTACGCCTATGTTCAAAATTCTCTACTGCCTCTACCAGCATCGTAGCAGGAATACCTGCTATATCCATCGTAGACATATAAAGTTTTTCACCCTCTATGTTAAAACTAGGGTTTAGGTGTGTGACAGCGTGACCATCATTACATAAAGGTACAACTACGCGTAGTTTCGAAAAGCTGTTTATCTCATGTGTTACATCTAACAGATAAGGAAAGACATCTGCATTTTCTCTACTGTTTTTATACAGGTCGAACTGTGCCACTAAAATCTCCTTATACCATCGGAGAAGCAACCTTCTTTCTCTATACGTTCATTTTGTTTTTCAATAGCCTCACGGTTTTCTTCAAGCCATTGCTCTTCTTCTCTTTGTCTCACTACCTCAGCCAAATACGCTTCAAAGTTTTTAGAAATGTTGATCTTATATGCTTTTGCTTTTTGAAGTAGATCAGAATTAATGCTTACGTTTGTTGCTTTTTTTACAGCATTTTTATTATAGATAGCAGACATGTGTATCCTTTATATACATAAACTATGTGTATTATATCATAGTTTAAAAGACCCTAAAGTGATCCACAATCTTGTAAGATCTCAAAACATCTTCCTCTTTGGCTCCAGAATTAATGTTGTGTATTATAAGCGGTTCTCCCTGAGCATTTCTATTACTCGAACAAATCCCTATGTGATCTAGACTCTTTCCATTTCGTGCTTTAAGCTTCCACACTACGATGTCACCTGGTTTAAACGTGTCATTTACCCTATAGCCTCTTGAGAATAAGTATGCCTGAATGTTCTTCACCCGTCTATGATCAATGTTTGGGTCAAGCTTATCTGTATAGTATAATCCTTTATATCGCGTAGGTGTCTTCTTTTTATCTTTATAGATACGCTCTTGCAAATCTATCTTCACCCCTCTAAACGCACGTACTACCACATCGGTACAGACACCTTTAGAAAGAGGTATATCACCCATAGGGTATTTAATGGTTCTGTACTCTGGGTTATAGGTGAGTGTTTTTCCTATTTGGTTTTGGGCGGATTTTACAAAATTATCTACATTCGTTGAGAATAACCATGTACTAAGAAGTAAAACCAATCCTAAATGTTTTAGTCTCATTTATTATCTTCCAATACATCTCGAATATTGGCAGGAGCAATATATCCCTTAGTATTTCCATTTTTAATTGTTGCAAGTATCTTATAATCAACTAATTCATTTAGATATTTACGTGCGGTATTCGCTGTTTTATCATAATCAATCATTATTTCTTTACTTGTAAAAATTCTACCTGGATTTTTAATAGCTTTTTTAACAATATCTTTTTGAATAAAATTTAAACTATTTCCAATTTTTGATGTACTCAAAAGCTGTGTTACTTCTTCAAATTCTTTACTTTTATCTTGTAAATAATTTAATAATTCATCAATAGCACGAATAATAATATCTACTTGATAAAAAATAAAATATGTCAAATCATTATCATCTTTTTCACTATATAAAAAAGATTTTCCATATTGTGTTGGAGCATTTTTTAATAATTTACTTATTGATACATATTCAAAATAATCAAATCCATTTTTTAACATATACCAATAAAAAATAGCCCTTGCAGTTCTACCATTACCATCAGCGAAAGGATGTTCATAACCAATCATAAAATGTAGCATAATTGCTTTCACAATAGGATGAATAAAAATATTTCCATCTTCGCCTAAATGATTTGTATTTGCAAAACTACATATAATATTCAACCTATTTTCAATCTCTTTAAAACATGGAGGCTCATGTACTACATCAAACCCATCGGTAATAACAATATCATTATTTTCACGAAAATTCCCAGCTATATTACCATTATGAGTATTTTCACGTGTTGCAATTTTATGATAATTTAAAATCATATCTATAGTTAAATCTTCATTTTTGGTTCTTTTTACTTCTTGCATTAACAAATAATTATTGAGTATCATCAATTCATCATCATTTTTAGGTTTTCGTCCTGAAGACAACATATCTTTAGCAACTCTTCTTGTAGTTGATGCCCCTTCCAACTGTGAACTGCTAATAGCTTCTTCCATTAATAATGAAGAGATCAAATAGTTTCTTTTTATAGAATTATGGGGGACAATACCTTGTGCAGATAATCTTGAGATTTTATGTAATTTTGCTTGTAAGCTATCAGGCATACAAAAAGAAAACTGTGCTCCATTTTTATCTTCATATTGAATAAACTTCATTTTTGAGAATCTAGCTAACTTTGTTGCCCACCAAGCAATTTTTTTATCATCACTTTTATCTATCCTATATTTAAATTCATCCCAATATAAATACCTGCCTTGATTATCAACCTCCTTATACTTTAAAAGATAATTAATATTATCTTCCATTTTATACACGGAATGAGAAAATTTAAATGGTGCTTTAGCAATAGTATTTTTTGCCATAACTTCTCCAGTAACTCAAAATTTTATTTTTGAGTTACTGTAACATAATTCTTATAGTATTGCAAGTACTAACAATTTAAATAACTTATCTCTAATCTATTAGTTCTCTCATCTCATCCTCCGTCAAAGTAATCACACCAAGTCCTTCAGCCTTAGTAAGCTTAGACCCAGCCTCTTCACCATACACCAAAAAGTCCGTCTTCTTACTCACGGAACCACTCACTTTAGCCCCAAGTCCTTCAAGCATCTCTTTGATGACCCCACGGCTCACAGACATGGTACCTGTGAGTACCACGGTTTTGTCTTTGAAAGGGTTTTCAACTGCTTCAACCTTCTCTTCTACTGTAGGTTTGACCATGTCAAACAACTTCAGTACAAAATCATGGTTTACTCGCATAAACTCTAGCAGTGAATTTGCCATCTCTTCACCGATGCCATCTATGGCTACGACTTGTTCTAAGGTAACGTCTACTACATCTAACCCGAATTCGAGTGCCAATGATTTACTTGCTACCTCGCCGATGTGCTCTATCCCCATTGCGTTAATGAGTCTAAAGAGTGGTACACCTTTGGTTGCCTGTATGGCATCTATGAGGTTGTTGATTCGCTTCTCTTTAAAGCCTTCCATCCCTTCTAGGTCAGAAAATTCAAGATGGTAGAGTCCTAAAATATCTTTTATCTTCCCTTCTTTCACAAGGAGTTCTACTATCTTCGAGCCAAGACCATCGATGTTCATACACCCTTTTTTAGCAAAGTGTATGATGGAGTTGACTACCCTGTCTGGGCAGTCTAAGTTTTGGCACTTTATGAGCGTACCTTCATCTAGCAGTTCAGAGTTACAAGTAGGACATGCTGTGGGTCTCACTATCGCTATCTCGGAGCCGTCACGTCTATCGGTCAATACTTTGGTAATCTTCGGGATAACATCACCAGAACGTATAAGGATGACAGAGTCTCCTACCATAAGCCCTTTACGTTCTATCTCATCAAAATTATGGAGCGTGGCACGTGCGATTATCGCACCTTCTACTTCTACGGGTTCTACCTCAGCAACTGGGGTGATGACACCCGTTCTTCCTACCTGAAGTGTAATAGCATTAACCTTTGTCACCTTTTCCACTGCAGGGAACTTGTACGCACACATCCACTTGGGTACTTTTACGGTGTAGCCTAAGTCCTCTTGCAGGTTTACCTCATCAACTTTTATCACCATACCATCCATCATCATAGGTATCTCATCACGTAGGCTAATGAGCTTATAGTAAAAGGCTTCTATCTCCTCTATGCCGTTACACTCTTGTGCATATGGTGGTTCTAAAAATCCTAACTCATACACATAGTTCATCTTCTGAGAGAGTCTTCTGTGTGACAAAGTATTTTCCCCAAGTCCCCAAGGGTAAAACACAAGCCTACGCTTTGCAGTGATTGAAGAGTCTAGTTGTCTCAAACTTCCTGCTGCTGCGTTACGCGGGTTGGCAAACGGTTGTTCATTTTCATCTAGTCTCTCACGGTTGATGATCTCAAAGTCATCTTTACGTATGACCACTTCACCACGTATCTCTATGAGACCATCATACTCTATGCTAAGTGGTACAGAGCGGATGGTACGTACATTGTCTGTCACCTCTTCCCCTACTACACCGTCACCACGTGTAATGGCACGAACAAGTTTTCCCTCTTCATAGAGCAAGTTCATACTTGCACCATCAAATTTTGGTTCACAAAAGTAGGTACACGCCCCGATATTCTTCTTCACACGATCAAGCCACTCAACAACTTCCTCAGTGTTAAATACATCTTCCATACTCCACATACGCTTGATGTGTTTGGCCTTAGAAAACTCATCACGTACTACTCCACCTATACGTTTGGTTGGTGAATCTTCCGCTATATACAAAGGATTTGTATTTTCATACTCCAACAATTCATGGTACAGGGTATCATACTCTTCATCTGTTGCAATAGGATTGTCCTCTACATAGTAGGCATGTGCCCACTTTTTAAGTGTCTCTATTTTATCTTGGTATTGGTTATGTGTCATCTTTTCTTTCTAGACCTATTTATGGCATTTCTAATAATAGGTATTTTATCTGATTTTCGTTTTTACCCGCATTATGCAATACCGATGCTCACCGTAAAATAAACACTTTTACCTAAAAAGGGTATGATTTGAAACTTCACAACAAAGAGAACCGATGTATATTTTTAAATATACCCTATTTCTACTTTTACTTTTGCACCCTTTAGTGCATGCAGAAAACAAAGCTCTTGAACAAGTCACGCTGCAGCTCCAATGGAAACATCAATTTGAATTTGCGGGATTTTATGCTGCCAAAGAAAAGGGTTTTTATAAAGATGTAGGGCTAGATGTCTCTTTTGTCGAATTTAATGAAACCATAGATATTAGCGATGAAGTACTGTTAGGTAATGCACAATATGGATTGAGTTACTCTTCTATCATTGCAGATTATCTGAATGGAAAACCTTTACTATTTTTAGCAAATTTTTTTAAACAATCTCCCCTGGTACTTATCGCACAAGCAGACATTAAAACACCCGCTGCACTAAAAAACAAAAAAATCATGGGGCTTTCCAACAATATTCACAACATCACACTTTTCACCATGCTCAATAAATTCAATATACACGCTACAGATATTGAAAATGTCCCGGCAAGTTTTACGATTGATGACTTTATTGCTAAAAAAGTGGATGCGATGAGTGTCTTCACGACCAATGAACTCTATTATTTAGATCAAAAAGGAGCCAAATATACACTTTTTGATCCCACTGCTTATGGTGCCAAATATTATGATGTCAATCTCTTTACTTCAAAAAAAGAGCTCCTCGCCCATCCCAAAAGAGTCAAAAACTTTAGAGAGGCTTCAATTAAAGGGTGGGAATATGCACTCACACATCAAGATGAGATTATTGACCTTATCATACAAAAATACAATACTCAGAAGAAATCAAAAGAAGCACTTCAATTTGAGGCAAAACAGATTGAATATATCATGCTTCCCAATGTACATAAGATAGGAAGCATTGACAATGAACGGGTAAAGATCATCGCAGAAAACTTCATGCAGGCAGGGTTTATTAAAAATGGAAAACAGAGACAAATCAAAGATTTTATCTACGCCTATAGAGATAATATTTTACACTTAAGTGATGAGGAAAAAAAATACCTTTTAAACAAAAAAGAGATCACTATCTGTGTTGATCCCAACTGGATGCCCTTTGAAAAAATAGAGAACAATCAATATATTGGTCTTGGTGCTGAGTATATGCAACGTATCAGTCACAAATTACGCATACCCATAACACTTGTCCAAACCTCTTCTTGGGCTGAATCTATAAATTTTGCGCAAAAGAGGAAATGTGATATCATCTCTATGATGGTCAAAAATGAAAAATATGAAAAGTACTGGGACTTCACCTCTCCCTATATTGAAGCCCCTCTTGTCATGGCAACCAAAAGCAACCAATTGTTCATCGATGATATACAGCACCATATGAATAAAAAATGGGGTGTGGTCAAAGGGTATGCGATTATCCAAATCCTAAAAAAGAAATTCCCGCATATTCAGATTGTTGAAGTAGACTCTGTTGCTCACGGACTCCAAGAGGTAGAAAAAGGTAAACTCTTTGGCTATATAGATAATGCCTATACTGTCTCCTATGCCATACAAAAAGAGTTTATCGGCTCTATCAGTATTGTCGGACGTATTCCTGAAAAAGTACACTACTCCATTGCTGCACGTAATGATGAACCATACCTTCAAAGTATATTAACCCAAGCCATTGCATCTATTGACGAGAACAAAAAACAGGATATACTCAACCAATGGGTGTCCGTGACATATGCACAAAAATTTAACAATAGACTCTTTTGGTATATCTTCACCCCTTTTCTTCTCCTTGCACTCATACTCATCATTCGACAATATCTTTTGCAACGGTATAATCGAAAACTTAATGAGTATTGATATTAAACTCAAAAGCGGGAAGTTAAATTTAGAAAATAGCACTGACCGTGAGACATTTTTAACCCTCTTAAAAACCAAACATCATAACATCCATGAGTATGTTCACTATCTCTCAACCACAACAGATGATTTTAGAAACTTCTTTAATCCACATAAACAAAAAGAGGATGTCTCTTTAATTACACCTATCAAACGTGCATTAGAGATTGTAGAACAACCCATGCGAAGCAACGGTACAGGTCTGGGACTCTATATGTCTAAGATCATGATAGAAGATCATCACCAAGGACTACTACAGATAAAAAATACAAAAGAGGGTCTCTGCTGTAAAATTATTTTTAACATAAATTAAACAATAGCCGTCAATCTATACCCCATACCGTAACTGCTACGGATACACTCGGTGGGGAGTTTTTTTCGAAGTTTAAAGATGAGGTTACGAATACTTTTTTCACTGATATCCACACCGTGTTCATAAAAATGCTCAAGTATCTCTTGCGTGGTACATATCTGTTCCATTTTTTGAACCATATATCTCATTAATATCAATTCATTTCGGGTGAGTTCAATGAGGCTCGCTTCATGCTTTAAGGCATTACTTCTTTTATCCCACACATAGTTCTGTCCGGCATCTAGTATGACAATTGTATTATCTATCTCTTCAACGGTATCAAACCCCTTACTCGCCTCTAAAAGTGTCTCCATCAACGCTTCATACTCTATAGGCTTTTTAAGGAACCCTTCAATACCTAAATTAATGAGAGGCAGGAGATAGGTTTCGTCCGTATAGGCTGAAAGTATCACGATTTTCTGACTTTTATTGATGGTGTACAAAGCCTTTGTTAATGCAACCCCGTCCATCACAGGCATCTCAATATCTGATAAGACAAGATCAATATAACACTGGTGCTCTTCTTTGTATGTTTTATATAAAGTTAAAGCTTCACTACCGTTTGAAGCGATTATTACACGCTTAAAAAAGTCATCTAGTATCTCTTTCATATCCTGCTGTAGAGGTTGATAATCTTCTACCAAGAGCAGTGAAAGATTTTTTGTTTGTGCTAAAAGTTTTTTATACAATGTCACCTATAGCCCCTTCAAATAGCCCATTGCCGTAGCAATAATGTCATCATCATCTTTACTTCTAGATTTGAGTACAACCCTCTCTTTACCCTCATCGTTAAACTCTATAAAAACATTTTCGCCATAGGAGGAGACTTTAGAGATACCCTTGCCTCTTGCCAATACTTTCATGACGATGACATCTATAAATTGCCGTGTAATCGTGTCAAGTTTCCCAAATCTGTCTGCTATCTCTCTCTCTATCTCGTAGACATCTCCCGTACTCTCACATAAAGAGAGCCGTCGGTAAAGTTCCAGTCGCAGTCTATCTTCCTCAATCAACTCTTCATTCAAATAGGCATCAATAGAGAGTTTCATATCAATATTTTGTGCCACTTCCTTATCTTGCCCGGAAAGTTCTTTAATGGCATCTTCAAGCATGCGTAAGTAGAGTGAGTACCCTATCTGTTTAATATGCCCCGACTGTGCTTCGCCAATAATGTTTCCTCCGCCACGAATCTCCAGATCATGAAATGCCAATACAGCTCCTGAACCCAAGTCAGAGTGTGATTCAAGTGCAAGCAGTCGCCGTTTGGCATTCTCACTCAAACGCTCTTTGTCTGTCACCATAAAATAACAATACCCCTCTTTAGCACCACGTCCCACACGTCCACGAAGCTGATGCAAGTCTGCAATACCAAAATTATCTGCACCATCTACGATCATTGTATTGGCATGAGGCATATGAATACCTGACTCCACAATAGATGTTGAAAGCAGCACGTCATACTCGCCATTTTCAAAAAGCATCATCTCATCTTCCGTCTCTTTGGCTGAAATTTTAGAGTGCAATACCGCTATACGTAATTTTGGAAGTATCTCAAGTAAAATTTTTTTCTTCTCCTCTATGCCGGCGATGGAGTTAAAGACATAAAAAACCTGTCCTCCACGGCGCATCTCACGGAGTATTGCCTCTTTGATGACTTTGTCATCATAACTCTTCACAAACGTTCTTACCCCCTGACGTTCAGTCGGTGGCGTAAGAATCTCCGAAAATGATTTTACATCAGACATGGCAAGATTTAAAGAACGCGGAATAGGTGTGGCTGACATAGAGAGCAGGTGCACATCAATGGCTATCTCTTTAAGTGCCTCTTTTTGTTTTACCCCAAACTTATGCTCTTCATCAATGATCACCAATGCAAGATGCTTAAATTTTGCTTTGAGCAGTGCATGTGTACCCACCACTACATCTATCGTACCCTCTTCTAAACCTCGAAGCGTTAGATTTTTCTCTTTGGTCGTTGAAAATCTATCGAGTTTGGCTACTTGAATATTATGCCCTTCAAAACGCTCTTTAAGGCTCTTATAGTGTTGCGAAGAGAGCAGGGTTGTGGGTGCAATCATCATCGCCTGATAGCCGTTTTTCACTGCGATAAACATACCGTTCATCGCCACTTCCGTTTTACCAAAACCCACATCTGCAGAGAGCAGCCGATCCATCATCTTACCCGAAGCCAGATCATCCAACATCTCCGTAATCGCCCGTTCCTGATCTTCTGTGTGCATAAACCCTGCTTGGGACATAAATATGGCATGCTCTTCCATATTTTTACTTAAGGTAATACCTTTTTTCAAGTGACGCTGTGCAGAGAGGTTGATAATCTGCGATGCAATGGCAAACAGCTTCTCTTTTACCTTCGCTTTAAGCTTTTTAAAGCTTGCTTTACCCATACGGTCAAGTATAGGCATCGCACCACCTTCAGCCACATAGCGGTCTATCACTTCAAGATTTGAGACAGGAATAAGCAAGGCATCTTCATTTTGGTAATACATCACCACAAATTCACTCAATGAACCCAGCACCTCACGCTTCTCTATACCTTTAAAAATACCCACCCCATAATTTTCATGGACAACATAGTCACCGGGCTTCAACTCATCTAAAATAATAGAAGCCTTTTTCACACGTTTACGTTTAATGGGTTTATTGAGCGATAAAATGAGCCTGTCAGAACCTAAGATATTGACAATACCTTCCTGATAGACAAAGGAGATATTTTCAAAAGAATCCAGTTCACTCCCACGTACAACAGTCTCATTTTTTGCAATGATCGTAATGCTTTTGTCTTTATGCGACTCAAGCAGTTTATTGGGATTGACAACTTCAAGATCACGGTATTTATTTCCCTCAGCAATCACGGGCAGTGAAAATGCTTCTTGTGGAATCAATGGCTCCGATAATTCGTAAATCTCTTTGAGTTCTTCACCAATATCTGAAGCCCACACTCCTTCAAACAATTCAAGTGCACTCTGCGCTAAATCATCAAGATGCCATAATCCAAGAGAGTCGATATCTTTGACAAAAGTATCATAGTTACTTCGCTCTGTTCTGTTTTTTAAGGTTTCATATTCTCTTTTGTCCAAAGCTAAAAAAGCAGGTACAAAGGTCAAAAATTCCAGCTCATCGGGTAGACGTTTTTGTGTGTTTGTATCATAGTGCTGAATACTCTCTACCTCTTCATCAAACATTGAAATACGATAAGGAAGTGCTGCATCTATAGGAAAAATATCGATAATATCCCCACGAAATGAAACCTCCCCGCGACTCGCAGCAATATCTGTAAAATGATACCCCCAGTGGTACAGGGTATCTTTCAACACCTGTAAGTTCAGTGTCTCTCCAAACTCTATGATTTGGGTATCAAATAGCCTCTCTTTAGGAAAAGGTATGAACAGTGTACGCAGAGGAGAAATCAGCACTTTTTTCTTTTGACTTGCATAATACGCTGCCAAGGTAATCAAAAACGCCTGTATATCTTCATCATACGTCCGTAAATCTTCACCAACTAAAACACGAAGATCGGGCAATACAAAAGTATCATACCCAAGAAGCACCGCCACATCACGGAGTTGCAAAGCCTCTTTATCATCTTTACATAGGAGAAGTTTCTCTTCTCTTAGCGTTTCTAAATATTCATAACTATTACTTTGGTACATAAAACCTCTTCAAAAATTCTTCTACGACATAAAAGGACCCAAAAACAAGATATTTTTCATCATCATCGATCTGATTGGAAAAATGACTGTATGCCAACCCTACTTTCTCTAACGCTTTTTCTATCGCTTCTACCGTCGCTGCACGCCCCGAATAAATAGGAAGTATCTCCACAGACTTCACTTTAGGCTTTAAAATTCGCAATACCTCTTCATAGGCTTTATCCTCCAAAACATTATAGATGAGGACAACTTTCGCATCCAATTCTTTTACAATAGCCTGTGCTGCCAAAGCATTATGCCCTACATCAATACGAATATTGTCTGTTAAAGCATAAAAACGTCCAAAGAGTTCTAACTCCCATAAGTCAACTAAGGCATAAGGTATCGCTAATATTTCTAGTGCTTGAATTGCAACAATCGCATTATCAATAAGATAATCCGCCCAACCTTTTGCCAATACGACACCACCTACATTTTTTATGTATAAATGACTTGTATCTTTTGAAAAGTGAATTTTTGTACCTTTTTCATTCGCAATTTTTTTAGCAATATTATATACTTCATTGAATATTTGGGGTGCGACCAAAGCATTGTTTTGAATACTACGTATTTTGGTTGCAGCGATCTCTTCGATGGTATCACCTAAAAAAGCTTGATGGTCTAACCCAATGGGTGTGATAATACTTAACTCTTTGTCACAGACATTGGTGGCATCAAATTCACCCCCCAACCCTGCTTCTAAAACCATCAAATCACAGGGCTCAAAAACAATGAAAGCCAACAATGTCGTATATTCAAAATAACTTAAGCTTTCACTCATCTTTTGACCTAAGATTATAAAGAGTTTTTGATGTGCACTTTGAAGTACTTCATCTGAACAATCTACGCCATTTATCCATATACGCTCATTAAATTTTAAAATATGCGGCGAAGAGTAATGGCCTACACGTAACCCGCTCTTAAAGGCTAAATGTGCAATCATCCGCCCGGTAGAACCTTTTCCATTGGTGCCTACAATATGAATGGTCCGAGGTTGCTTGATATGTGGTTTGAGTTGCCTATATGCGATATGTACCCGATCATGGTCTATCTCTTTATAGTAGAGTGGTTTGGATTCAAGAAAAGTATCTAAAGTGTCGATCATTTTCCCTCTTTCATCATCCCTTTGGCACTCACATAGGCCAAAAATTCATCGAGTGCTTTCTCTAAACCTTTACGAATGGCTTCTGTTCTAAGTGCAGAAGAGGTTAATGAACTCGCCTGAATATCTGATTCAACCACACTTGTAATATTCTTACTCAGTGTCCCATCTTTGGTAATCATAGTAAAATGTACCCGTATCATTGCCCTATATCGAGTCACATAACCATCTTCATACGCAAGCGGATCAAAGGTACTGCCTGCATAGGAGAGACGAATCTGACTTTGGGCTTCTTTTTTGGATGTGACCCGTCCTTTAAAACGTGTATAGACCAAACGGTTCATCTCATCTTTTACAAAAGGTGCATTTTCAGGTTCTGCTCTATCTACCGTCACTTCTACATACACCGTATCTGAGAAAACCTGCTTAATCATATGTGAAGAGGGTTTATACCCACAAGAGACCAATAAGAGTGCTATGATTACCAATAGTATATGTGGGGTCAGTAATCTCGTTTTCATATCTTCTCCATCATTGAGTGCATCTAGACTTTTAAGCCGGTTTCACAGCTAGATTCACTAATTTATTTGGCACTACGATCTCTTTCATAATAGACATCCCCTCAAGCCATTTTGCTCCAGCTTCTTTTGCCGCTTCTAATATTTCATCATTGGATGCAGATGGACTTACCTCTATTTGGGTACGTTTCTTCCCACCTATCATCACCATATATAAAATACTCTCTTGTACAAACACTTCTTCTTTTACTTCCAACTTTGCACCTAAGTTTTCTCTCTTAAACAACATTTCAGAAAGTTCTGTAGTGACATGTGGAATGATTGGTTCTAAAAGATTAAGCATAATATACATACCCTCTGTCCAGACATCGGCATTATCTTGTTTATCCAGTGCATTCAGTGCTTCCATACATGCAGCGATAAGTGTATTGAACGCAAAGGTCTTTTCATACACATCGGTTGATTTTTGTAATGCCTCATAGACTTTTACACGTGCAAGTTTAGACGCTTTACTGAGGCTTTTTTGGTCAATGTTCGGCAAGCTCTTAGCATTTACTTTTTCTTTTCTATCATAGAGTTTTTTAATGAACCTAAAAGCACCCTCAACCGCTGAATCATTCCATTCAAGCTCTTTTGCAGGAGGTGCAGCAAAGAGGGTGAAGAGTCTGGCCGTATCTGCACCATACTTCTCTACAAGCGCATCAGGATCAACAGTATTTCCTTTAGACTTAGACATCTTCGCACCATCCATCAGTACCATACCTTGTGTCAGTAAGTTCTCAAAAGGCTCATTCACATCATGATAGCCAAGATCACGCAGTACTTTGGTAAAGAACCGTGCATAAAGCAAGTGCAAGATCGCATGTTCTATCCCACCGATGTATTGGTCTACCCCTAGCCAGTAGTTTGCTTCTTCTTTGTCAATCCCTGTTGTGTTCCACTTATTTGGATTTGTTGCATAACGAAACTGATACCAGCTTGACTGTACAAAGGTATCGAGTGTATCTGTCTCACGTGTCGCATCTTTTCCACATTCTGGACATTTGGTGTGTTTCCATGTTGGGTGATTCTCTAGTGGATTACCCTCACCGGTGATCTCGACATCTTCAGGCAATGCGATAGGAAGATTTTCTATCTTCTCAGTTACCAACCCACAATCCTCACAATGCACAAAAGGAATCGGTGCACCCCAATAACGTTGACGTGAGATACCCCAATTTCTAAGCTTATAATTCGTGGTACCTTTACCTAAACCACCCTCTTCAAACATAGAAATTATTTTTGCTTTTGCTTGAAAGTTGTTCAGTCCATTAAATGCTGCAGAGTCTACAAGCTCACCTTCAAGTGTATATGGAAGTTCTTCACCACCACGTATCACCCTTTTGATAGACAGGTCATACTTCGTAGCAAACTCAAAATCTCTCTCATCATGTGCCGGAACAGCCATCACCGCACCTCCTCCATAAGAGGCAAGTACAAAGTTCGCTGTCCATACCGGTATCTCTTCACCTGTAAGTGGGTGAATGACTGTAAGACCTAAGTCATACCCCTCTTTACCCTCTTTAGCACGCTCTACTTCTGTCATGTTTGAAATAGCAATGATTCTCTCAGCCACTTCAGTATCTAGTAAATTATTATCAAGTAGGTACTTCGTGATGTCATGCTCAGGTGCAAGTGCTGAGTAAGTCACACCATAGATCGTATCTGGACGCGTGCTAAAGACAGTATACTTATCAAAGTGATTTCCAAGCTTCTCTTTGCTCTCTTGACTCAATTCAAAGTCAAACTCAAGCCCTTGAGATTTTCCTATCCAGTTATCTTGCATAGTAAGTACTTGATTGGGCCACTTCCCTTCAAGCCCTTTAAGGTCACCGAGTAAATCATCGGCATACTTAATGATGTCTAGGTAGTACCCTGGCATCTCTTTGAGTTCTACCTCATTGTCACAACGCCAACAACATCCCTCTTCTACCTGCTCATTGGCCAGTACTGTATGACAGTCTTCACACCAGTTCACTGTTGTAGATTCACGGTAAAGAAGTTGCTCTTCATACATCTTGATGATAAACTCTTGCTCCCACTTGGTATAAAGTTCATCACAGGTAGCAAACTCACGTGTTTTAGAAAAGGAAAGCCCTAAAGCATTCAACTCTTTTCTCATATAATCAATGTTCGAGTAGGTCCAATCCTTTGGATGACGCCCGTGTTTAATGGCAGCATTTTCAGCAGGCATCCCAAAAGCGTCCCAGCCGATAGGATGCAGTACATTAAAGTCCTGTTTTCTATAGTAACGTGCAAACGCATCACCAATAGCGTAGTTTCTTACATGCCCCATATGCAAACGTCCACTAGGAAAAGGGAACATTGAAAGGATATATTTTTTCTTTCTTGTTAACGCATCATCAGGCTCAAAAGCCTTCTCTTCATCCCATTTTTTCTGCCACTTGGCTTCGATCTCACTTGGGTTGTAACTCATTATGTTCTCACTTATAGTCTGATTATTAAATTAGAGGGATTATAGCGAAGATGGGGTTAGACACTTCTGTAATACAAGCTTTTGCATATCATCCGATACCTGTTTGCAGAGACTTTATTTTTTCAGGGTTTATACCAACCAAAAGTAAAAACCTACTACAATAATAGCAATAAAACCAAGGAGTTTCTTTGTCATTGGCACTTGCAAGAAAATACCGTCCTGCCACCTTTGATGACCTTATAGGTCAAGAGGCAGTTTCACAAACTTTATCGCTTGCACTTGAAGGGAACAGACTCTCTCATGCTTATCTTTTTTCAGGTCTGAGAGGAAGTGGGAAAACCTCAACTGCACGTATATTTGCAAAAGCCCTCCTCTGTGAACAGGGTGCCACTTCTCACCCCTGCGGTATCTGCACACATTGTACTATGGCAAGCCAGAACAATCATATGGATATCATAGAGATGGATGCTGCAAGTAACCGTGGTATTGATGATATTAAAGACCTCATAGAACATACTAAATACAAACCCTCTTTGGCACGTTACAAGATCTTTATTATTGACGAAGTGCATATGCTGACCCCTCAAGCCTTTAATGCCCTACTTAAAACCCTTGAAGAACCGCCGGATTTTGTCAAATTTATTTTAGCGACCACCGACCCTCTTAAACTGCCTGCAACCATCCTTTCACGCACACAACACTTCAGGTTTAAAAAAATACCGCAAAACCTTGTACTTAAACATTTAGAACACCTTCTAAACCTTGAAAATGTAGGCTATGAAAGAGATGCTATCGATATTATTGCACGATCGGGGGCAGGATCTTTAAGAGACTCTCTCACGCTACTTGATCAGGCTATTGTCTACTCTAAAAACTTTGTAGATATCGCAACGGTTACGGGAATGCTTGGTATTATAGAACCCGGTCATTTAGAAACGTTACTTGGCGACATCATGAACAAAGAGAGCGAAAAGATACTGGACTTTATTAGAATGTCTACAGATTATGAAGCTGAGATGATTCTTGATGAACTCACACTATATCTAAAAGACCTCCTCCTAGGCGGTCATGGCACACTCTCTCCTATGGTGATAGAACGCTTCTTTAGAGTCATCGCAGAATCCAAATCTTTGCTCTCTCTTGGAAGTGATGGTGAATTTGTACTCTCCCTCGCACTCTTTAAAATGATGGAAGCCTTGGAAATAAAAGATATAGATACCATGATACGAGGCTTAGAACAAGAGCTTAAAGGTGTTGAAGTCTCTAAAATTATGGTCACTACTCCCGCACCTGATGTTCGTGTAACTTCAGAAGTTATCACTATTACAGAAGAGGATATACCTGCGATACCTTCCCCCATTGTTAAACCAGAAGAGCGCTCTGACGAGCATCAAAAACCACTTCAAAATGCTTCTCCCATGATAAATACACCTATTGAAGAAAACAGCCAAACCTCTCCTACTCGAGAAGAAGCACCCTCCTCAAAAGCTTCTGCATCTAAGGTACATCCCCATCAAACTACATTTGATACCCTTATCAAAAAACTCTATGATAGAGACTATGATCTAGGTAGATGTTTTGAACATAATATTACATTTGAAAACTTTGAGAATAACAAACTGACATGGGTTTCTATGGCTGAAGGTGCCGATAAAAAAATGCTCATTACCCATTGGGGTCTTATTAATATGTTTGTCAAAGATCTTTTTGGGTATGAAACAAAAATTGTCAACGTCCCTAAAAAAAAAGTTGATACACCAAACACACACAAAATAGAAGAAGAAACGGTAAACAAAAGAGAAGAACTGGTACAAAAGGAAGTACCTGTACATCAAGATTCGGATTCTTCTTCCATGATAGAAGATATCGAAATGAAAAGTTCTTGCATTGCTCCTGAAGCGGGAGAGACGGAAGCAGCCAAAGAGAAAGACCCCTCAACACTCCTTGAAGAACCTATGATCAAAGAAGCCATTGCACTTTTTGACCCTAAAAAAGTAAGGATTAAAAGAAATAGTTAATCCTTATTGATTCAGGAATACGATTGTAATAACAGTAATAGCTCAGTAGTAGGCTGAGGAGGTAGTTCTTTCATTACTTCTCTAGGGTCATCCAAATAGCACTCAAGGGGAGGAAAATTAGCTAATTTGTATTGATTTTTTTGAATCCAAGCATAAAACCAAACCCAGACATCATAGATATCATCATAGTCACCTTGAAATGTTACTTTAGCATAGATCCCACCGGGTATTTCTCTATGATAGATATCAAACATATTAAAATCTAATTCATCCAAGACTTCTACGCAAGCCTCATATCTTAATAATCTTTCATCTGTGATCGTTGGAATATCAAAAGCCAATCCATAACAGTTTGTATGCTTGGTTGAAATAGATTCATTTGAATCTTTTTGGAAAGCATCCACTATATTGAGCAGAGCTTTCCATGCAACATACGAACTTTCCTTATAGTCACCAATAGCCCTATAACTGAGTGTTCTTTGTGGTTTTCGTTCAATGCGTTCTACGCTTAGGTGATATTTTCTGGCTATGTTATGAAAAGTTTGTTTAGATCTCTCTCTAAAGAGAGTGGGTGATTGTTTAAATTTTTGTTTGAATGCCTTGTTGTAACTACTTGGTGTCCAATACCCTACATTAAGGCCTATTTCTGTGACAGGCGTATTTAAATGAAAAAGATCTTTTGCACTTTTTTCTAAACGTAATCGCTTGATCATCGATATGATACTTTCACCTGTTGCTTCTTTAAAGAGACGAGCGAAATGATATTTACTATATCCAGCAACTACAGAGAGTTGTTCTAACTCTAATTCTTCAAATAAATTTACTTCAATATATTCTATGACTTTTATGATCTCTTTGGAGTACATTTCTAATCCTTTGATGATAGCAATAATGGAGAAGTCAAATTTTTTGTATTTTATTATAATGAAAAATGAAATAAAATTAAAGGATAAAAGATGAAACATATAATACTTGCAGGAGCAACAGGATATCTTGGCCGATATATAGCTAAGGAACTGAAGTCAAGAGGATACTACGTAAGCCTATTGGTACGTAATAAAGAGTCACTTAAAAAAAAGATGGTTATCGCTGATAATGTCATAGAAGGAGATATGAGAGATAAACAATTTTATAAAGGATTGTTTGAAGATGTGGACGCTGTGATTTCCACTGTTGGTATCACACGACAAAAAGATGGTACAACATATATGGATATAGATTATGGGGTCAATAAATTACTTTTGGACGAAGCACTGGATGCTAATGTAAGGAAGTTCATCTATACATCTGTACTATACGGTGGAAATTTAAAACATTTGAAAATATGTCAGGCAAAAGAGTTATTTGTGGAAACGTTACAATCAAGTAATATTGAGGCTACTATCATAAGACCCAGTGGTTTTTTCTCTGATATGGAAGAATTCATGCAGATGGCTAAATCTGGGCGTGTTTATCTCTTTGGGGATGGTAAGAAAAAAGCTAACCCAATTGATGGAGAAGATCTAGCTAAGGTTTGTGTAGATGCGATTAATCTTTTAGAGAGTGAAATCAACATCGGAGGACCAGAGATCATGACACATAATGAAATGGCCAAAATAGCTTTTAATGTGCTCGATAAACCAATTAAAATCATCTATATTCCAAGCTGGATCAGAAAAACTTTATTATGGACTGTACAAAAAATAACATCTCAAAAAACATATGGTCCTATTGAGTTCTTTCTCACTGTGATGTCTATAGATATGGTTGGACAACAGTATGGTAAAAAAACACTCAAAGAACATTTTGAGAATAAAAAAGCAAGAATGGAAAAGCATAAAGTTTCATAAATACCTATAATAGGTCATGGTTAAAAATTAAATATAAAGGATGAATAATGAAAGTTTTTACCAAAATAAAATTGATTTTATTGGTAGCGACATGGTCATTGGTTGGTTGTGGTTCAAGTAATTCGGATGTCAATCAAGTATCACAAAATCAAGAAGAGCCAGTAAATGCTACAGTAGAAGAGTCTCTTATTTTTTATAGAAATAAGTATAATGTTCCTGCAATGGCAGCAGTGATAGTCAAAGATAACAAAATCGTGGAAAAAGCATCAGCAGGAGTACAAAAATATGGGAGTACAGAGACTGTAGAAGAGAGTGACCATTGGGGTATTGGTTCGATTACCAAATCAATGACTGCAACATTGAGTGCTATTCTCGTAGATAAAGGAGTATTGGATTGGAATACAACAGTATTGGAAGTATTTCCAGAGTTTCAAACTATGCAAACGAGATATATAAACACATCAATTGAAGCACTTCTTTCGCATAGTGCTGGCTTACCTCAAGATGATGATGAAACTTGGGAAGGATATGTGAACAGTATCGATTCTGTGGTAGACCAGCGTTATACATTTACCAAAGAAGTCTTAGAGTATGAAAGCGATGTTATGGCTGGTACATTTAGATATAGTAATATAAATTATGTAGTTGTGGCTGCGATGTTAGAAAAGTTGACGGATTTATCTTATGAAGAACTTCTGGAGACTTATCTTTTACGTCCATTAGAGATGTATGATACACATGTCAATATTGATACACAAAAAGATGATATATGGGGACATATATATGAAAATGGCACAAGAGTTGCCATTGATCCAAGCGAACATCATGTAGCCAATGCTGAGATAGTTGTACCCGCAGGGAGTAGAATGTTTACAACATTGGATGATATGGGAAAATATCTTATCACACACCTTCAAGCTATAAAAGGGAATAGCTCACTCATGAGATCAAAAAATGCTCAAAAACTTTATGCCCCTATTGTCAAAGTAGATGAAGATCTTGAGTATAGTTTAGGTTGGTTTACAGAAGGAGACTACGGTATCCAACACAATGGAAGTAACGGTAGATGGTTTGCACTTACTTTTATAAACTATGAGACAGGTTACGGTTATTTTGTTGTGATTAATGCAACAGGAAATGAAGTTGAGAAAGGTGTCTATGAAATGATGCATTCTCTCATAGAACGTACCAATACTTAAAAGGAGTATCATAGATGTTTGATCAAACAATTGTAGTATATGTATATCTTTTTTTCTCCACTATGATTATTGCTTTTCAATTTGCTTTGATATTTGGAGCACCTTGGGGTGAAATAACAATGGGGGGAAGATATTCTGGACAAATCCCTTTATATATGCGTATGGTTATTTTATTTGTATTCATCCCCATACTATTGTTAGTCACAATGATTGTATTGCTTAGAAGTGGATTGACATGTGAAGCGTATTACAAATGGTCTAGGTCAGCTGTTTGGTTTGCAGTGGCATTTCATAGTATAGTTTCCCTATTAAACATGATAACGCCAAGTAAAAAGGAGAGGATGTTATGGGCACCTGTAACAATCATTACATTGGGTTGTGTTATTTATATAGCGATGCATTAGTCTATGGAGCTAAAAATGAAAGAGATATTTAGAGAATATAAAGAGAGTGATTACAAGCAATGCGAAGAGCTAGTAAATCAAGCTTGGAGGTTCAATGATGTATTCTCACCTAAGGCATTATCTGATATTTCAAAATTGATTTATACAAAAGGATCAGTTCTCGGCAGTAACTACAAAATGGTAGTTGAAGTTAACGGAAAAGTTATCGGATTCATTTTTGGGCTAAATGAACACGCGGATAAGCCTGGAAACAATATCCTCTTTGGATTGGAAATTTTATGGAAACTCATATGGATAAAGGGCAAGAAACCCGATAAAAGCAATCTGTTAAATGCATTAAAAGTGCATGAAAATAATCGAACCAAGATTGTTTCTAGAGGTAGAAGCGAAATAGTGCTTTTTGTTGTGAGTAAAGCGTTTCAAGGAAAGGGGATTGGAAAAAAACTTTGGTCTGGATTCAAAAATATCTGTATCGGGTCTGGGGTTACATCAGTGATTGTAGAGACGAATAAGCTTGGTGCCAGTAGCTTCTATGAGCAAATCGGTTTTAGACATCTGGAAAATTTTGATTCCCCCTTACATGAGTTTGCTACCAAAGGTGGGCAAGCGTGCATATATGACTATACGTTCAAATAAAACTACAACACTAAAAGATTGCACTCGGCAATTGACTACAAAACACCAAATGAAGTCTATTATTAAGCTGGCAATAATTTAGTCCCAAAAGGAGACAAAGAGTTACCAAAAGCGTCATAGTGAGGTGAAACCTGTAGCTATTAAACCTATAATAACTTAGTTAATCTATCCACGCTTTTGTTACAATCTTAGGCTTATTATCATAAATTTTCACTTTTTCTGCCCCCACACAACGTCCATCATTATCTAATTCAAATATGATCATTTGCAAGATCCCCTTACAGGTATCAGGTACATCAAAATGTCCCCCCAGTCCGGTCAAAAAACGTTTAATCGGTATCGTACTATCCATACCTATCACACTATCACGACACCCTGTTAAACCGACATCCGTGGCATAACAGCACCCGTCCATAATCTGTAGATCATCACTGCCTACATGGGTATGGGTACCGATGATAGCAGAAACCTTCTCTTTCAACATATGCAATAAAGCATTTTTTTCAGCACTTGCTTCTGCATGCATATCTATCACAATATGTTTAATACCGTCTAGTGTAAGCTCTTCCACCACCTCTACAATCATGGTAAAAGGGTTATCGGCCAGAGGCATGGTGTAGTGACCCATCAAATTGATGATTGCGAGTTGATTACCCAATACTGTAGTTTGAAATATACCTTCTCCCGGCGTCTCTTTAGGATAATTTATGGGACGTATCAATGGATAAGTATCAAAAAGTTTGAGTATCTCTTTTTTATCGAAACTATGGTTTCCTCCAGTCATCATATCAATGCCGTATCCAAGTAATTCAATACAATTTTTTTCCGTAAGCCCAAAACCATGGGAAGCATTTTCATAATTGGCTATCGTAAAATCAATAAAATGTTCCTGCTGCAACCTTTTCAGATGCTGCTTAAGCATTAAGCGACCGGGTTTACCGACAATATCGCCTATAAATGCAATCTTCACAATAAGCCCTTTTAATAATGTCATGGCGAACGCCCTTGAAAGCGGAGCGATTCGAGAGCCACGACGATTTTTTTGCTTCGTTTTTTTCTAAAAAAAATGAAGAGAGAAACAACGCCTCGATGAAGCAAAGAGGCACCCATATAAATTTATGAGTGAACAGCTTTACCTGCAAAAGGTAACAATGCAGAGGCCCAGGTCAATCCTCCACCAAAGGTATCGAGCAACATCAACTCACCGCTTTTAAGTCTTCCCGACTCCCAAATATCATTAATTGCCATTGGGATAGAAGCCGCAGAAGTATTCCCATATTTACCTACAGTCAACACCACTTGTTCCTCTTTCATCTTCAACGCATCTCCTACCGCTTTGATAATACGGTAATTTGCCTGATGAGGGATAAAGTGTGGAATATCATCAGAATTAATCTTATTTTTCTCAAGAATCTCTTTCACATCTTTTGTCAATGTTTTGACTGCCAATTTAAAGGTTTCATTCCCCTTCATTTGCACATACTGTAAACCCTCATCAATCACTTTTTGACTCACAGGGTTAATAGATCCTGGTGCTGGAGTAACCAAAAAGTCAGCATACGCACCATCTGCACTCGCATGTAGATCAATAATCCCCTCTTCTTTTTGAGAAGTAGCACTAATCACTGCAGCACCTGCCCCATCACCAAATAAGATACAGGTACTTCTATCTGTATAGTCAACGATCGAAGAGAATTTTTCAGCCCCTATGATTAGAACATTTTTTTTCATACCTGATTCAATAAAGGCTTTAGCCACGGAAAGAAGATATACAAATCCACTGCATGCAGCAGAGATATCAAATGCCTGCACGTCTCTAATACCTATCTTGTTTGAAATAACACAAGCCGTTGAAGGCATATTGAAATAGTCCGGTGTAACTGTAGCACATAAGACTAAATCAATATCACTTTTATCGATACCAGCACGTTCTATTGCAAGATTTGCAGCTTTTGCACCCATGTCACTGGTATACTCATCTGCTGCTGCAATGTGACGCTCTTTAATACCTGTACGTTTTAATATCCATTCATCCGTAGTATCCACCAATTTTTCAAGATCTGCATTGGATAAAATTTTTTCAGGTACATGCGCCCCTATAGATCGAAAAGAAGCATACACGGGTTTGGTTTGTGACATAGTGATCCTTAAGCCATAAATTATAAGCTCTATATTACCATAATTTTCCAAGTAGCATTTTAAAAGAGTGTTGAGAAATGTAAGGATTTTTTAAAGTGTGTACCTATCACCGCTAAGCGTGCGGCAATAGGAATTATTTTTCAGTTGAAAGTAACGCTTCTACTGTCCTATTGACATCCGATTCAGTATATCGTATGGCTTGAAAAATTGCATTTTTGATTGCCTTGGCATTGGAACTTCCATGTCCCACAATAGCACACCCTTTAATACCCAAAAGCGGTGCACCCCCATACTCAGCATAATCAACCTGCTTTTTCATATTACCAAATACTTTTCTCTTCATCATCAAGGCACCTATTTTTGCCGGTAATGACTTTCGGATATGTTGTCTCATAAGTGTAAAAATAGTGGAAACAACACCTTCACTTGTTTTGAGTAAAATATTTCCGGTAAAACCATCACACACAACAACATTCACATTACCGTTAAAGATATCCCGACCTTCGATATTACCGATAAAGCCATCTAAGCCCTGGAGTAATTTAAATGCTTCTTTGGTTAAAGCATTTCCCTTAGAATCTTCTGAACCATTTGATAAAAGCCCCACTTTAGGTGCAGAAATACCTAATATTTTCTGTGAATACGCTTCGCCCATCGCACCAAATTCATAAAGGTTTTGAGGCGTGCAATCCGTGACTGCACCGACATCAAGCACCAAAGTTTTATCTTGAGTGACACTGGGCATTAATGTGGCTAATGCTGGTTTAGAGATAAAAGGTAAACGTCCAATACGTAAGGTTGCAAGTGTCATCGTCGCACCACTATGTCCTGCTGATACCACCGCTGATGCCTCACCGTTACGCACAAGTTCTACTGCTTTATAAATAGATGAATCTTTACGTTTCAGTGCATTGGTCGCTTGATCACTCATTGATATCACATCCGAGGCTTCAACAATTTCAACTTTATCTGTATAATATGGGGGAAGAAAAGAGCGTATCTCTTCTGTATCACCTACTAATATAGGGAGGAATTTTTCTTCTTCTAGTGCTTGAACTACACCTTCTATAATGGGTTCAGGACCAAAGTCCCCACCCATAGCATCAATCGCAATTCTGATCATCAAGATTATGCTTTTGTAGTTTTGTACTCACCGGTAGTCATATTCATATGGTGAGGCATTCTCCATGTTCCATCTGCATCTTTAACCGGCATCGGTAATGTCAATTTGTAATGTGTTCTTCTTTTTGCTGCTCTTGTGTGACTCACACGTCTTTTAGGTACTGCCATTTTTAATCCTTAATATTCAATTTCAAACGCTTCATCACTATTGTCACATTTTTCACAATAATGATAAGAGCTTTCAATCGATGTAATTTCGCTCTTAAGTATGTACGAAAGATCTATTTCGCCATCTAAAAACTCAATTATATCTAAATCATCTTTATCTTCAGAAACCAAGTCACTTAACTTGAGTAGTAGTTTATTGTTTATCTTGTAATCATACGTGTCTCCACATCTGTCACAAGAGAGTTCAATTTGACCATACATTTGTGTATCTAAAGTGACTTGATGATAACCACTTTTTTGTAAGGTTCCTTCAATCGTCACACCATTATAACGTAGTTCAATGGGTTTGGCTGTAGAACCGACTTTATCAAATACAATTTTCATAAGGAGTCTCCTTATACTGTATTAACTAATCTCTCTTTGTGCAAAGAAGAAATTGATTTCATTCACTGCATTTTCAACAGAATCCGATCCGTGAACGGCATTTGCATCGATACTCTCTGCAAAATCAGCTCTGATTGTACCTGCTTCCGCCTCTGCAGGATTCGTTGCACCCATAAGTTCTCTATTGGTTGCCATTGCATTCTCACCTTCAAGAACCGTTACAACAACAGGCCCAGAGATCATAAATTCAACAAGGTCTTTAAAAAAAGGTCTTTGGGCATGAATTGCATAGAATGCTTCAGCATCTGCTTGAGAAAGTTGAATTTTTTTAGTCGCTGCAATTCTAAGGTTTGCCGATTCAAATCTTGCGAGAATCTGTCCTACAACATTTTTTGCTACTGCATCGGGTTTAATGATTGATAATGTTTGTTCCATACTTATATTCCTAAGCTATTATTTACTTCATAGTGAAGTATTCGGCGGGATTATATCGAAAACAGTTTTAAATGGAGTTTAAATTTAGAGAGCAGATAGTGATAACAAAGATATGTGCCGGAGAGTCCGACACAAGAAAATTTTAGTCTTCTACAACTGGCTTATGTGCTGCTCTATCTTCTAATGAGATATCATCTCTCATTGGCATGATAGCATCTGCATCATCCATACCATAGTTAAGACCGTCAATGTAGTTTTCACCGTTGAAGTGATCTTTATGATCAGCCGTGAATGGCATATCCCAAGTAATACAACCCTCAGTTGGACACGCTTCAGCACATGCAGGAGAATCAAAGTGATCTACACACTCAACACATTTATCAGGATATACATAGTAGTACTCCTCACCCGTTGGATTATCATCCTCATCTACAATTGCTTCTACTGGACATTCGTCAATACACGCCGCACAGTTGATACAAGTATCACCAATAATTACTGCCATTTTTATTCCTTTTTGTTAGTATAGAAAAACTATATCTAAAGATTTTTAAAAAATACTTTAATCTCTTTAGATAAAATACAAAAGTTGCTAAATACTCCATTTTATGGACACTTCATACAGTAGTATTGATAATGACTATTATATTAGATTTTTAAGTACGCTTTTATCTCGTCAGTTCTACTGGTTTGTTCCCAAGTAAACTCTTTATCTTCTCTGCCAAAATGTCCGTATGCTGCTGTTTTCCTATAAATAGGTCTCAACAAATTAAGTTCCTTCATAATCCCTTGCGGTGTAAGGTCGAACAGTGCATCCACGCATGCTGTAATTTTATCTTCTCCCACAATTGCCGTACCGTGCGTATCTACATAGACAGAAACCGGTTTAGCCACACCGATAGCATAGGCTATTTGCAGTGTTGCTTTTTCACATACACCCGATGCAACAAGGTTTTTGGCGACATATCTAGCGGCATACGCTGCAGAACGATCTACTTTTGTTGGATCTTTACCCGAAAAAGCTCCCCCTCCATGAGGGCATGAGCCTCCATACGTATCAACAATGATTTTTCTACCCGTTAACCCTGCATCCCCTTGCGGTCCGCCTATCACAAAACGACCTGTGGGATTGATATGATATATAATATCATCTGAAAGTAATTCATCAGGGATTACAGCCTTAATTACCTCTTCAAGTACTGCTTTTTGTACCTGCTCGAGTGAAACATTATCATGGTGTTGTGTAGATACTACAATCGTATCAATTGCGACTGGCTTACCTTCCACATATTTCACAGAGACTTGTGCTTTACCGTCAGGTCGTAAAAAAGGGACTGTTCCATTTTTTCGTACCTCCGCCAATTTTGCAGTAATCTTATGTGCCAAAGATATCGGTAAAGGCATCAATTCAGGTGTCTCTTTACAGGCATAGCCAAACATCAACCCCTGATCGCCTGCACCAATTTCTCCTGAAGCCTGATCCACACCCTGGCTAATATCCGGACTCTGCTCTCCTATCCCGTTGAGCACACCTGCAGATCGATAGTCAAAACCATACTTTGCGTCTGTATACCCTATATCTTGTACCACCTGACGTGCAATCTCTTGCATCGGTGCATACGCGTTTGTTTTTAGTTCTCCTGCAATAACACAAAAACCATTGCTCACTAACGTCTCACAGGCAACGCGTGCCTGTGGATCTCGCTCGATGATATAATCAAGAATAGCATCTGAGATCTGATCAGCCATTTTATCTGGATGACCTTCGGTTACCGATTCACTTGTAAAAATGTATTCGTTAGCCATTTTTTAAATCCTTTATTTTATTCAAAACGTATTTGTTCACTGTCACTGAACTTAATAAAAAAATAAATAAATCTCTTTATTAAATCCAATTTGTAGGGGTCCATTCAATAGTGACCCTTGGGCTGATATAGAATCTGCCCCCTACAGAATTCGTTTTGCCAACTGCTCAGGTAAAAGTCCTAAACTCTCTTCTACTAATTTCGTATTTCCATGGGTCACAAATGCATCATCATATTCAAATGAGGTGAGTGAAATATCCATCAGTTGTTTTTCAGAGAGAAACTCCAACAGTGCAGAGCCTACACCACCCATTTTTGCAGAATCCGAAAAGACAAACCATTTTTTATAACGTTTGCTTAAAGAGAGTAGCATACTCTCATCAAGAGGCTTTACAAAACGTAAATCTAAAATAGCAACCTCTTTATCTAAAAGTTTTGCAGTAAGCTCTGCACGCCCCACACCATTCCCATATCCAATCAAAAGTATCTCATCTCCCTCTTGAAGCAAAACTGATTTACCTATTTCATACGGTGTACTCTCTGCCTCTTTGGCTAAAAAAGCACCTCTGGGATATCTAAAAGCACAAGGGTGTGCATATGCTTTTGCAAATGCCATACAGAGTTTCATTGTTGTCTCATTATAGGGTGCTAACAGCGTCATGTTAGGAATACCTCTTAAATAAGAGATGTCAAATAGACCTTGATGGGTCTCTCCATCTTCACCCACTATGCCCGCACGGTCTAGTGCAAAAGCCACACCCAGATCCATCAATGCAATATCATGTATTACCTGATCAAACCCACGCTGTAAAAATGTAGAGTAGATCGCACAAAAAGGTTTAAAGCCCTCTTTTGCCAAGGCACCCATAGATGTCACGGCATGTTGTTCTGCAATCGCCACATCCCAAAAACGTTCAGGGTATTTTTCTATTGCAACAGACATGCCTGTGCCACTTGGCATTGCGGCGGTGACACCTACCACCTTCTCATCTTCCTTGGCTAAGGCTACAAGTGTTTCTGAAAAAATCGCTGTTGCGCTTTTAGCACCGCTCTTTGGAGGAGCCATACCTGTTTTAAGATCAAATGCACTCACCCCATGCCAATGTTCTTTGGTGCCTTCAGCTATTTCATAGCCTTTCCCTTTGGTTGTCTGTGCATGGATAATAACAGGCTTTCCTAATGCTTTGGCTATCTCCATGGTCTCAATCATTGCTTCTATATCATGGCCATCAACAGGCCCGATATACTCAATACCCATCTCTTCAAAGAGAATCCCCGGAGTAATTAATTTAAATGACTCCTCAAATCTTCTTGCCATATAGTGTGCACCATCAGGTAAGTGATCGAGTACTTTTTCAACCCTTCCTTTAAATCTCTGGTAAAATGAACCTGCCATGGTTTGAGAGAGTAGTTTAGAGATGGCCCCGATAGGTTTTGCAATACTCATCTCATTGTCATTGAGTATGATCACCACCGGATACTTTCTGTCTCCTAGCTCATTCAGGGCTTCATACACCATTCCTGCAGACATGCTTCCGTCACCGATTAAGGCAACGGGTACCCGCTCCTCTCCTTTCAAAGCAATAGCTTTAGCAGCACCTACGGCTAAAGAGATAGATGTTGAACTGTGTCCCGCCACATAATAGTCATACTTGGATTCTTTTGGTTTTGTATATCCGCAGATACCTCCAAATTGACGTAAAGTATCAAAGTTATCCCATCTGTCTGTTAAAAGTTTATGTGCATATGCCTGATGGCTTACATCAAAAATAAAAGGATCATTCTCCACGTCAAAGACTTTATGCATGGCAATAATAAGATCGGTTGCACCCATTGTAGAAGAGAGGTGTCCACCGTTCCGACTTACTGTATCTAATATCTTTTGTCTGATATCTTCTGCCAAAATATTCAGTTCTTCTATGGAATGTGCTTTTATATCCATCATCATTTTCCTGTCAAATATGCATGTAAAAGTTTTTTTGCAAAAACAATCTGTGCATCATTATAATCTAATTCTAACTTATCAGCTAACTCTTTAAGCTCTTTTTTTGTAATCTTTTTTATACTAACACAGGATGCTTCATATTGGGTAAATTCATCTAAAAAAAAAGTTTTTGCTTCGATGTCATCTATATGTACTACTTCTACTCTTTTCAAGCAATAACCTCTGAAAAATGTTTAAAAAAGATATCATTTTGTTTTTGGGTTCCTATGGTGATACGTATCGCATTCAAACCATAAGAAGCCAAATTTCGTATGATCACACCACGCTTAAGCAAAGTATCTGATAGTTTTGTAGAATCCATACTGCTATCAAACAGATATGTGATAAAATTGGTATAGCTCTCAATATACCTAAACCCTTTTTCTTGTGCAAACGCTTCATATCGTTTGATTTGTTCTTGGTGAAGCGCAATAGACTCTTCAACAAAACGATTATCCTTACATGCTTCAATGGCAACAGCCAAAGAGAGGGTCGATATATTAAAAGGGGGTCTCATTTTATAAAGCTCTTCTATGAGCTGGGTCTGCCCTATGCCATACCCTACACGCATACCCCCTAAACCATGTGCTTTTGAAAAAGTACCCAGATACATTACATTTTCATACCCTAACAAATCATTTGGTGTAATGGCATATCTTTCATCTTTTGCTGCTGCATACTCCATATACGCACCGTCAACCACAACCAAAGTCTCTCTATCCACTGCTTTAATGATTTTCAATACATCTTCTTTGGATGTTGCATCACCGGTAGGGTTATTGGGAGTACAAAGATAAATGACTTCAGGTTTATATAGTCGGTATGCTTCCATAAATTCTTCATATTGATGTTCATAACTTGCAGTACGGTATATTTTTGCACCCATCTGTTTTGCATAAATTTCATACATTGCAAATGTCACCGCAGACATCAATACAGAAGCATTCTCATTTAAAAGGGCACGTGAAATAAACTCCAATACCTGATCTGATCCTGCACCGATAATAATATTCCGCTTCTCTACATCATACTTCGAAGCCAAAGCTGCTTTGAGTTCATACATACTGTCATCAGGATAGAGGTGTGCAATATCTGCATTTGATCGAATCACTTTTGCTATTGCAGGGTTTGTTCCTATCGGATTTTCATTGGATGCCAATTTCACTACATCCGCAGGGTTAATACCATATTCACGAACAACCAACTCTATAGGCTTACCTGCTTCATACACCTTAATGTCTCTAAGTACCTTATTAAATTTCATTATCATATTCCATTTATTAGTGTTATATGGACACTACATCCTACATTTTCATTAAACATCATCTGTCTCTTTCACATAAGAACCCAATATTTTGATTTGATTTTTATGCTGTTGAAGAATCCCTTTAATACGAGTATCCTCTTGGTGTCCGCTAAACTCTATGAAAAAAAGTGATTCTCCCCCTACTATATGGGATTTTATTTTTGTCAAATTCACATTTTCCTCTTCAAAATCATTCAGGAAATCTACTAGGGATCCCGGTGTATTGGAAAGCCTAACCAACAGTGATGTTTTGTCTTTTCCTGAAACGCCATTTTCAAAATTTGAAATAATAAAAAAACGTGTTCGATTATTGCTATTATCTTCTACATGATTAAAACGTATCGGTAAATTATTTAACTTTGCGGCCACTTCAGGACAGAGTGCAGCAGCAGTTTCATCTTTGAGAGCAAGTTTTGCCGCTTTGGCTGTAGATTCAACCGGGATATGCTCTACTTCATCCAAGCCCAAATCGTGTAAAAATTTACGGCACTGACCAAAAGCAATATCTTTTGAATAGATCTTTGTAATCTTTCTAATATCCTCATTCACGGTCGCAAAGGATAAATGTACATCAATCACCACTTCTGCAATAATTTTGAGATTGTACTGGTCTAAACAATTGATTGTATCGCTGACAATACCGTTAGAGGAATTTTCAATCGGTATCACACCAAATTTTGCTGTTCCCTTTTCTACTGCACGAAATATCCCCTGTATGGAACTGACAGGTAGATACGTACTCAACGCACCAAACTTCTTTTCTGCAGCTTGATGGGTAAAACTCGCTTCGGGTCCTAGATAGGCTACTGCCTCCGGTAGCTCAAGGTTCCTTGCAACAGCAAACATTTCCAAAAACAATGCATCAATCGCTCCGTCAGTCAACCTCCCCTGATTTTGACCTTTAAGGCGATTTAAAATAGATTGTTCACGCTCAGGGCGGTAGATAGGTGAGCCTGTCGTATTTTTAAGTTCTCCTACCTGATGCACCAGTTCCATACGCTCATTGTATAATCTTAACAATTGGTCATCAATAGTATCTATTTTGACCCTTAGCTCATCTAATGTCATGGTCTACCCTTTTACTTTTGCAAATATTCAAGTTCTAAACGTACCTGCTCTTCATAGGTTTCACGTTTTCGTATCAGTCTGTCTCTACCACCCTGCAGAGCCACTTCTGCAGGTTTTGCCCTTGTATTGTAATTGCTGGCCATCGTAAACCCATATGCCCCTGCGGAGTGTATCACAATAAGATCATTATGGGAAAGGGGCGGAAGCGGTATATCCTTACCAAAAAAATCACCACTCTCACATACGGGGCCAACCACATCTGCAAGCGTTTTTTCACCCTCAACATTAACCGCTTCTATCTTATGGTATGCATTGTAAAGACTTGGACGAATAAGGTCATTCATGCCACCGTCTACAATGACAAAGCGTTTATCGTCATTGCTTTTTTCATACAATACTTTGGTAAAAAATGCACCAGCATTGGCTACCATATAACGACCCGGTTCACAAAGCAATGTGACATCAAGCCCTTTGGTCGCTTCAAAGATCGCCTGAGTATACTCCTCGGCAGCTATCGTTACTTCATCATCATACACCACACCGATACCGCCGCCAACATCAAAAAATTTAATATCAATTTTTATCGCTTTGAGCGATGCCACAAGATCTGCTACAATGCCACATGCTTCACGAATCGGGGAGAGTTTTGTTAACTGTGAACCAATATGGAAATGAATACCTACGGGATTTAAAAATTCTGATTTTTTAGCATAGATATACATACGTTTAGCCATATCTATCTCAACACCAAATTTATTCTCATGTAATCCTGTTGAAATATAAGGGTGTGTTTGAGGATCGATATTGGGATTCACACGGATAGAGATACGTGCCTCTTTACCAAGTGCTTTGGCTACCATCTCAACACGCTTCATCTCTGCTTCGCTCTCTAGATTGATGAGTAAGATATCATATTCAAGGGCTGCACGTATTTCATCATCACGTTTACCCACACCGGAAAAGATAATCTTATACTTATTCACTCCTGCACTCAAAGCACGGTTGACTTCGCCAATACTCACACAATCAGCCCCTGCACCAAGCTTTGCCAAATGCGAAATTACAGAGAGGTTAGAATTTGCTTTCACCGCGTAATTAATCATTGACTTTTTACCTGAAAAAGCATCTTTCAGCGTTGTATATCTATTTTCAATATAATCAAAATCATACACATACAATGGGGTACCATACTTCTCTACTAATGCTTTAGCGTCAATTTTCATCTCTCATCCTATAAATAACCCGATATCTTGCTCTTACGGGTGCTATTTTAGGGTGAATTTTATCTAAATATTAATTAAAAGGTCGTTTAAGGTTTTAGTTGATCTTCTTTTCATCCCTAAGATAGACATACAGGGCATAAGCACATAACAATAGTATGGGTGACACTATCGCTAATTCAGGTATAAGCACCCCGTTTGTGCTCATGCGAGCAAGTCCGAAAAGCATACCCCATATTACAAAAGTACTTGCCAAAGAGAGTGCAATAACACCCCCAAGATTCATCATTCTAGCATGAAAAGGCAATTTAAAAAACAAAATTAAGAGAAGTGCCAATGCAAAAAGAGGGGTAATAATCTTATCATACATTGCTGCTCGAATTTTATCTGAATTTAGATTTTGTCGATGCAGCAGCTTCCATGTATGATATGCATCAATTATATTCATTGATCTTCCTACATAGAGGGACTCAATAATTTTAGGTTTATATCCATCCAAGGTTTCTATTGTCTCTTTATGCTCAACTGTGTATTTTTGTAACGCATCATTTTTATAGATATGGGTTTTCAATGTGGCATCATGTGCTATCCATTTTTCACCGTCAAACATCGCTACAGGTGCCTTAATTGTATAACGTACCTGATACCCTTCCACTTTAAAAATTGTAATATTATGAATCTTTTTTTCAATGGGATCTAGTGTATTGATATAGACGAAGGTATCATTATATTTAAAAAAAAGATCATTCACATCATAGGTATTAAACTCATTTTTTATCAGAAAACTTGCTTTATCTTTGGCATAAGAAAACTCTGTTGTATGTAAAAGTAAAAACATCATATAAATCAAAGATGCCACACTTAACAAAGGGAGCATAACTCTTTTTTTGTCATATCCAAATGCATGTAATGCACCCATCGTATTACTCTTAACCAGTGCCAGTTTTGTCATAATAAGTGCAAATACGATGGCTAAAGGATACAACAATCCTAATGCCTCCTGCCACATATAAAAAATGTAAAGTATCTTATAGTTTGAGGCGACATCAAGTCTTTGAGCATTCTGCAAATAATCTATGGATGCAAATGCAAAAGAGAGACCAAAAAGTATTGCCAAGAGGTTTTTAAGATAGAGTTTGCACAGATACCTAAAATAGAGGGGAGGTATAAAGGTACTCATTGGGTTAAACTTGCGATAGACTTTAAACTATATTTTGACCTTACATCATCCATTGAACCCTCTAATAATGCCTTACAGGCCTTACTTACATGCGCTATCAAATGATTTATATCTTTCTCCTCCTCTTGTGAGAAGTCATGTAACACATACTCTACAACCTGGGATTTACGCTCTGGTTTTCCCACACCCACTCTTACGCGCATATACTCTCTTGTTATATGCGTATCGACTGATTTGAGACCATTATGACCGCCATGACCGCCACCTCTTTTAAAACGTACCGCCCCAAAAGGAAGATCGATGTCATCATGTATGACAATCACATCTTCAAGCTCTATTTTGAAAAAATGTTTTACAGAGAGTACAGATTTTCCTGAAAGGTTCATAAAAGTAGTAGGTTTTAAAAAAAATGAATTGGCAGAACGGTATAAAATACCTTGAAAAGAATTTTTTGAAATATCTCGGGCGGAAAAGTCATCGACAAGTGTATCGATGACTTTAAAGCCAATATTATGACGTGTATTTTCGTACTGTGATCCCGGATTTCCTAGACCTACAAAAAGTGTCATCGTATATTATTTAGCTTTAATGACACCACAGATAGCAACATCACCTCTATCCATCATTCTACAATTTTCCGGTGCTTCAACATCTCGTACAAGAATTGAATCATCTCTGTCAAGAGGTTCAACATCAAGGTCAAACTTAGCCGGCATATCTTCGATAGTCCCTCTTAGTTTTAATCTTTTTTTAGAGATAACAAGTACACCCTTATTTTTTAAACCTATCGGTGTTCCATGTGTAATCACAGGTACAAGAAAATTGGTAATCTGCCCTGGTACAGCAACTCTAAGGTCCACATGCAATACATCACCATTCACGGGGTGAAGTTGATACTCCTGGATAAATACATTGATCTCTTTATCGCCAACTTTAACGGGGAATGCAAGTGTCTCTTTATTTCTTACAGTTCTTACAAACTCTCCACGTTTAAATGCTGCATTGATATTTTCAACGCCATTTGCATAAATGTTTGCGATTAGATAACCATCTCTTTTAAGCTTCTTTGCATTCACTTTACCGATACTCTCTCTAACGATACCTTCTAACATATCTTTCCTTTATTCCATTGTATAATTTTTTACTCAATATAAAAATATTTAGTAAAATAGGAGCGAATTATACCTATTTTGTATTAAAATATGCTTGATTCATACATTCAGGATTTATCTTACTCATCCTCATCTTTAAAAGCAAAAACATCTACCTCTTCATTCAGTGTATCATCTACAAGTGCCCCTTTACCTACCCCCTGCATTTTCAGTTTCATATCAGCCGGATTGGTTGCATATTCAAGTGCAACCTCTTGGGTTATTTCACCCCTGCGCAAGATATCAAGGAGTGCTTGATCAAAAGTTTGTGTGCCGTAAATCTCTTTACCTTCAAACAGTGCATCAGGGATTTCTGCATCTCTATTTTCCACAATAAGCTGTTCAATTCTTGATGTTTTTTTAAGAATTTCAATTCCTGCAACCCTTCCGCCACTCTTCGTGGGAATCAACCTTTGAGAGATAACCCCCTCAAGTACGGAAGCCAGTGACATACGAATCCTGTTTTGCTCCTCATTACCAAACATACCGACAATTCTATCAATGGTCTCTTTTGCATCAAGTGTATGCAGGGTTGAAAAAACAAGGTGCCCCGTATTGGCAGCATGAAGCGCAATATCGATGGTCTCCAAATCCCTCATTTCCCCAACAAGTATAATATCAGGATCCTCTCTTAGGGCTGCTCTAAGGGCATCGGAGAATGAATGTGCATCTTGACCTATACCCCTTTGATTGATCAGGCAACCCCTGTCTTTATGTACAAATTCAATAGGATCTTCAACCGTAATAATATGTTTTTTTGACTCTCTGTTTATCTTATCAAGTATGGCTGCAAGTGTTGTAGATTTACCCGAACCCGTGACCCCTGTGACTAAAACCAATCCCCTTTGAATCTCTGTAAATGTCTTAATAACAGGAGGTAAATTCAGTTCATCCAGAGTCAAAATCTTCACGGGAATAATACGGAAAACTGCCGACAAGCCATCCATTTGATAAAAAAAGTTTACACGAAAGCGGTTTTCATCTCCCAAAACATAAGAGAAGTCCAAGTTTCTATCTGTAATCAGTTTTTCATACTGATCAGGGGATGTAATCTCTTTTGCGAGTTTGTCCATCATCTCTGCACTGAGTGCATCTTTCCCCATTACCTTCAATACCCCATGAACACGTACCCTCACTTGAGAACCGCTCTTCAAATGAAGATCACTTCCCTTATTACTGATCATTGTCCTAAGATATAGCTTGAGTTTCTCTTCCATTGGCATACATTCCTATTAGTATATTTTATTTTAAGGTATCAAGCATTGCTTCAAATGCTTTTTCAAAGGCTTCAAGTCCCTCTTTTAATAGTTGTGCATAAATTTCATCCATATTAAATCCATTGTCTGCCAATTTTGTAAAATACCCATTTACTTCGCTCTCTTCTAAAGGAAATTTCGGAGCAGTTGCTTTTGATGAAATATACGACTCTATCGTAGCTAAAGGTGCCGTGTTTACGGAGTGAGGTGCTAGCAATTCTCTCATATAATAATCTGCAGGCAGGACGTCGCCTTTCACACCGGTACTGGCAAAAAGTGTACGGACGCTCGGTGTATGATTGGCTTCAATAAGGTTATAAATCTTTGCCGCATTGTAGATACCTGTTTTAGATACAGTAAGACCCTCTTTTTCTAAATCACCATCTAACAACCTATCAAAACGACTGACAAATACTGAAACTACAGCTTCCACCCTTCCACCACCGGAGGCTTCAAATTTATCCATCCCTCTTTTCATCGATTTAAGACATTTTTGTGCCTGTTTAGGTGAAAAAACCAGTGTTGCATTCACAGATATTCCTGTCGCCAATAGTTGTGTCATTGCCTCATAGCCTGCTTCGGTTGAAGGCACTTTGACCATCACATTGGGCTCTCCGATAGCAGCAAAAAGTCGTTTACCCTCACTTATGGTACCCTCTGTGTCATTAGATAAAAAAGGATCTACTTCAATGGAAATATACCCATCATTTCCCTCATCATATGAGGCTCTCAATGCCTGTGCAGCCGTACGGATATCTTCAATGGCAAGTGCTTCATACTTCTCTTTAGCACTTTTTCCCGTCAATGAGTCCAACTGCTCCTTATATGCAGGTGATGTTGTAATCGCAGAAGCAAATATCGAAGGGTTACTTGTTGCTCCGTTAATTGTTCCCTCTTCTATCAGTTTTAAAAAGTCATTTTTTAAATAATCTCTTTCAACGAAGTCTAACCATAAAGAGAAGTTAATATCTCTATTTACCATTTTTCATTCCTTATATTCCCAAATAAAATCTTGCCATGATTCCACATCACCAGGTTTTTCTACTGCTATGTCAAGTGCATCAAGAAAATTATCCCTATCAACCACTTGAGCGCCTAAACCCACCATATGATCTGTTTTCATTTGACAGTCTATAAAATCATAACCTCTACTCCCTAAAACGTCACTTAGTGCTTTAAATGCTACTTTAGATGCATCAGAAACCAAAGAGAACATCGACTCACCAAAAAAAGCTTTTCCATATGCCACACCATAAAGTCCACCCACAAGTTTCCCCTCAAAGTGTACTTCGACACTGTGTGCATATCCCTCTTCATGGAGTCGTATGTAAGCTTCCATCATTTCAGGAACGATCCATGTGGCATCCTGTGCTTTACGACTCACTGTGGCACACTGTGTGATAACTTCTCTAAAATTGTAGTCAAATGTAACAGAAAATTTTCCACTGCGTAACACTCTTCTAAAAGATTTTCGTAGTTTAAACTGTTCGGGATAGAGAAGTAGTCTTGGATCGGGAGACCACCATAAAATCGGATCCCCTTGGGAAAACCATGGAAAGATACCTTGTTGATAGGCGATTAATAGCCTCTTTGAACTGAGATCTCCTCCAAATGCAAGTAACCCACCCTCATCTGCATAACGTGGATTGGGAAAAGCAAAAAAATGTTGGCTTATACGCGGTACATAAAACTGATCTTCCATTCAATAGCTTATCTTGCAGTAAAAGAGAATGTCAATGTTTCATTTTTAAAACTCACCTTCACAAAACCACCTTTTTTCAACTTTCCAAAGAGCATTTCATCGGTGAGTGCCTCTTTAATTCTCTCATCAATCACACGTGCAATGTGTCTGGCACCATAACGTTTATCATAGCCCTCATTTGCTAAATACTCTTTTGCAGTTTTAGTGACTTTTACTTCTATTTTTTTGGCTGCAAGGAGTCTATTGAGTTTATCTAGTTCCGTATCCACAATGCTTATCAGTACCTCTAAAGAGAGCGCATTAAACTCTATCGTAGCACTTAAACGGTTTCTAAACTCTGGTGAGAAAAATGCTGCCAAAGCCTTATCTGTTTTCATAGAAGTGTCTTTTTGAAAGCCCATAACATTGGCTTCTTTCGTACCAATGTTAGAGGTCATAATAAGTATCACGTTTTTAAAATCCGATATGACACCATTATTATCTGTTAATTTTGCACCATCCATCACTTGAAGTAAGATATTCATAATATCAGGGTGTGCCTTCTCTATCTCATCGAGTAAAAGTACCGTATGGGGATGTTTTTTGATCATCTCCGTAAGTAACCCGCCTTGTTCATAGCCCACATATCCCGGAGGTGCACCTACAAGCCTAGAAATCGTATGCGCCTCCATATATTCTGACATGTCCAGTCTCTCAAAATGTACATGCATACTCTTTGCAAGCTGTGTCGCCAGTGCTGTTTTTCCCACACCCGTAGGTCCTACAAATAAAAAACTTCCTATAGGTCTGTTCTCAGCATTGAGTCCTGCGTAAGAGCGTTTAATTGCTCTACTCAGAGCCTTAATCGCTTCATCCTGCCCTATAATATGAGAAGATATCTCTTTTTCTAAATTCTTTAACTTCTTTGTATCATCCGTCCCTATCACCGTTGGAGGCAATTTCATCATTTTAGCTACAGATGATTCTATATCTTCTGGTTGCACTACAGCATAATTTTGTCCCTTAAGCATAAAGTGTGCACCCACCTCATCAATGATATCCATTGCTTTATCGGGTAAAAATCTATCATGAAGATATTTTACAGACAAATCAATAGCCGACTGCAAGGCAGCATCGGTAAAACTAATTTTATGATAATCCTCATATTTGTCCTGTACGCCTTTTAAAATAATAAAGGTATCTTCCATACTCGGCTCTTCAACATCTATCTTGGCAAATCGCCGGCTTAACGCCTTATCTTTATCAAAAAAGTTTCTAAACTCCTGATAGGTCGTAGCCCCGATACATTTCAGATCACCTCTGGCCAAAGCAGGTTTTAGTAAGTTAGATGCATCCATACTCCCACCACTGGTTGCCCCTGCACCTACCATGGTATGTATCTCATCAATGAACATAATGGCATCTTTCTGCTTTTCAAGTTCTTTAATGATTCCTTTAAGCCGCTTTTCAAAATCACCTCTATACTTCGTACCTGCAACCAATGCACCCATATCCAAAGCATATACTTTAGATTTTTTTAAGATATCAGGTACATCCGATTCACTGATACGAAGTGCTAAGCCCTCTGCAATCGCGGTTTTACCTACACCTGGCTCACCTACAAGCAGAGGATTGTTCTTCTTACGACGACAAAGGGTCTGCATCACACGTTCTATCTCATCCACACGTCCTACAACAGGATCTATCTTACCTGTTTTTGCAAGTGCTACAAGCTCCATGGTAAACTGCTCTAAAAATGACTCTTTTTTCTCTACTCCCTCTTTTTGGGGCTTCGCTTTATCATAACGATGAGAGATCACTTCAAGTACATCTACGCGTGCAATTCCCTCTTTTTTCATAAGATAAACGGCATAAGAGTGTTCCTGCATAAAAATAGCAGCGATCATATCACCGATGTTCGCTTCTGCTCTTCCGGCGGAGTGAATATGTGTCATCATATCATTAATGGCTCTAGAGAGTGCCACCGTCTCAAAAGGTTCCACTGCCTCTTTTAACGAGGGAATGGTTTTAGTAATATGTGCCGTAATCCCCTCTTTGAGTACATTAATATCTGCGTCGAGAATCGACAAAATCTCTTCTCCTGCATCTGAGCCGACAATAGACAAAAAAACATGCTCAACCGTCAAGTATTCATGTCTATTCTCTTTTGCATATCCTACAGCTTGTTTAAATACATCATTGAGTGCTATACTTATCATTTATATTCCTTTTTAACGCTTTCTCTACGCATCTTCTTCAAGTGTCGCAAGTAAAGGGAACTCATTTTGCTTCGCCTTCTGTTTCACCTGCTGTACCTTAGTTTGTGCTATCTCAAAACTATATATACCACAAATAGCTCTCTCATAGTCATGTATCTGCAACATAATTTTCTCTGCTTGCGCATAACTCATATGAAATACCGTTTTAAGTATATCGATAACAAAATCCATACTCGTATAGTCATCATTATGCAATAATACTTTATACATTTTTGGCTCTTCTAACTCTAAATCAAATTCTAACTCTTCTTCAAACTTTGGCATTTTGTGATACAATCCTAATCATATTTTAATTCTATTATTATACAGAAAAATGGGAGATTTTCAAGTGCAACCACTTTTTATCACTGCAACAGGTACCAATGTAGGTAAAACCTATACCACCGTAAAACTCATTGAAGCACTCGCTTCCAAAGGATTTTTAGTGGGTGTCTATAAACCTATTGAAACAGGTGTAATTGACACAGCACCTGATGCTACTATACTACTTGAAACTTGTAAAAAGGTTAATAGTAATTTTAAAACGTTAAACACGCAAGACATTACAGCCTATACTTTCCCGCTTCCTGCTGCTCCATTTTGTGCAGATAAAGGGAGTACAATTGCGCTTCAAAAAATTATAGAAAAGTATGAAGCTCTCTCAAAACTCTGTGATATCCTCTTAATAGAAGGTGCCGGGGGTCTCATGGTACCCATCACTAAAGAGTATATGATGATAAACCTCATCAAAGAACTGAATGCAAAAACCCTGTTGGTCACCCCAAGCCGATTAGGATGCATCAACGACACCATACTTTCTATCATGGCTTTAAAAACATTCAATATTGATTTTGACTGGTGTGTGAACCTGCATGAAGATAAAGAGAGTTTTGCAGAAGTGACACAGCCCTATTATGATGCTGTTTTTCCTGAATGGTGGAGTGTACAGAAGGGATTCAACACGTTTATTAGCCGCTATAAGCTATAATCACATCATTATGCCATCAAGGATATCTATGCAACATCTTGTAGACACAAATGACTTTTCAGACCAACAAATAGCCAATCTGCTTCACGATGCTAAAATGTTTAAATCACAACGCCCCATTCAACTGCTGCGTGACAAGCTTCTTATCACACTTTTTTTTGAAGCATCTACAAGAACAAGAAGCTCTTTTGAAGTGGCGGCAAAAAGGCTGGGTGCTTCGGTCATACATCTTGACCCCGGTAATAGTTCTACAAAAAAGGGGGAATCTCTTGAAGATACCTTTGCAAACCTTTGTGCTATGGAACCTGATGGGGTCATCATACGTCATGGAGAAAATGAAGCACCCGGAATGTTGGCACGTATGCAGATGACCTCCGTCATCAATGCCGGTGCAGGTAACTATGCACACCCTACGCAAGCCTTACTTGATCTCTTCACCTTAGTAGAGCACTTCAATGGAGAAATTCAAGGCAAAACCATTGCCATTGTCGGAGATATTGTCAGTTCCAGGGTCGCCTCTTCTGCAATACGCCTACTTACCCGTATGGGGTTAAACGTACTACTGGTTGCTCCCAAACCGTTCATGCCCGAGAGTGACCTCCCTCAATATGACAACCTGGAAGCAGTACTTGACAAAGTAGATGTCATCATGTCTCTTCGTGCACAACTTGAACGACACGAAAAAGAACTCTTTGAGAATTATGATGACTATGCAAAACAGTACTGCATCACGAAAGAGCGTCTAAAAGATAGAAATATTTTAATTTTACACCCCGGTCCGGTGATGAGAAATATAGATATCTGTGATGAAATACTCAATGACCCCCGCTGTAAAGTGCTTACACAGGTAAAAAACGGGGTCTATATGCGCATGGCAATTTTAAAATTATTGTTTTTAGACTCGTAAGACATGTGGCTCAGTAAAGAAGATGGTTTTCAAAAAATCAATACCTTAGGTCAAAACAACACACCTTTTCTCTTTATCATCTCTTATGAGCAAAACCAAATCTTCGCAACGCCACTTGACGTTTTAGAGGATGATATTTACTATAAATTGGAGGAGTGGCGCAACTACCCTGTACAAAAACGCAACAAAACATTTAACTTTTCCATCTCTCCTATTGGCTTTAAGAGATACAAAGCTTCACTTGATGCTGTCCTTGAAGAGATACGCTCAGGAAACACCTATCTACTCAACCTTACCTTTCAAACACCCATAGAGAGCAGCTTAACACTTAAAGAGATTTTCACCTTTGCTAAAGCCAAATTCAAACTCTATTTTAAAGATCAATTCACCTGTTTCTCGCCTGAACGTTTTATTGATATAGAAGAGAACACGATTGCTACCTATCCTATGAAAGGCACCATCGATGCCAATCTGCCTGATGCTAAAAAAAGCATATTGGAAGATGAAAAAGAGAAAGCGGAGCATACCATGATAGTTGACCTCATGCGCAATGATTTGGGGATTGTCGGTAACCATGTCAAAGTAGAGAAGTTTCGTTATGTAGAGAAGATCAAAGCGGGTGAAAAAGAGCTGCTGCAAGTTAGCTCCAAAATCATGGCGCAACTTCCTTTGGATTGGAAAGAGTCTATAGGAACCCTACTCAGCCAAATTCTTCCCGCAGGCTCTATCTCAGGAACACCTAAAAAAAGTACGGTCGGTATTATTAAAAATATAGAAGATTTTGAGAGGGGATTCTATACCGGTGTCTTTGGTATTTTTGATGGAAAATCGCTACGCTCCTCCATCATGATACGTTTTATAGAAAAAAAAGAGAATCAACTCCTCTATAAAAGCGGTGGAGGCATCACCATTGATTCAGATGCAATGTCTGAATACAGGGAACTCATTGACAAAATTTATTTACCCTTAGTATAAACCCTAAAAAATCCATACACAATCACAGAGTAACCGCAATTACCCTATAATTAGGTACTTAAAGCGAAAAAGCCACACTCAAAGACTTCACCCAACGGGTGCAACTTTTTCAATAAAACGAACAGGTTGATTATAATGCAAACCGTATTAAACTTGCCCTGACCGAAGGGAGGAAATGCCCTTGGGGTGTAACATATCCTCCACCAATGAAAAACTCACACCGCGAACAGGTGTAGCAATTTTTGGTGAGTACCTCAAAGGCATGAACTTTGAAGAGCTCTGTAATAAAAATATCCCAAACTCACTTTCGCCTAAAGCCTATAGTCCTTTTGAATTCATCTATCCCTTGATACTTATGCTTCACAGTGGAGGAAGGGTACTAGATGATATCAAAGAGATACGTTTAGATGAAGCCTTGAGAACACTACTAAACATAGAGCATATCCCCACAGCAGGTGCTGTAACTAAATACCTGCACAGACATGGATCGGTAGGAGAGCTTGGGTTGCACAATATGAATAAAAGTTATCTCAAACGATTTTTAAAAAGTATCAAGAGTGAAGAACTGATGTTGGATATAGATGCCACCTTCATTGAAGCACACAAACATAACACTCTGTACTCTTACAAAGGAGCACCCGGATATATGCCAATGGTAGGACACATCAATGGAGGCTATGTAATAGATGCAGACTTTAGAGAAGGAAATGAAGCACCGGCAAGCAAGAACCTTGAATTTATCAAGAGCTGTGCACTGCAACTTCCCATTGGTAAAAAGTTTGATAGATTCAGAGCAGACAGTGCTTCTTATCAGGCAGAGATATTTAACTACTGCAATAAAGAGGATATCCTGTTCACTATCTCAGGACAAAAGGATTCAAGTGTAGTACGTGAAATTAACAGTATCAAAGAGGATGACTGGGAAGTGCTAAGTCCAAAAGAACATATTACAGAGTTCATGTACACTATGGGAGAGGCAGACAATGCTTTTAGGATGATTGTCATCAAAAAGAATATCACACCGGTACTTCCCGGTATAGATGACTATCTCTCCAAAGAGACAAAAGAACAACTTCATAAGGAGATGTATTACACTGTAGCAACCAATGACTTCGAACTAAGTGCAAAAGAGATTCTTGTATTGCACAGACAAAGAGGAGAGACAAGCGGGGAGTGTAATAAATTCTGTGTCAATTAGATAAAATATTGAATACAGAAGGATTAATATATGAAGATGGAAATAGATGTTGCAGAATTTGCTACACAACTTAAAGCAGGTAAAGGCATCGGTGGTAAAGATGGTGCCC